>CAYLHT010000004.1:77849-85541 GCA_964383765.1 uncultured Gammaproteobacteria bacterium | reverse complement strand
TCGCCTGTTTGCGCGGTGGTGAGAGTCAGCAGGGGTTGATTTGTACTCTGCAGGCGGATTGTAAGTTCGGGAGTATCGATACCCCGCCGGCCAATGGCTCTGGCACCCCCAGCTTGGGAGGCCTATCAAACAAGCCGGCCAACCGACTGACCTGTGGCACCAGCTCCAATCCAATTGCCTGTACCTCGCTCGGCTGGCTTTCGTTCGATCAAACGGATACCGGCGCGCCGCCACCGGGTGGAGCTCCCAATCCGAACTGCAGCCCGAGTACCCTCGACGCCTGTACTGATGCGTTAACCGGAACCGCCTTGAACGGTTGGGGTCGGTTCTTGACCTTAGCCGGCTCGGCCAATAGCGGTTGGGTGCATATTCGGGGAGGCTCAGTGCCAACCACGAGTCCACCCTTTGTCAATTGTCGGAAATGTTCTGGATCATCACCGATGTCGTGTGCCTTTTGCCAAGATAACAAACTGCATAGTTGTTCAAGTGGCACGAGTTGTCATTACTATTGCCAAGGGACGGCTGATACGTGTGTCAATGACGCCGAATGTACCACCAAAGGCCACCCCGGCGTCAGTTGCGGGCCGCAAGGGCGTTGCTCTTTGTCAGGCAGTACGCGTTGTACTACTGACACCGACTGCCAACCAAACCTCGGGCAGTGTTTAGTTGGCGCCACCTGCGATGCTGTCACCGCTTGCCAGCAGTACGGAGTGAATTATGATTCTGACCACCAGCAGTTCGTCGGGTATGCCTGGAGCCCGGACCTGGGGTGGTTGGACTTTAGTTCGCTGCGGACCGGCGTCCAACCCTTCATCCAAACTCGATTGGGTGATGTGTTTGCGAAAGGCCACATTGGTTCAACTAATACCGCTGTTCCTCCAACCGGTTTGTGTAATGCCTCATACGTCATCTTGTCTGGCGGATCGATCACCAACTTCTGTTCCACTCAGGGCTCCGGCGCGCTGAAACCACAAACCCAGAATATTGCCTTGATCGGCCCGTCGAATATCTACTCCAACGTCCTGGGCCGGTTAGATGTGACCGGGTTGACGCGCGATGTCGGCGGATCGAAGAATAAATTCGGTACGTCGATTGTCACGACGACCTGCGCGGATCTGCGGACAACGACGACCTGCAGTAACCCCAATCCTTCAATTTTTGCCTCCGCTATCGCGAATGCCCAGAATCAGTATACAACCACCTTGGGAGGCAAAGTCTATATCGTCAACAACGCCGCCGCGCATTTGGATGATGATATGACCTTCTCTCAAAATCTGACCACGACCGCCGGCAGTGCTGGGTTAGTGGTGGTCAATGGAAACCTGACCATCACTGCGAACCTGAGTTATTCAAACGATAACTTAACTGATTTGAAACAACTCTCCTCGCTGGTCGTGATTGTTAACGGCGACTTGACGATTGATAGCCAGGTGACGAACCTGGTCGGGACCTATTTGGTTTTCGGAACTATTCATACTACTTCAGGAAGCTTGAATAACCGATATCCGTTAACGATCCGGGGCATGTTAATTGCCAAGAATTTTGATTTCGGGCGAACGTTTGCCGGGACTTTGGATAATCCGGTCCCCGCAGAATTAGTGATTTTTGATGGTCGGTTCTTGTCGAACCCATTGCCCGGGATGACTGATTTTGCTAGCGCCTTGCCCAACACTTTAGGAGCGAATCCGTAGATTTTTACTTCATAAGAGCTTTGACTTCTCGACAATTTTGTGCTATACTGAAGCCTGTGGAGAATGGCTCTTTTATGGACAGTCGGCCGATGTTCGAAACCATCAACGGCTGAGCGTGAAGTTCTGAAATGTAGCTTCGCATGTCTGCTTTTACCCCAAAACAAAGCTTTCTCGGAATCGATATCGGCACGTCCAGTATTAAGGCCGTGCAATTGGGCGACGACAATGGTCGCCCGCGTTTGATGACCTACGGGTACATTGAACAATCAACCGATATCGTGAAAAGCGAAGCCGCGGCCGATCAACAGGTCGTGATCAACGCGCTCAAGACCCTGATGCGTGAAGCCAAAGTGTCGACCTCACGTGTAATCGCGGCTCTGCCGAGCTTTACCGTCTTCAGCTCAATTATTAGTCTGCCGCTGATGACGCGCAAAGAACTCAATTCGGCCGTCAGATTTGAAGCCAAGAAATTTGTGCCGATGCCAATCGATGAATTGGTGTTGGATTGGAAACTACTCAAAGAAAGTTCCCCGAGTGGGCAGGCGGCGGAGCGCGCTCCGAAAAATTTACGAGTGCTCATCACCGCCGCTCCGAAAAGCTTAGTCAAACGCTACATCGACATGTTTAAAATGGCCGGTCTGCAGCTTGATAATCTTGAGACTGAAGCTTTGGCATTGGAACGTTCCCTCGTCGGCAGCGATCCATCTCCCGCCATGATCGTCGATATCGGGGCCACCGCGACTGATATCGCGATTATGGTGGACGGCATCCCGCTCATCAACCGCAGTATTGATGTCGGCGGTGAAACCATTACTAAAACGATCGGTCAGAGTCTGACGATTGACCGCGATCGAGCCGAACAATTTAAACGCGATTTCGGATTAAGTACCCATCAGCAAAATGTTTCTCAAGTACCGAAAACAATCGAATTCGTGATTAGTTCGATTATCAACGAAATTCGTTTTGTCTTGAACCTGTATCGCAATCAACGGGCGGGTCCGGTCGAGAAGATCATTCTGGCGGGCGGGTCGGCCTTTCTGTTAAATCTTCCGGCCTATATCGAAAAAACGCTTTCGATAAAAACGTTTATTGGTGACCCCTGGGCCCGGATTGTTTATCCGACTGACTTGCAACCGGTTTTACAAGAAATTGGACCGCGTTTTGCGGTCGCGATTGGTTTAGCTATGCGCGAAATCGTGGCCTGACAGCTACGAATCTTCGAATAGCGGCGAATCTACGAATGAACTACCCAGCTAACGAGCTAAAAAGCTATCTAGCTAACCCCCAACATCCAAACCGCTAACATGCTAACGAACTAAACTGTGCCTGACGTCAATTTATTACGCGACACGAAGCAGCCGGAACAACCGAAGCCGTCGAAGACGCCCTCGGGGTTTGATGTGACTGACCCGGCCGCTCAAGACAAACCGGGATTAGGTGGATTTTTCCGCAATATGTTTGCCGGTCGGTCCGCGGGCCAGCCTCCAACGCCGGCAACGCCAAGCGCGCCCTCGCGCGGTAAGATGAGCCTCCAAAAATCGACCGGACAGGAGCGAGTCCTGAGCGAAAACCGGAGCGCAGCCCGACCGGCGGTCATCCCGCTGCCTGAAGATGAAGGGGCGTTCAACGTTAATCTGTTGAGCGAAGAGCTGATCAGCACCTTTAATCCTCGTCAGAAAATGATCCAGTTAGGACTGTTTGCGCTGGGCGCTATCCTCATCCTGGGGGGCGCCTACGCAGCCTTACGGGTATACCGCTCAACGGTAGCTAAGCAAGTCACCGCCGATCAACAGTCCATTGCTAAGGTCGAAACAGACATCACCTCGCTCAGTCAGCAACAGCAAGCGGTCGTCGTCACGACCAAGAAGCTTGGGGCCGTTAAAGCCCTGATTGACCGTCACGTCCGTTGGAGCAGATTTTTTCATCAACTCGAACACTATACCTTACCAACAGTCAGCTTTGGTCCAAGCTTTGCCGCCAACATTGGCGGAGCGATGTCATTCTCAGCGACGACGACCTCATACGAGAACGTCGCCAAGCAGTACCTCGTTTTACAACAGGCCATTAAAAATCAGGACTTTATTTCTGAATTTACGATTACTGGCGCGAGCGAGTCGAAGACTCCTTCCGGCGACCGGGTCAATTTTACCCTCAGCTTCACTATTTTGCCGAGCCTACTTGAGAATCCGCCAGTCGCAGCGACCACCGCTAACCCCGCCACGACCGACCAAGGAACCAGCCCAAGTCTGAACACCAATTCCGCTCTCGCACCGACGCCATGAAACTGCCATCAATTTTTTCTCAGCTGCTTTCAACCTACTTCCGCTGGACGGCGGCCGGCGTGGTCGTGATCATCCTGGGGTTGGGATATTGGCTGTTCCTCGGCCAACAACTCGACGCGCTCAAAACGACGAGTTTAGCCGAACGCACTCGCACCGAAACCCAATTGAAACAACGTCAAGCGTACCTCGCGGCTTTGCGCAGCTCGATTCAAGCCTTCCAGCAGCGCCTGCCCCAGAGCGCTCTGACCGCGATTGATGATTTTCTCCCATCACAGCCGGACTTCCCAGGGTTACTGGTGACCATCCGCAATATCGCTGGCGCCGCCAATGTTGATTTACAGAGTTTGACGATTAGTGATGGAGGGGCAACGGCCGGCGCATCCGCCGCGGCCGGTTCGGCCACTGAGGGAGCCGCCTCAACCACTGTCTCGAGCTTTAATTTGAAAACAGAAGACGCCTCGGTGGTAGTATCCGGCGGTTCAAGTTATGAAGACTTTAAGCGTTTTTTGGCGGTGGTTGAAAGTAGTCGACGACTGATGGACATCCAGTCTCTGTCTTTTGGCGTCAGCCAGTCGAGCTCAGCTTCCGCCCAAAACTACAGCTTGACGCTTCGGACGTACTACCAACCGACGCAGTAAACCCATGGCTCTCGTCAAACGTCAAACGAATTCTACCCGCCTGCTCCTGATTTTCGCCGTGGTCGTGGTGGTTGGCGCAGTTGGGTACTTTTTGTCTCGGCAATTGTTCTCAACCTCGGTGGGAGTCAACATTAATGTACCAGGGTCCAGTCAGACAGTGATTACCAACTTTGGAGAACAGATTCTCAATGATAGCCGCTACACGCAGCTCCAAACCTATGGAGGCAGTGTCCAGGTCGATTTGAATACTGATATTGGTCAGCCCCAACCCTTCCAATAAGTATGCCAGTCCCACAAGCCAACACTGCCACCAGTCTCGCTGACCTGCTCTTGCAGGATAAAGTTCTGACGCCCGCCAAGTTGGGCGAACTGCAAGCCAAAGCTCAACAGCAACACGAAAACCTAGACCGGATTATTGAAGAATCAGGGGCAGTCCGCGATGAAGACCTGCTCAAGGCGAAAGGAATTTTGTTTAACGTCCCGACCGTCGACTTGTTCGGAAAAATTGTCCGGGCCGAAACGCTGAATGTCATTCCCCAGGAATTAGCGGCCAACTATCAAATGGTCGCTTTCAATCGGAGTGGTCAAGAAATCTCGGTGGCTATGGTTGACCCGACAAATTTCCAGGCGTTGGACGCGATTGAATTTATTGCCCGGAAAAATAATTACCGGATCAAGTATTTCCTGACGTCAGTGGCGAGTCTGAACTACGTGATCCGACAGTACGAAAGCCTTTCGACCGAAGTTGAAGAAGCCTTGAAAGGCGCCGAATCAAGCGCGGCGCGGCAGCTGGAACAAGTTGATGTTTCAGAAAAAGGTTTGGAAGAAGTTGTCAAAACTGCTCCCGTCTCAAAAATCGTGTCGGTCATTCTTCGCCATGCGGTTGAAGGCAAAGCTTCAGACGTCCACATCGAACCGGTCGGAAATGAAACCCGAGTGCGCTACCGGATCGACGGTATCTTGCACACCTCCTTGGTCTTACCGAAGCACGTGCACTCATCTCTCGTCGCTCGGATTAAGGTCTTGTCCAATCTCAAAATTGACGAAACGCGTATCCCGCAGGACGGTCGGTTCCGGATGTCAGTCGATGGTCGCGATATCGACTATCGCGTCTCTACCCTTCCGCTGATCAACAACGAAAAGGTGGTGATGCGTATTCTCGATACCTCCTCGAGCTTGATTAATCTGACGAACTTGGGATTCGAAGGCCGTAATTTGGAGGTCATGAAAGACGCCACCACGCGGTCGCACGGCATGTTCCTGATCACCGGACCAACCGGTTCAGGTAAATCGACGACGCTGTATGCGCTCCTCAACATCATGAACGAAGAAGGCGTGAACATTATTACCCTGGAGGACCCGGTCGAGTACTATATGGAAGGCATTAACCAGTCCCAAGTCAACCCCGAAGTTGGGTTGACGTTCGCGGCCGGCCTACGTTCCATTCTACGGCAAGACCCGGACATCATCATGGTAGGCGAAGTCCGGGATAATGAAACTGCTGCCTTGGCGGTGCACGCCGCTCTGACCGGGCACATCGTCCTATCGACGCTCCACACCAACGACTCCTTCGGCGCCGTCCCGCGTTTAATTGATATGAAGATCGAACCCTTTTTAATCTCATCGTCACTCAACATTGTTATGGCCCAGCGTTTAGTGCGTCGGGTTTGTCCCTACTGCAAACAACCGCTGCAACTCCCAGCCGATTTAGAAAGTGAGGTTTGGACAAGTATCAGCGCCTTGCCCAAGACCGTCTGGCCGAAAGATGTCGAATACGTCAAGCCGCTGAAATTCTGGCAAGGGCAGGGTTGCGCCCGCTGTGAAAATACCGGGTATAAGGGCCGCGTCTCAATTTCTGAAGTCTTAGCGATTAACGATGAGGTCAAGCGCATTATCGTGTCCGGCGGAGATTTGATCCAACGCATTCAAGATGCCTTTGTGAAACAAGGCATGTATCTGATGAAACAAGACGGCATTTTTAAAGCCTTACGCGGCCAGACGACCATCGAGGAAATCTGGGATGCCACCCGAGCTTAATCACGACCCCTATGGCTGAACCGAAAAGTCCCCACCTGCTCCTGGTTGAAGACGACACCTTCTTAGGCGGCATGTACGTGACCAAATTGTCGATGGAAGGCTTTTCCGTTGAATTGGCCACGGATGGCAAAACCGGTTTAGAGCGGGCGAAGAAAATCCTCCCAGACCTCATCCTGTTGGATATCTTATTACCAAAAATGAACGGGTTTGAAGTGTTGAAAGATCTCAAAGCCGACTCGACGACCAAGTCCATTCCGGTCATCTTACTGACGAACCTCGGCCAGAAAGAAGATGTCGTCCAGGGTCTCGACTTGGGAGCGACCGACTACCTGATTAAAGCCCACTTTATGCCATCGGAGGTCGTGGCCAAGATTAAAGAAGTTCTGGGCCGGACTGCCTAGCATGGGAACGACTGATAGTATTACTCTCAATCGCCTCTTGACGACTGCGGCTGGCTGGCGAGCCTCCGACTTGCACTTTGTGGTTGGGAATCCACCCGTCATCCGAGTCGATGGCAAGCTGGTGGTGATGGATGGTGAACCTGTGACGGCGCCGGAATTTATGGACAGCATCGCGGCCACGCTCCTGACTGACGATCAGCGCCAAGTTCTAGGGCGAGATAAAGAAGTCACTGTCGCCTTCAGTCTGAATCCTCAAATCCGTTTCAAAGTCAGCGCAGTCTACCAACGCGGCTCGTTGGCGATCACCCTGCATTTCATTCCGACCACGGTCAAGCGCTTAGCCGATCTCGGCTTACCGGCGGCGGTCCAGCAGTTCGCGCAACTCACCAAGGGCTTGGTCCTAGTCACCGGGCCGTACGGCTCAGGCCGTACCACGACCTTGAATGCTTTAGTGAATGAGATCAATCAACGACGAGCGGCCAACATCATAACCATCGAACAACCGATTGAGTACCAGTTCATCAATGATCACAGCCTGATTGAACAACGCGAGGTTGGTCGAGATGCCGTCAGCGCCGAACAAGCAATTCTGACCGCTAGCCGGGAAGACGTCGATGTGATCGTCGTTTCAGAAGCCAGTACC
>CAYLHT010000004.1:72949-77839 GCA_964383765.1 uncultured Gammaproteobacteria bacterium | reverse complement strand
CCTGCCGGAGTTTGAGCCAGGCGTGAGGCCGCCGAAACCAGCCGCCTCGTGTTTTTAACTATGAATACCGAGTCCGTCATGGCGACCATCGAGAAAATTCTGAATAGTTTCCCGGGCGATGAGAGCGGCAAGATCCGGGGACAGTTAGCGGCCGTCCTCGCCGGGGTCGTCAGTCAGCGTCTTCTGCCTAAAGTCGGTGGCGGATTAGTGATTGCCGCCGAAGTCATGGTTCCGTCTGCCCCGATTCGGGCCGTGATTCGCGACGGAGCTTTGGTCCAGCTCGGAAACGTGATTCAAACCACGCGTCAACCCGGGACCGTGTCATTTGATCGACAATTGGCGCAACTCTTGCGGGATGGATTGATTAGTCCTGAAGACGCCGCGGTGAACGCCCAAGATCCGTCTACGCTCGAATCCGCTAACAAGCTAACTCGCTAACCAGCTACTCACGTGCCTGTCTACGATTACAAAGCCAAGGACGCTGAAGGCGCGACCATCACCGGCGCGGTTGAAGCGCCGAATGACGTGGTGGCTCAAGACACCTTGAAAGAGCGCAACATGATTGTGGTCTCATTGAGTGAGCGCAAACGCGGCACGTTGTTCCAATCTTCGCTCGGATTCTTCAATCGTGTCCCGCGCAAAGACGTCGTCCTGTTCGCCCGACAGCTGGCGGTCATGATCTCGGCGACCGTCCCAATCGTTCAGGCCCTCCGCATCCTAGTGAAGCAGACCACCAATATTACCTTTAAGATTATCATCTCGGAAATCGCTGATGAAGTTGACGGCGGCGCCAAGTTGTCAGCCTCACTTGCCCGTTACCCCCAGGCCTTTTCTGACTTCTTCATTCACATGGTTCGGTCCGGTGAAACGACTGGTAAATTGGACGAGACCCTGAACTACCTGGCTGACCAACAGGAAAAAGATTACGACCTGCAAAGCAAAATCCAGGGTGCGATGATCTACCCGGCCTTCATTCTCGGGGCGATGGTGGTGATCGGCGTGTTGATGATGATCTTCGTGATTCCAAAACTGACCGACGCGCTCTTGGCCGGCGGCGCTAAGCTACCGTTAGCCACCAAACTTCTGATCGGCGTCAGCGGCTTTCTCCAGCATTTCTGGTGGTTGCTGATTGGGCTGGGCATCGTGGTCGCCGTGGTGGTGCGTCTGTACCTACGGACCCCGGCCGGCCGCCGTCAATTCGATACGATTAAGTTCCACTTACCGGTGTTTGGCAATATCTTTGGCAAAATTTATTTGGTCCGATTCTCGCGGAGCTTTTCGACCCTGATCGCCAGCGGTATCCCGGCCACCCGCTCGTTAGAAATTGTGGCCGACGTGATCGGGAACGTGATTTATCGTGAACTGACCCTCCAAACCATCCAGGAAGTTGAAGCTGGTAACTCGATTGCCACCGTCTTGATCCAAAGCAAGGTCGTGCCGCCGATGTTGCCCCAGATGATGATTGTCGGCGAACAGACCGGCAAACTCGACTTGATCTTGGATAAGTTAGCCGCCTTCTACTCCAAGGAATTGGAAAACTTAGTCGCCAACCTTGTGAGTATCATTGAACCATTAATTTTGGTGATCATGGGAGGAGCGGTGGCTGTGATCGTGATGGCGATCTTGCTCCCGCTGTATAATTTATCGAATGCCATCTCCTGACCTCACCCCGGCCTCCGGCCACCCCTCGCCTGAAGTCGGAGAGGGGCCCAAAAAGAAACTGGTCAAATCGCAAACAAAATGCTAGTATAATGTGGATAACTAACACATACGCATTGGCCGTGGCCAGGTCTAGGGATCAGGATGGATCCATGACCTCTGGACTCAGTTTCCACGGTCGGTCAACCCGAAAGGAGGTGAAACAGATGCCGAAAACGAAAAAAGGTTTTACCCTCATCGAACTGCTGGTGGTGATTGCCATCATCGGTATCTTGTCGGCCATCGGTCTCGTTTCCTTGAACGGTGCTCGTGAAAAGGCTCGTGACTCGAAACGGGAAAGCGACCTGGCCCAAATCCGATCGGCCATGGCCCTCTATTACGATGATAATAGCAGTGCCTATCCGAATTCCACTGGGACCATCAATAGCGGGGGAACAAAGACTGGTAGCTTCGTATCAGCTTTGAATCCATACATCCCAACTTTGCCAGTGCCGCCCAGCAACGGGTCTGGTGACCAAGTCATCTACTCGTACGTGGTCAACACGACTGCTCCGGCCTCAGCCTTTGAGCTGTATTCCAAACTGGAAGGGACGGTCAGTGGTTTGCAACAGCCGTACTACTACCTCAACAGCAGTGGTACCGGAGGCACCCAAGCTGGTGTTCCGACGTGTGCTGCATCATCGTGTACTCCGTAGTCTGAAGTTGCTAGTCAACAAGAGAAGGCATCGGCCTTCTCTTGTGTTATGATGAAGAAATCCCGTGACGACTATGCCGAGCACAAACCATCCTGAGCCCGTAACTCTGCCAGCCGCCATCCTGGTGATGCTTGGCCTGCTGCTCGCCTTAGCGCACACGGTCAGTTTTGAAAACGATCAGCTTCCGTTGGTGCTGGTGGGCGTGCTGACCGGCGCTTTGCTGCTCCTAGTGACGACGCGGACGGTCGCCTTCAATCTCAATCGAATCTGGGTTGGGTGGATCATCGTGGTTATCGGTATGACCGTCCTCACGTTCAGTCTTAGCCGACAAGGGTACGTATCATTGGTCGCTATCATCTGGACGTGGATCGGACTCGTTTTGGTGTTCCTTGGGCAACTCTACGGTCGTGATTCCCGGATCGAGCGCTATCTAACGTACGCCCTGATCGGAATTCAGTTACTCGCGGCAATCTACGCGTTGATCATTTTTTTCCCGCACCCATTTCGATCCACCGGGTTGCTGTTCAATGCCAATGGATTTGGGCCGGCACTGCTGTGGTCTGTGATTCCGACCCTAGCTCTCAGTCTCGCCGGTCGCATGCGGCGTTGGATTTGGGCAGTCTTCAGTATTTTGGCGGTGACGCTTTTGTTGACTGTTTCTTTTGCTGCTTTCATTGCACTGGTTGCTCCGTTCATTCTGCTGCTTGTTTGGAATCGACGACAGATACGTTGGAGAAGATTAGGCATTGGGGCTGGGGCATTGGCCGCGGTGATCGTGGCGATGTTCACGTGGCACGGGTCGGTCAAAATCCCTCGCCTGATTACTGTTCAAGAAATCCGCTTCAGTTTTTTTCAGCGTCTCGAATTTAACCGCGTCGCGCTCGCCGAAGCCGCGGCTCGACCGTTGACCGGTTGGGGCCTCGGCACGTATCAAGGTGTGCTCCCGCGGTATACGCACCAATTTGATGAACAGCCGCTGTATGCGCACGATACCTTTTCACAAATGTTTTCGGAAACTGGATTGTTCGGAGGATTATTTTTTCTCCTGTTCGTCGGATTGGTCGGGTGGAGAGGTTGGCGATGGGTTCATAACGCAAATGAAGCACAGCGGCCGTTCCGTCAAGGTCTGTATTGTGCCTGGATCGGATTTAGCGTGGCGGCTGCTCTAGACTTTGGTTGGTTTTTTCCGGCCGGTCAGATTCCGTGGATGGTCACCAGTGGTCTGTTCTTATCCGCACCGACTTTTTCTGCCCGCCCGGTGATCTCGTCGATAGTCCGAGTGATCTGCGCCCTGTTTGGAATCGTCCTGATCACGGCCGGCGCAATTTTCGGCCTGGCGGCGCTGCACTCATTTCGTGCTACCCTCGCCGCGAATCACAATCGAACTGACGAGGCCATCGTCGAAGCCCAGCAGGCGATCGTCTTGACGCACAATCCTCAAGATATCATCCAGTTGGTGAACAACCTGTACATCCGTCGGCGTCCAGGAGATCTCGAATTGGCTGAGTCCGTGCTGCGTCGTAACCTGACGAGCAACCAAGACAATTATTTTTTACATTACTGGTTAGCCCTGATTCTGTACGCCGAAGAAAAAAAAAACTTGGCATTACCAGAATTTCAGCGAGCACTCGCCCTTGACCATCAGTTCCATCCGCGCTTTCGGATTGGATACGCCCTGGCGTTGCGTAAGGCGAACGATACACCAGCCGCGTTGCGCGTGCTGGATGATGGCCTCCGGCTATATGCTCAGCCCAGCACCAATCCCGAGTTAAAGAATATTCATGAAACCCTGCTCCAGCTTCGGCAACAGATAGCCTCGAACTAACATACACCACCGATTGCATCCAACAGACTTTAGTTGGCATCGTCAACCGGCTCTAGCCAGAGCTCAATCAAAATGTTAGGATAGTTATCAACAAGCGTACATAAAATATCAGGAGGCTTATGAAGACGAAAAAAGGGTTTACGCTGATTGAACTGCTGGTGGTGATTGCCATCATCGGTATTTTGTCAGCCGTCGGTTTGGTGGCGCTCGGCGGAGCTCGGGAGAAGGCTCGAGACTCCAAACGTCAAAGTGACTTGGCCCAGATCCGCTCGGCGATGGCCTTGTATTACGACGATAACAATAGCAAGTACCCCAACACGGCCGGGACGATTAGTAACACCAATGCGAAGACTGGAAGTTTCGTCTCAGCTTTGAATCCGTACATTCCAAATCTGCCGGTTCCGCCGAGCAACGGTATCGGCGATCAGCTTTTCTACTCATATATCACTACGGCCGGGACCGCTTATGAATTGTATGCCCAGTTGGAAGGCACGGTCGCCGGGATTAATGACCCATACTTCTATTTGAATAGTAACGGGACGGGAGGCACACAACTGGCTGTTCCCACCTGCACGGCTACATGTAGCCCGTAAGTTCTGCCGGAACACTTCGATCGACTAATACCAATGACTATGCAAACAAAAAAAGGGTTTACCTTGAACGCTTTCCTGGTCGTGATCGCCCACCTTGGCCTTTTAACGGCACATGATT
>CAYLHT010000004.1:0-72939 GCA_964383765.1 uncultured Gammaproteobacteria bacterium | reverse complement strand
CCAAACTTGGGTCGGGTTATACGGCGCGAACCGACCCGTGGCGGGAGAATCCCGATTCCACTCCATCATTGTCGCGGCATGGGTTTGGACCCTTCAGGTCCCTCCGAACTCTTCCGCTTTTCCCATCCGCTTCGGCAGGAGGACTACCATGGTTCGCTCGCGTGTGTGCCATCGCCGAAGGTCCGCGTTCACGCTGATCGAGTTGCTGGTCGTGATCGCCATCATTGGAATTTTATCAGCCATTGGTTTAGTCGCCCTCAATGGCGGTCGTGAAAAAGCTCGCGATTCAAAACGGCAAGATGCCCTCGGGCAAATTCGTTCGGCCATGGCTCTGTACTTCGATGGCCAAGATCCAAACGCCTACTACTCGACGCCCACCGGCGCGGTTGAGGTCGATCGCAACAATCCGGATGCAGGTTTTCAAGCCGCCTTCGCTAGTTTTATCCCGACCCTGCCGGACCTTCCGATTTCGACCGGCAACGCCGATAACGGTTATTGGTACATCAACGGGACCTCGTCCGAACCCGACCAGCACTTTGCTCTGATGACCAAGCTTGAATCGCACGGTCAGAACTGGTACGTGGTCAACGATTTGGGCTACGGCGGAATCTTTGAAGATGCCACTGCCGCTGGCCTGGACCACGCCGCCATCACCTGTACGGGTTCGAATGCGGCCTCGGGAAAGTTTGAAGTCTGCCAGCAAACTCCGACCGCCACGCCGTAAAGGAGCAGGGAATAAATAGCGAGAATGAATAGACTGTTTTTGGTACCCCCATTCTGGGCGGTGTGTTATACTTGACCTATGAACCGCAAGGCCTTCACCTTAACCGAAACCTTGATCACCGGTGCCCTGTTTGGTCTGAGTATTTTGGTGAGTACGCTGTTGTTGGGGACCGAACGAGCGCGAACGCGTGATGCGATTCGCATCGCTGACATGACACGTGTGGCGAGTGGATTTGCTCTGTTGTATAGTCAGCAGGCAACCTATGTTCCGGCGGCGAGTGGTTGTTCTCAAGTTGGACGCCTGGTCAGCACCTGCACCCTGACCACGCCAATTGGGACGATCAGCGACGTTCGCGATCCGGGTCGATTTGCATATAGTATTTCGCGGGTTCCTGATCGAGATGATTTTGGTGTCCGGTTCACGCTTGAACGACGGTACGGCACCCTCTCAGCCGGGGCCCATCAGCTGACCAAAGACGGAATCCAGTAGTCATGGTGAATGGCCTGGCCTACGTCATCGTCGTTGCGACGGGAGCCGCGGTCGGAAGTTTTCTCAACGTCCTGATCTTACGTACGTACCAAGGGCAACCTTGGTGGCGTAATCGTTCACACTGTCCGCACTGTGGTACGACGTTGCACTGGTTTGAGTTGATACCGATTGTTTCCTACGTGGCTTTAGGTGGAAGGTGTCGCTCCTGTCACCGAGTGCTAACGCGACAGTATTTGATCGTCGAAGTTCTGACGGCCATAAGTTTTGTGGCCATTTTTCAGGCCGGTGGTCTGACTGCGTTGACAATCGTGGGATGGTTCGTCGTGAGTTGTATGATTGCGGCGGGGGTGTACGATGCGCGCTGGTCACTTTTACCGGACGAGTTCTCAATCGGCCTGGCCATTGGCGGAGCCGCACTCGCGATTCTGTACCATCGACCATGGAATGAAATCATCATCGGCGGCTTGGCTGGAGCCGGATTTTTCGCGATCCAATATTTTGCCTCGCGGCGGCGCTGGGTTGGGAGCGGAGATATTCTGCTCGGGTCGGCACTCGGGCTCTTGCTTGGGTGGAGACTGCTAGCCGCATGCTTTTTCCTGGCCTATCTGACCGGCGCCGTGGTGGCGGTCGCGTTACTGCTGAATCGCCGGCTGCGTGCTTCACAAACTATGCCGTTTGGACCTTATTTACTAGCGGCCGGCCTTGTCTCGTGGTTATGGGGTGATCGAATCATTGATTGGTATTTTCGCCATGCGCTATTCCGCTAATCTTCAGCCAGGGTTCACCATGACCGAGCTGCTGGTGAGTATCGCAATTATTGGAATCTTGTCCGCGATCGTTGTCTCTGGACAAGTTCAGCAGCGGAATATTTCATTAGCCCGACGGACCGCCGAGCAACTCGTCAGCGATCTCCAGACCATGCAGAACAGCGCTTTGTCAGGACAAACCCTGGCTGGATCCCGACCGGCGGCCTTTGGTCTGTCCGTCACGACCACACCCGTCAGTGGCAAATATCAATACACGACTTTTGGCGATGCCATTCTGACGTCAACCCCGTGTTCATTAGCGGCGAGTATCTACAATAGCAGCCCGGTTGGCGTTTGTAGTCCGGCCGATACCTTGATCGCTACGACCCAACTTGATTCCGCCATGACGATTACGCGGTTGTGTACGAATTCGACCTGCCTGACGTCTGGTTCCGGCAATGTCAGCCGTCTGGACTTTGCCTATACTATTCCCAATGCTACCATTGTGATCATTTCTGACACCAATCCAGCCACGGCGTCCACCATTACTTCAGCCGCTGTGGTCGTCAAGAATATCCGCCTCAATACCTGTTATGCCATGAATGTGAATAGCGCTTCAGGCACCGTCAGTCAGCGTCAACTCGCCACATGTTGATGTACCGACGACCCGGCCAGGGTATCCTCGAAATGGTCATCGCGATCAGCGTGATCACTATTTCGACTTTGGGTACCACGACTTTGATCGTCCGCTCAATTCGCACCGGACGAATCAGTCAAGCTCGAATCGAAGCAACTAACTTTGCGCGTGAAGGAGTGGAAATAGTCCGCGGCGTCCGCGATGGTAACTGGTTGAAATCCGATCAAAACGTGATTGACGGTTCGGGCGGAACGACAGTGGCTTGGAACGACGACGGAAATACCAATACACTTCCCAGCGTGAGCAATGGGACGCTCGGCGGTTCGTACGTCGCGAGTCTTGACCCGTCGACCAATCGGTGGACCCTGACACCGTGTGCTAGTTGTGACTTGAGCATCCTGTTGGTGACGAAGTACAACAACGTGCCGACGAATTTTTACACCCAGGGCGGCTGCCCTTCCCAATCCAATACGACTTGCGAGAGCTCGCAGTATCAGCGTGAAATAAAAATTACTCCGCATCTAGCCGTCAATAACAACGCTGAGAATGTCCAGTTAGTCACGAATTGCAGTAACCCAACCTGCTATGCCAACCTTGATTGGTTAGAAGTCACGGCAACCGTGACATCAAATACGCTGACCCAGCCGGTAACCACGACTGAGCGGTTGTATAATTGGAAATAAGATGCGACGACCTGGCTTTACCCTGATTGAACTGCTGATCGTGACGGCGGTGTTTTCAATCGTGGCGCTCGTCGCGACCACGATCATCACCCGGGTCCAATCGACACAACGTGAGATTCTCGGCCGCCAACGGGTCGTGGGTGACGGTCGGTATATTCTGGAAACACTCGCCCGGACGGTCAGGCAGAATTTCCTGAACTATGATTATTATGCCGCTAACTCAGGCGCCAACCCCCAAACCGTACTGGCAACCAAAGACCAATCGAATGTCGAAACTTGCTACCTCGTCAGTAATAGTAAGATCCAGATTATTTCCGGATCAAACGTTACGAATTGTACCGGGGCCACGCCGGCCGACATTACACCGGCTGATTTGAATGTTGTCGATTTTCACATCTATATCTCGCCGCGCTCTGATCCATTCAAACCAGCGCCGCGTCAGGCCAGCGACTGCTATCCCTTAACGGGAAATTATGATACCAATCGGGGAGTTTGTGCCTGCACGGCTGGCACGGCTCTGACCGCCTGCTTTCTTGATCAGACCTGTCAGTCGACGGTCAACGTCGGACTGAATTGTGGCGCCACCGAAAACATCTCAACCTGCCAATGCCAAAATGCCAACCAACAGCCCCAGGTGACGATTGTGCTGGCGACGCAAACCAAGAACCAGGCGGCAGGGGAGAGCGCAGCCTCGACATTACAAACGACGGTCACGAGTCATTTATACCGACGATGATCTTTATCCGTCCCAAACGCCGCCGCGGCGTGATCCTCTTACTCGGACTGGTCCTAATGGCTGCCATTGTGGCCTCGACGATTGCGATCGCCGTCTCGATTTCCGGTTCCACCCATCAGTCCAAGAATTTAGATGATTACGTCGATGCCTCGCTAGCGGCGGATAGTGGACTTGAACGGAGCTTGAGTATTGTCAAATATGGTCGGTCGGTATCGACCATCGCCGACATCACGAAATTCAGTGGATTCACCAATCAAACGGTCGTCAGCGGAGGATCAAGCACCATGGCGGTCAGCTCGGCCCCGCTCAACAACACCATCACTATTCCTTTCTTACGCCCGTTTGATAGCGTGACGTTTGATTATTCCCGGTACACCGCCGCGGGCCAACTCACACCGATCAACGCCAATACCACCCTGAGCCTGGTGGCCGATGGAGTTGATTGTCCGACCACCCCGGTCAATCTCCAACCGTGTAAGGGCCAACTTGAGGTTGATTGGGTCGCCGCCGACAATACCTTCAGCGGCCGGACCAAACCGAGTGAACTCTCTGCCGGCGCCGATTTAGCCATTGATTCAAACACCGGGAAGCTCAAGGTCAACCCCATCCATTTGACCGACGCGACCTACATCCAAGATGAGAATGGCAATCAACCCACGTCCGCCCAGATTAATAATGTCAAAGGATTTCGGATCACGGTGCGAGCACTTGACCCATACCCGCACAACCCAGCGTTAACGACCGCTCAAATCATCGACCAAGCCACGGTCAAGTCAATTCAAATTACCCCGCCTCCTCCGGCCGATTGTAGCGGAACACCCTGCCCAACCGGTGTCATCCAATTGACCAGCACGGGCACAGCCGGCACCAGCCAATCGGTCAAACAAACGTCGGTGTTATGGCAACTGGCACCATCGCAATTCTTCTCGTTCGTCTTGTTTACCGAAGGCAATATTTGCTTGCCGGGTGATGCCTGTTAGGGTCTTGAGCTCATGACGATCGCACAAGCCAAGGCCCGCCTGACTCAGCTGCGTCAGGCGATTGACCATTACCGCTACCAAGTCCACGTGCTCGATCGGACTGATATCTCCGAGGCGGCTTTAGATTCATTGAAACACGAATTGACTGAGATCGAGCGTCAGTTCCCTGAGTTGATCACGCCTGATTCGCCTTCGCAGCGAGTGGCCGGTCAAGTCTTGCCAGGGTTCTCGAAAATACGTCATCAGGTTCGGATGGTGTCTCTCGGCGACGTCTTTTCCGAAGCAGAATTACAGCAATGGGACGAACGTTGGCGCAAATTGCGACCACGAGCCCAAACAGAATATTTGGTCGACCTGAAGCTGGATGGCTTGGCGATGAGCCTGGTCTATCGCCATGGGCTCCTGTTTCAAGCCGCGACGCGGGGCGACGGTCAAGTCGGGGAAGACGTGACCCAAAACATCAAGACGATTGAAGCGATTCCACTGCGCCTGCGCACTCAGGATCTCTCCACTGACGCGAAGAAGATAGTGACTTCTGGGACGGTTGAAATTCGGGGCGAGGTCGTGATGTTTAAAAAAGATTTTGAGGCCCTGAATCGACGTCAGATCAAAGCCGGCCAACCCACCTACGCCAACCCCCGCAATGTCTCGGCCGGCAGTATCCGACAACTCGATCCGAAAGTGACGGCCGGCCGGACCCTGCACTTTTTCGCTTGGGAATTGGTGACGGATCTAGGACAAGCGTCATTATCCGGCAGCTATGAGCTCCTCAAAAAACTTGGTCTTCCGGTGAATCCCCGGGCCGCGGTCTGTGCGTCGCTGGCAGCGGTGGCCAAGTTCCATACCCAGATTCATGCCCGACGTGAGCAGTTACCATTTTGGATTGACGGCGTCGTGGTCAAACTGAATTCACGCCAACTCTATCAGGACTTGGGTTTGATTGGAAAATCGCCGCGGGCAGCCGTGGCCTGGAAATTTTCGGCGGAACAAGCCACGACCGTGGTCGAAGATATCGTGGTCCAAGTCGGCCGGACCGGCGCATTGACACCGGTGGCTCATCTCAAACCGGTGCAAGTCGCCGGCACAACGGTCAGCCGCGCGACGCTCCACAACGCCGAGGAAATTGCGCGCTTGGATGTGCGTATCGGCGACACGGTCATTATCCAGAAAGCCGGCGACATAATTCCGGAAGTGGTTGAAGTGATTCAGCGTTTACGACCGACATCAGCCAAAGCCTGGTCAATGCCGAAGGTCTGCCCGGTCTGTCGTCACGCGGTCACAAAAAAATCGGGTGAGGCCATTACCTATTGCCCCAACCGGCATTGCCCGGCCCGTCAACGCGAACATTTGTATCATTTTGTTTCTCGTCACGCCTTCGACATTGATGGATTAGGACCAAGCACGATTGACACGCTGGTCGATGAAAACCTGGTGCATGAACCCTCAGACTTCTTCAGGCTGAAGACCGAACAGTTGATCGGCCTGCCGCTCTTCGCCGAAAAAAAATCTGTCAAGCTGATTGAAGCGATTCAAGCGCGTCGCCGCGTGCCGCTCGACCGGTTTATTTTTGGATTAGGCATCCGTCACGTCGGCGAAGAAACCGCTCGAACCCTGGCTCAACATTTTGGAACATTAGAAAAATTTCTAGAAGCTCAGGTTGATCAACTCTCCGCCGTGCCAGATATTGGAGCGGTCGTGGCCGCGAGCATTGCTGACTACGTCGAGGATCGGCAACACCGTCAGGCTGTCCGACGCTTAGCTAACTTTGTGACTGCGACGAAAATTCAAGGTTCAACCGGCGGCCCTCTCCAGGGCAAAAGTGTCGTGGTGACCGGGACGCTTGAGTCGATGAGCCGAGAAGAAGCCGAAGACGCGATTCGCCAAGCCGGGGGGAAGGCTGTCTCAGCGGTCAGCCAAAAAACGAGTTACGTGGTGGTCGGCGCCGAACCGGGTTCGAAGGCTGACAAGGCGAAATCGCTCGGGGTAAAAATTTTGGACGAAAAAGCATTCGCAGCACTGCTCAAGAAATGAGACCCAACGAAACTAATAATGTATATCCCTCCTGCGTCGGGATATCCGCCCATTCTCTCTGTTGGCATCGCCCGCATGCGATTCCCGAGGCGGATAGAAAATCCCGCACGATGACTGAGGCTCAGCTGTGCTCGCAGCGCGGCCGAACCCCAAGCCTTGTCTCATCATAGGCATCAGGAGAGTGCGGGAATGATCAATGACCTGACCCGCAGAGAGTGAACCCCGAATGCTTGTCAATCACGACAAAGCTGCGTAGACTATAGCTATGAGCCAGGATTCATCTCGGGTCAAAACACTCGCACAGTTGGCACGGATCGACGTGACTGCGGACGAAGCACGTCATTTGACCGAACAGCTTCCAAAGATCATCGCATACGTCGGTCAACTCGCGCAGGTCAAAACTTCCGACCAACATACGGATCGGCCGGCGAGCAAGCCTAATCGCGATGATGTCGTTCAGCCAAGCCCAAGCGTTGAAGCCATCCTGGCCCAGGCACCTGATCGCTTGGAGCACTGGTGGCGGGTAACCGGCGTCTTTTCATAACCATGGGACTGGACTCTCTGACACTCGGGCAAATCCAGAAAGGCCTAGTCGACAAAACGTTTTCCGCCGTCGAACTCGTCCGGGGATCACTCGTCAAGATTGCCAAACACGACCGGCAGCTGAGTGCATTTTTGCGTACCCGATCAGCCGCCGAAACTGAAGCGGCTCAGATTGATCAACGCCTGGCCAATGGGGAATCACCTCGGCCATTGGAAGGAGCAATCGTCGCAATTAAGGACAACCTGAGTCTGGATGGAGAAATCACAACCGCGGCTTCAAAAATTCTTGAACACTACAAAGCGGTATTCACGGCGACTGCGGTTGAACGCTTGCAAACCGCCGGCGCAATTGTGGTCGGCAAAACAAATTTGGATGAGTTCGCCATGGGCTCCTCCACCGAGAACTCAGCCTTTCAAACGACGCGGAATCCTTGGAATCATGAATTAGTCGCGGGTGGGTCGTCGGGTGGTTCGGCGGCGGCCGTGGGGGCCGATCTGGCGACGATCGCACTCGGTTCTGACACCGGCGGATCAATCCGCCAACCTGCCAGCTTTTGCAACGTCGTCGGCATGAAGCCAACCTATGGCCGAGTCTCGCGCTATGGTTTATTCGCTCTGTCCTCATCACTCGATCAAATTGGTCCGTTTGCTCGAACGGTCGAAGACGCCGCGAGTGTCTATCAAACCATCGCCGGCCAGGACGAGAATGATCTGACTACCAGTGACCGCGAGGTCGGCAATGTGAGCGGATCAATCACCCAATCCGTGGCCGGGTTGAAGATCGGACTCCCCAAAGAGTTTTTTGGTCCTGGCGTCGATCCAAAGGTGGCTGAGGTTGTGCAGACGGCGGCCAAAGCATTTGAAGGACTAGGCGCCAAGATTGGTCAGGTTTCCATTCCACACGCACCTGAGGCTTTGGCCACCTACTACATTATCCAACCCGCCGAAGCCAGTTCTAACCTGGCACGCTATGACGGTATCCGCTACCCACTCTCGGTCCGTGACGGCCGGAGTTTGAATGACATTTATCACCACACCCGCGCCCAAGGTTTTGGTACCGAGGTGAAACGCCGCATCCTGACCGGCACCTTTGCGTTATCGGCCGGCTACACTGACGCCTACTATCATCAAGCCACTCAAGTCCGCGCTTTATTGCGTAGTGAATTTGCGCAAGCCTTTAAGCACGTCGATATCCTGCTCACACCGACTTCGCCGATCCTCCCTTTCGCCCTGGGCGTAAAAACCCAGGATCCACTAACGATGTACTTAGCGGATTTGCTGACGGTCCCCGCAAATTTAGCTAACATTCCGGCCATGTCATTACCGGGTGGATTTGTTGATGGGTTACCGGTTGGGATTCAACTGATGGCGAATGAGTGGGACGAAGCCACCATGTTCCGCGCCGGCTACGCCTACCAACAAATAACGGATTGGCACACCCGCCGCCCAGAAATAAAGTGAAAGTTGCGAAACAGGTGAAAATGTGCTAGCCTGAACTCAGATGCCTACCGACAAGAAAGTTAAACTGCTGCTGGTGGAGGATGAAAAAATGCTGGCAGACATGTACACGACGAAGTTCGTGATGGAAGGTTTTGACGCGCAGAAAGCCTACGACGGCCAAGCCGGCGTCGATCTAGCCAAGACCTTTATTCCAGACATCATTCTGTTGGATGTGATTATGCCGAAGCTCGATGGTTTCGCCGCCCTGAAGATGCTGAAGGACAACGCCAGCACCAAAAATATCCCAGTCATTCTCCTGACCAACCTCGGCCAAGACGAAGACGTCAAGAAGGGGAAACAACTTGGTGCGGTTGATTACTTTGTGAAAGCCAACCACACCCCCGCGGAAGTCGTGGTGAAAGTTCGTCAAGTCTTAGGACAAAAAATATGAACCACCTCATTGAACGCACACTAGTTTTGGTTAAACCCGACGGCGTCAAGCGCGGACTGGTCGGCGAAATCACCCACCGCTTTGAAAAGGCCGGCCTGAAAATCGTGGCTATGAAAATGGTTTGGGTCACGAAGCAGCATGTCGCCAAACACTATCCCGACAGCCGGACAGAATTGTTGACCGCCATGGGCGAAAAGTCGCTGAAGACCTATGAGAAATATGGTTTGGACGCCATTCAAATCCTCGGCACGAAAGATCCAACCGAAATTGGTCGGATGATTAACGAATGGAACCGTGATTTTCTGACTTCGGGCCCGGTGGTGGCGATGGTCTTGGAAGGTATTCACAGCGTCGATAACGTTCGCATGATTACGGGAAATACGTTGCCATCGTTTGCCGATCCAGGCAGTATCCGGGGTGACCACTCCATCGACTCCCCAGCTCTCGCTAACCAACAAAAGCGGGCGGTCCATAATCTCGTGCATGCCTCTGGAAATGTGGCAGAAGCGGCCTACGAAATTGAACTCTGGTTCACATCCAAAGAAATTCACGATTACAAACGGGCGGATGAGGATGTGATGTTCGGCTAACGGGCGTCACTAATGGAACAAAAACAAAAAGGGCTCCTGATCGGCATCGGGTTCGCGGTCGTTGTGACTGCCATTATCATTTGGCAGCTGATTGATTTACCGAACGCCATTCGGGACGCTCAACAACGGACCACGAATGCCAACCGATTAAGTCTGGTAAACGGGGCAGTGATTGGTAATGTTAACGTCCCGCCGGCTGGTGACCCCGGAAAATTCCAAGGTAAACTGGAACAACTTGATTTTCAACCGACGGACTTGCCGGCGGTGTATGGGCCATACTCAATTGACAAGAACCTTGATCAGGGAGGCTACAGCAAGAATTTTTCGGTCACCTCCGAGGACAAGGATTCAACCCAAGTCTACAACTCACCGACCATGAGTAACTTTGATTCGTCGCCGAACTCGGCGTGGGCCGACGCGAGTTTCTCCTTCCATACCTTTGTGGATACATCGGCGGCGGCCCATGACTACGCCTCGACTGAAAGCATCGCGAAAATTTTTCGTGAACCAGCCAATCAAAATTTCGCCGGGTACAATCGGAATACGCAGTACAGTTCTTTTTCCAAGCTCGGAGTAGACAATGTTGTGACCAAATCGTGGGATGACTTGAAGGGGACTGAGGCCGATAGATTCGCTACGAAAAGCTGGAGCATCTCGATGCTCATCTCAAACGCGAACGTCGGCATGCTCATCAAATTGCCATTTGCAGCGACCGATAATGATGTCGAACAGGTCGTGATGAATTGGTTGAAACACATCGATACCTACCAACCAGGCACGCCAGCCGATATCCAAGCCGAAAACGCTGCTGGCCGCTAAATTCTTTAGTTTTCCACCGTCAGAGCCTTGACGGATTTTTCAGGTAGAGGTAGAGTCCTTTCCTTTTCGTTTCGGAGTAGCACCTTCACATCACCAATACTTAGCCAGTCCTAATCCAAGGACCTATGCTGCATATCGGCCCAGTCACGATAGAAACGGCTTCCTACCTCGCGCCAATTCTGGCGTTCACCCAGTCGTATGGGATGATGGTCATCGGAGGCGTGCTCGTGCTCGTCGCATTTTCCGGACGTCGGTTCGGACCACTCGCATTACTTCCCTTGGTCTTCGGACTGGGGATTGTACTGAGTGGTGCGGCGCACCTTCTGCCCCAGCTGGGGCACTAGTTTGAGCGGACGTCCTTGGGTTAACCATGGGCGTTCTTTCTGTCTTGACCTGAGTGGAAAAAGTAGATAAGGTCTGACCGACCGTCGCACCTTGACCCTAGGGAGGTGATCATGCCGCAACCGTACCGGTTTCCGAAACACGTCAGTTACTTCGTGCTTGAATATCGTAACAAGCGGTGGCCGCCACCATGGTGGATGACGTACACCATCGTCCGTGACCTCAGCCTCGCCTTCTCAATCGACCAAGAAGATCGGTCGTATGAAGAGCGGGAACGACTGGTCAAACTCCTGGATGATGTAACGGACCTTGAAGTCTTGGATAAGCGGCTCGATCACCTGAGTTTCAACGGCAGCTTGATCGTGATCGTGCTGGTCCTGCCGAAACTGCTCGCGTCCCAAATCCAACACTGGATGCCGAATACTCCGGCTTGGTCTCTTGGTCTGATCTTCATGCTGGTGGGATTGGTCAGCTTGTACCTTCTCCACCACCTCGTGATCATGGCGGGTATGTTGTCCCCGGCCTATTACCTCAACTTTCGGGCAGTCGTCAAGCGGATGGTGACTCGCTACGAACGTCAGGACGTTCTCGGCGACGATCTAGCGGTCATTAGCACCCTCGATCACTCGAAACGCACTTTGGTGAAAATGATCTGGACCTACATCAGGACCTTCCGCCAGTAACACGGCGGCTTTTTCTTGCGGAAAAAGACAAAATTTTGTATCCTCAGGGCGTCCCCAGTCTCATCGTTGTTCTATACACTGTCCTTGGGCGGTTGAATCGCCGGGTCCCGTGGGATCCGACTCTAACTGACCCAGCGGCCAACACACTGCTTCTCAACGCTCGGGTGCTTCACGTGAGTGCCGGAATCGTTCCGCAGCAGTCCCTCGCCAAGTTCGGCGTTGGGAATCAAGCCCGCTTACGATCGTAAAGGACGCGGTGAGCTGGGGGTTTAGGCCGGACGGAGTAGCGCATGAACGCTCTCCTGAGCGAAGTCGAAGGATGCTTCATGCGCGTTCGGCCTAAGCGGGCGAGCCATGTTTCGAAGGAACAGGCGAGCCCAGGACGAAATATTGAATTCAATAATTCTTTTCTAAACTATGAATACCTTTCAACAGCGGATTCAAAATTTTGCCCAAGCTCGAGATTGGAAACAATTCCACAATCCAAAAGATCTGCTGCTGGGCATTGTTGAAGAAATTGGTGAAATTCGAAATGTGGTGAAGTGGGAACAGGATCCAGCAGTGCTTGAAAAAGTTATGCGAGAACATGCACAGGAAATAGAGGATAACATCGGAGATATTTACTGGTTTCTCGCGCTGTTAGCCAACGGCTCGGATATCGACATTGATCGGGCAATAGATAACGTGATTAAAAAGAATGAATCCCGCTTCCCGGTCAAAGACGTCAAATCAAAGCACACTAATCTGTACCTAGGGGGCAAAGATAAACAGTATCAGTAGCTGTGGTCGGGGTAGCGGGACTCGAACCCACGGCCTCATGCACCCCATGCATGCGCGCTACCAACTGCGCCATACCCCGGACGACAATCATAATTGATAAGCGGTCGGGTTGACAAGTATTTCAACCCACTATGCCTCAGGTGAGTCGGTGGTGATTTTTTCTTGCATCATCCCAGCCCGGGGATGACCCCATGATTCTGTTCTGACCAAGACGACACCGAATTCATGTGATCTCCGTAGTCGTGGTACACTATAGACTAACCCAATAAAGATTGGTCGGAGAAAAAAATCCACCTCGTGGAATGAAAATCATGGCCAAACAGAAACGACCCACAATCGAAACAGCCATCCAGGTTCCGGTTCTCGAGAAAACCGAAGTGGCCGTGATTTTGCTTTCTCTCGGCATCGGATTGGGGGTTATCGGGATGGCCTTTTCGGTGGTGCCAGATCTGACCGCAGTCACATGTTCATCGGTCAGCTCGACAAACTCGTCCCGCTCGTTATCTGAGAGCCAAGTACAAACCCTCAACCAGCAAGTTCTCGAGGCTCGCGCGGATTATGAAACCGCTGGGGCCGGAAAAATATTCAAACGCGGAGCGCTGCAACACGCCGCTCAAGCTCGGAAACAAGCGCTGCGGGATTTGATGTCGAGCGATCCGGTAGCGGCCCAGAAATTGGTGTTCGGGTCGGCCCAGGAGAGAAAATTAGCCGCCGTTAGTCGAGGCTGTGTTGAGCAGGCAGCCAAAGTCCAAGGACAGATCCACGCTCTGCACGGAGATCTGGTTGATGACAAGCAGCCTGGAATGAATGAATTGTTATTACGAACTCGGAATCAAACATACACTGTGTATGGGGTCGAAGGGTCGAAGACAGTGATCACACCAGGAGCAACCTTTCAAGTTGATGGCTACACCCTAGACGATGCCTTTCTCGTAAAAACTGAGACCAGCCCTTCCTCAGCTCCAACGATCACATCCGTCATTTCTTCGCCCCAAACACTAGCCGCAAGCCACGCCAAAGTCTTGACGCTGATGGGCGACTTCAACAACACGGACGTTCGGTCCCCAAATTTTTCAACGCTGCAAACAATTTCCAATACCGTCAATTCTTATTACGCGGACAATTCCTATGGGCAGTACCAATGGCAGTTTACCAATCGGGATTGGTACGAGGTGCCGGTGGCGCGGGGTAATACCTGCCCCTACATGCAATTTGCCCAGCAGTTGGTGACCCAAGCTGACCCTGATGTCGACTTCAGCCAACTGGCAAATCAAACCCTGGCCATCCTGGTTCCGTACAAGGCCTACCCGGACGAAACCACGGATCAATCTTGCGCCTGGGATGGGTTGGCTTGGCCGTGGCAAATCAACTACACGACTAACGAAGGCACGATTCCGATGTATACGATCTGGGTGAAACTGCCAAAAACTTCACAACGAATTCAGTACATCTGGAACCACGAACTTGGGCATACCCTGGTTGGCGGTGGGCATGCGAGTTGGACATCGTGTCCGGCCGGCACAACGTTTTACGATTCAACTTGCCAGAATGTCGAGTACGGAAATCCCTACGATGTGATGGGCGGGCAAATTTATGATCCGTTTTATGAGATTTATGACCAAGGACATTTTAGTGCTGAACGCAAAGACTTGGCCGGTTGGATTCCTGGCCAATCAATCACCATCAACAACCATGCTCCGGGTCAGACCGTGACCCTCACTCCAGTCGACCAAGCCGGAGCAGGAACCAAACTGTTACGAATTCAGCGTGACCAAAACGAATACACCACGGTTGAATATCGGCAACCGTATCAGGCCGACGGGGTGACTCTGAATACTGATGGGCAGATGTTCTCAGCGAGCGATCCCCGGTTATCTGCGGTCTTCGGTGGAGCACTGATTCTAGACACGAATGGCATCTATACGTACTTACTGGATGCTTCGCCACAACCGACGAATACTCAAGTCGATTCGGTGTTGAAACCGGGACAGTCCTTGACTGATCCGAAGAATGGATCAACCATCACGGTCAACTCAACCACGCCGACCAGCCTGAGCGTGACCGTGACGTCGCCGAATTTTGATACCATCCCGCCGCTGGCCCCGGCCATCGTCAACGATGGACCCGGCCAAGATATTGATGTTCAAACTGATACGACTTCGCTGGCGGGGAATTGGGATGCGGTGACTGATGATGGCACTGGGGTGGCTAAATACAAATATGAAGTTGATACGCCGGATGGCATCAACCTCATCCCGCTAACTGATAACGGACTTCAGACGTCGTTTTCACAAACCGGTTTAACCATGACACCCGGGACGACCTATTTGATTGGAGTGCAGGCAATCGATATAGCCGGCAACGCAAGTTATATGACCTGGTCCGACGGCGTCACTATCGATACAACTCCTCCAGCTCCGGCCGGTCCGCTGACGACCGGCAGCCGCCCCTTGCCGCCGGATTGTGTGCTGGATGGCGTGGTCGGGGGCGCGGAAAACTCGGCCACCAATTCGCCATCAGTCTTAACCGCTTTCTGGTGTGATTCGCCGGACCTGGCGACGCTTGATCATTACCAATACGCCATCGGTACGACGGCCGGCGCGACGAATGTGGTGGGGTATACTGACGTCGGAAAAAACATCTATGCCAGTCGGACTGGCTTAGCCCTGGTGGAGGGTCAGCACTACTATTTTTCCGTTCGTTCGGTCGGTCTGAATGGGGTGGCTGGTCCGCGGGCGACGTCGAGTGGCGTGTTGGTCGATGATACTTCGCCCCCGGCGACCGGATTTGTGAACGATGGGACTGGAGCTGATATTGATGTCCAAAACAGTCTGACCAACCTGTCCGCGAACTGGCAAGTCGTCAATGATGCGTCTGGCGTGACGTATCAGTATGCGATCGGGACGACACCGGGCGGAACTGACGTCCAGTCCTTTCAAGCCTTGATCGATACGCGAGTGAGTTTGAACAACTTGACCCTGACGTCGGGTCGGCACTATTACGTTTCCGTTCGAACCGTTGATGCAGCTGGCAATATTGGCCCAACCCAATCCTCGGATGGAGTTTTGGTTGATCCGAATGGCGACACAGAGCCGCCGACGATCAGCATCACTACCCCGACGAATGGCTCAACCGTCGGCGGCACCGTTGCTGTCGGATTGACCGCCGCCGATAATAGCCTCGTGACCGGGGTCCAAGTGTACGTCGATGGCCAGCCACTAGGCTCAACCTTGACCGCTTCCCCGTATGTTCAGTACTGGGATACGACCCCATTTTCAAATGGAACACACACGCTGACCGCCTCCGCTACCGATGGTACAAACACGACTACCTCGAGTGCAATTTCTGTAACCGTGAACAATGTCGGGAATATTGATACCGATCCTCCGATTGCAACCATTTACTCTCCGACCGACCGAACGCAAGTAAGCGGCATCGTCTCTTTCAGAATCTCGGTCTTCGATTTCGGCACGAGCGGGGTGAAAGACACTCAATTTTTCCTGAATGGTGAACCCATCTCACAAAAAATTCTTGGGTCGGGACAGTTAGTATACTCCTGGGATAGCAACTCAGTTCCCAACGGTACCTATGACCTGACCGCCCTTGCCCGCGACAACGCCGGGAACTCCGCCTTTTCCCCGACCGTCGTGATGATTGTGAACAACCCCGTTATCTCCCCTGACACGACCCCGCCTGCCCCAGTCAACGATTTACGGGTGGTCTGGTTAGATTGGTCGGTGGGGGTTGATGACGTCGAACATGCTAGGCAGATATTTGGCTAGCGGCTAAAGGTTCGACCCGTCCGGAATAAGCAATTCAACACACAACACCACCCCCGAATCTACGGGGGTGGTTTGACATCAACACCTTACATCATCCCGGCCGCTTGCATGACTTCCTCTGCGCTGTTATACGTGCCGTCCGGGACCTTGTCCATGAACATCTTACGGTGTTCTTCTGGGACGTGTGACATCGTATTGCAGGCATTCCAGATATCCTGTTTGGTTGCCGGATACGTCATGTGCGACTTGAGATGATCCATCATCTCTTGCATATCGTCCATGTCGATCACCTCCTTTCACGACTGATAACGATTCAGGTGGTCAGTATACAAGTGATCAATGACAAACACTAGCTGCCCTGGTGGACAGGCTGTGAAGAAGAACATGCTATACTTTTCTTATGCGTGACCTCGGACTCTTAATCTTCGGTGCCGGACTGGGTCTGATCGGTCAGTGGCTCTTCTATCGGTATCAACGTCGGAATGAGCAACAGCAGGGACCGAATGTTGTGGTGTCGAAGATTCAGCGGGGTGAGAACATTCGGGTCGAACTTCGTAACCTCGGTCCGGATACCTTGACCGAAATGGATATAAAGTTTTCTTGGCTTCATCGCGGGCAGCGGCGAGAAATTGTGGTGTTAGAATTTTATCGAAACACTGATGGACCGCAGCGGCTTGAAGTTCTAGCGGCGAATGAATCAGTTGAAGTCGCCGGAGTCCCGAGCACGACTGATGATGGAATTGTTGACGTTCAAATCACCGGTCTCGGCGCAACAAGTCAGCATTTGTATAGTTGGGTGCGTCAGGTAGCAGTCGCGCTGACTCCAGTAAAATAAAAATCCCCGACGTTTCCATCGGGGGGGTGTTGCACTGCTAGGCCGACCGCCGCATCCGGCGACCGGACAGCTTCGCGAAGCGGTTCTCGTGGTCATCGATGACCACGCCCAGCTTGACGTGCAGCTCCTTCATCTTCGTCAGGGCGGCCTTGATCGTCTTCTCGCTGACGTCGCCGTCCTCGTAGGACCGGAACAGGCCCTGGAGCAGGCGACCATTACTGCTCGACAACGCCTTGAACCGCTTGCTGAGCAGGGAGTTGATCGTCGCCGGGCGATCGGTCTTGGTGGCTGCCCGACCCCGGCTGCGGAGCGACGACCGCAGGCTGGTCACCTCCACCCCGTGCTTCTTGGCAGCCTCGGCGATCGGCACATCGCGATCGACCACGTCCTCGGCGGCCGCCCGCATCTTGGCCTTGCCGATGTTGGCCCTGGCGTTCGACACCAGCCGACGGGCGTACTGGTCGGGCAAGCCCATGCCGATCAGGCTCTTGACCACCTGTCGGTAGGGCCGGTTCAGCTCGAGCAGATGCGTCGCGCTGTAGATGTAGTCCTCTTCCGACATCGGCTTGGCGCCGCCGGAATTGGCTTGCATCGCGAGCTCGATCATCTTGGCCCGGTCGGTGATATCGGTGACCATGCACGTCACCTTGTTGCGCTTGAGCACCTCCTGGGCCTTGAGGCGATGCCGGCCCTCGATCAGCTCGCCCTTCCGGTTGACCAGGATCGGTTCGACGTCTCCGCCGGACCGGTACAGGTTGACGAAGTAGTCCACCCGGGACTGGTCGAGTCCGCGGCGAACGAAGAACGGAACGGTGATCTGCTTGAACGACAGCACGGCGGTTTTGGCTTTCGGAGCCATGAGTTACCCTTTCGTCTTGGGTCTTGTGTCTGCCAAGGTGACGGGACGCGCGGATCGCGTTCGCCAGCCTTTAGCGTACCGGAGGATTTCGGACAGCATGACGACCTGCCCTTTCTCCGGTGGGCGTCGTCCTCGCCAGTTGCGACGGGAACAGGTGATGTTCTCGCCGGCCGGGAGGAGTGAGCGGTCCTCAGGGTAGAGGACCAGGTACTCTGGGTGAACTGCCGCAATGGTGGCTCGAATCCCAGGTCCCTCCGGGGGTGTCGCTTTCTTACGGGTCGTTGAAGACCACCTCCTGTGGGTTGAGGGTTTGACAACGAGCGATGACTGCGCCACAGACTTATCACAGCTTACCGCCCGTGTCAAGAATCCGAATAAGAAAAACCCCCCGAGGCGAGAAACACCTCGGGGGAAGGTTCGAACGTAGCTCGCGATCAAGCCTTACGCTTGATCTGGGCCACCGCCCGCTTCGGTTCACTCCGTCCGCGTCGCCGCCCCGACAGGGCTTCGGCGTTGACGAGGGTGAACGTATACGGGTCGACCATGGCGTTGAGCACCAGGCGCTGGGTCGTCTGGTAATCATCCGGCATGGAATGCAGCGAGAGCGCCTGGACCGCGGCGAACAGCATCAGACGATCTCGCATCCGCGCATCCTTCTCCACCTGGCGCCAGGCGCCGTAGAGATGGTTGATGCTCAGCAGCCCGCAGGTTGGGTCGTATTCCCAGAACGTCTCCTGGTCCAGTTCGACGGCCACGATCTGCAGGCCGAGACTGTCATCAGAAACGATCGACCGCTTGCGCCCACTCTCGCTCAGGACTGAGAAGGGGTGATGCTTGGGCAGATCATGCCGCGGCTCCCCCCGCTCCCGCGTCGACTCACCCGGCGCGGCCCGGTGCTCGGAACTGTGAGCGTAGGCCCCGACCGGTTGCTGACCGATGATGTGCTTACCCTTGCGACTGTGCCCAGGACCGATGGTTCCCAACTTGGCCGCATCCAACACCTCATTCAGGTGTCGGAACTGCGGCAGCCCCAGCATACCCTTCAGCACACTGAAGCAACGCTGGGCCGAATCCACGAACTCCTCGTCCTTACGCTCTTCGCGCAAGTCCGTGAAGATCGCGTCGCCGTGCTTCTTGTACCACTCCTCGAGCGCCGCGCAGAACCCGACCACCGCGTTGCCGGGCTTGAAGCTCTTGCGCGAGGCTTGCAGCTCGACCCCAGTGGCCGTGATCTCACCCTCGAAGAACCCGGACGTCAGCGCGTCGAAGGCCTCCTTGGGCAACCACTCGTTCGCCTGCATCCGCAGATTCGAGAATCGGAAACGGTAGAGGTCATCGGTCTCGCCGACCGAGACCACGCCGCGCCGACCCTGCTCGGTTTTCCGAGCGACGGCCAGTCGGAAGGTGACCATGCCGGCGTCCTTGTCCGCCAACTCCACCACCGGCAGAGGCTGGCCGGTGGGCTCGTCGGCGGTGAACGTCCGCTCGAAGTCCCGACCATCCTCGTTGATCACCTTGATCTGGATCTCGGTCTGCTTCAACCGCATCGCCAGGCCGAAGGTCTTGAGGATGTCGAACACGAGGCTCTCACCGTTGACCTTGCTGATGACCCGGTCTTCGGTGATCTCTTCGATCGCCACTTCGGTCGACCACCACCGGAGAGCACACCCCTTGGGCGGGATGCCTTCCAGGCCGCGAATCAGCTCGGTGCGCTTCCGGAACGGAATGGTGTTGGTCCGCGCCTGATGCGTAATCTCATCGGTGTCGAACATCCACTCGATGTAGTCGCGGTTGCGGCCCTTGGGGCACGACGTGAACGTGAAGTACTTGCCCTTGCCGAACGGCGAGATCAAACCCTTGCCGAAACGGCCGAGCTTCAACCGCTTCTTGAGCTTGGACGACTGATTGATCTGGAGCAGCGCCGCGTCGAACTTGGACTGGTTGCAGCCGTTCCCATCGTCACGCACCGCCGCCCGCCGCGTGCGCAGGTTGACGACGATCGTGATCTGTCGAGCGTCCTCGTCCAGTGCATTCTGGACACACTCCTTGATGACGTCGTGCAGGAGCGGATACTCGGCCGCGATGCTGGCCATGGTGTTACCCATGTGAAAGCCGAACTGGCTGACGCCTTTGAGCTCGTTATCGCCCACGGTCTCCTCCTTGGTGGGATTGCGCTTCAGGTGGGATGTCCCGTCGAGCGGTCTCACTGGTGAGCCGCTTGAGGGAGTAGATCAGATGGAACATCTCGTTCTCGGGCAGCAACTCATGCAGCGCATCACGATCGGCGACGGTGAATGGGCTGGCTTCAACCGCTTTCGCAAGCGGTAGCATGGCCTTGATCATGGCGCCGAGCGTCTTGATGACGAGACCCTTCTGACTTCCATTCACGCCCGGAATTGAGGGTGGGGTGGCCCGAACGGCGCCACCATTGGCCGGTTTCACTCCGGTCGCCGGGGGTTTCGGTTCCGCTCGGTAACGGTCGACCAGTGGTTGCAGACGCTGTTCCAGGTGGTATGGCTTCTGCTTACCTCGAAGAATCGTCAAGACTTCTTGCTGGTCCGAATACCCCAGCGCCAGACGCAATTCCTCGAGCGTGGCTCGCCCCTCGGCCAGGATCAAGCCGAGCGAACGGACCAACGGGTGCAAACTCTCCAACTCGGTGACGGTGTATCCTTGGCTCGCCAAAAAAAAGCGAAGCTTGATCAAGTAGACACCGACTGGCAGGGGACCGGTTTGCCAATCGGCAACGGTCCGCCGGATGCAGCCGCAATACTGGATCAGCGGCGTTCGCGCGCGCACCCCGGACCGTTGACTGGTCGGCGGCAGCTGAGCAAAGTAGTGCGCCAAGCACTCTTTGGTTGACCCACGAATAGGCGAGGGCATGGATGCTCTCCTTGGTTGTCAAACAACAACAAGACAGCAGTTCGGCGTGTTTCAGTAATGGGACCACGTTGACAGAAAAGGACATCTTTGTCAAGTCTCTGATACACTACTGATATGCCGACCCGTCGCCCAAAACTTTTTCCGCTGGTGCCCGTCAATCTGACGCATGTCACAACGACTGACGGACTTGATTTAGCTGGTGTTGTGGTTGAACCACGAGGTCGAAAGAAAGCGGCCTTGATTTGGGTGCACGGATTAACGTCGAGTTTTGATTCCGGACAAGAATTGATGCGACAGCTAAGTGCAGCCTGTACCAAGCGAGGAATTGGGTATTTTAAGTTCAACACACGTGGGCATCACATCGCCGATTGGGGAGAACGACACATGCAGGGCGCGGCGTTCGAACGTTTCAATGAGTCAGTTCGGGACGTTGAGGCAGTTATCAAACTGGCTCGAGGTCGTGGCTATAAGAAAATGATTCTGGCAGGGCATTCAACTGGTGCAAACAAGGTTGTCTATTTTCTCTCTCGTCGAAAATTTCCAGGGCTCATCGGAGTTTTTCTGGCCGGCCCAGTCAGCGATATTGTGGCGCAACGTAAAGATATGGGTCGGAGGAAACTTGAAAACACTTTGAAGCAAGCAACCAAAATCACCAAACATCAGCCCGATCATATTATCCATATGCACTGGGATGGTTTTTTATCAGCTCAGCGATTTGTCAGTCTCTACACGCCCGGAGCATCGGAAGACACTTTTCCGTGGTACGATCCCAAGCGACGCTGGGCTGCTCTCGATAAAATTTCTAAACCAATTTTCGTCGTTTTCGGCGGGAAAGATAATTTTCTTGATCAGCCGGCGAAAAACGTTGTTGATTTTTTTAGACATCGATCAACATCTAGCCGTCATTTCACCGGCGCTGTGATCCCCGGCGCTAGTCACGGATTTCACCGTCACCAAAAGCAGCTGGTCAAATTGATTGGACAGTGGTTAGATAAGTTAGTATGACGAATGACTTCACTGGTTTAGGAATTGCCCCGCGGCTGCTCGACATCATTGGGCAGCTCGGGTTTAAGGTACCAACGCCGATTCAAGCCCAATCGATCCCGGTCGCGATTGCCGGCCAGGATATGATTGGCGTGGCGCAAACCGGCACCGGCAAAACCTTAGCGTTTGGAATTCCGATGTTGCAACGTCTGGCCCAAGTTCAAGGTCGCGGTTTGGTAATTTTGCCCACTCGAGAATTAGCCTTGCAAGTTGATGCCGCCATTCAACAAATTGGCCGGCGGGTCAATTTACGGACTGCGGTCTTGATTGGTGGCGCGTCGATGCATATCCAAAACCAATCACTCCAACGAAAACCACACATTATTATTGCCACGCCCGGTCGGTTGATTGATCACCTTGATCAAGGCACCCTTAAACTCGGCGATGTACAAATTCTGGTGTTAGACGAAGCTGACCGGATGCTCGATATGGGGTTTGCGCCGCAACTCAATCGAATTTTGAAATCCGTCCCGAAGCAACGTCAGACGTTACTCTTTTCGGCCACGATGCCTCAGGATATTTTACGGATTGCCCGCACGCACATGCACATTCCCGTCCACATTGAAGTCGCGCGGGCCGGGACCGCCGCCGAAACCGTCCAACAGGAAATCTACATCGTCGCGAAAGACCAAAAGGTTCAACTCCTCGACCAACTACTGTCCGAACATCGTGGTTCCGTCTTAGTCTTTACTCGCACTAAGTTCGCCGCTAAGAAACTCGCACGTCAAGTCAAGCAAATGGGTCACACGTCCGCCGATATTCATTCCAATCGGAGTCTGGCTCAACGCCGCGAAGCCCTGGATGGGTTTCGTGCGGGTCGCTACCGAGTCCTGGTGGCCACGGACATTGCCGCTCGCGGCATTGACGTGACTGGAATTGAGCTCGTTATTAATTTTGATTTGCCAAGTCAAGCCGAAGATTACGTCCATCGAATTGGCCGAACGGGTCGGGCTGGACGCAGCGGCCTGGCCATTTCTTTTGCCCAACCCGACCAACGGCGTGACTTGAAAGATATTGAACGGCTGATTCGAGCAAGTTTACCGGTTAAACCTTTACCAACATTACCGCCGCGCCGCGCACCGCTGACCGTTCACGAGCGTGTACCATTTCAAGCCCCGCAGCATGGCCGCTTAGGCCGCCAATTCCGACGGCGTCAGCATCGACATTCTCGATCCCATCAATCTAGTCACCGGTAAGAAAAAACCTCGGGTTCAACGAACTCGAGGTGAGCGACGCCGGACTGGCTGGCGGGGTTGGACATGGCCAACCGTTCGGTTGTAGACCAGCCATGACTCCGGCGGTAGACCGTCAGGCAACGGCGGTGCAAACGTGCCGTTCCGTTGGGCCGATCGCCGTGTGGCACGAACCGGCGTGGTCCGTGATTTTGGTTTCGGCATCATCCCTCCATTTCCGAACCTCACGTAGCTTAGCACTCTTGACCAGGACCGTCGACGGAGCTTGTCAAGCCGTCCGAATTAGATCAGACTTAAACTATGTCCAAGAAAAACGTGACCATTAAACAAGGCGGCATGTTCAAAGCCACCCCCCAGCAGATCTACGATGCTTGGATGACTAGCGACCAACATGCCGCCTTTACTGGACAAGGAGCAGTGGTCAGTCCCAAAGTCGGCGGAACCTTTACTACCTTTGATGGCTGGGCGACCGGTAAGAACATCGAACTTGAGCCGGGCAAAAAGATTGTCCAAAGCTGGCGGGCCGATGATTGGCCGGCCGGTCATTTTTCGACGCTGAAACTCCAATTGGTCAAAGCGGCAAAGGGCACGAAGTACATGTTTACCCAAACCGACGTGCCGGCCAATAAAGCCAAGGATATCGCCCAGGGTTGGCGTGAATACTATTGGCAAGCCATAAAAACCACATTTGGGTGGTAGAACCTGACTGGTATCATTTCAACGTTCGGATTACGATCGAAAAAGAAAACTCGCCCGGAGGCGAGCTAGGAGCGAAGCAGTCGGTTGGTCAGTACATAGCACTGGCCGCAGGACTTGGCGCGCCGGAGACGGTCTGACATGGTGCCGCTCTGATGGAGCTCGACCACATCCCGGCGCAATTCCGACTCGGTCGGATGTTGACAGGGGGCGGACAACTTCTGCAGGCGGGCGAGTTCGGGAACAGTGAATCCGGTGAACTGTTTGATTCGTCTGGCACGGGACGCGACCACGGGAGGCCTCCTTGGCACACTTGGGTTCGACGACGCCACGCGGAACAAGTAGACAGTGTTGTACGCTAGAAAAACCCGAATGTCAAGGATTGATATGAGTCGCGTGATGTGACATGATGTGTGCCATGTCTACATTTGAGATTACTCATGGGTACCAACCGCACTCGGTTCGCGTCGGTATTCTGCATACACCCCACGGCGACATCCCCACCCCGAATTTCATGCCCGTTGCGACGCGCGGTGTATTTCACGGTATGGAATTAACCGATGCCATCGATGCTGATGTCGACGTGATCATGTGCAATACGTACCACCTTTCACGCCAAATCGGAGCTGAAAAAATAGCTGAAGCCGGTGGACTACACCAATGGATGGGCTGGAACAAAGCGCTGGCTACCGATTCCGGCGGTTTTCAAGTCTTCAGTTACGGTTGGTCCCGCGTGCACGGCTCTATGAAAAAACAGGGTGGGATTAACGCCGCAGACCCACGACCGCTGGGCGAAAGTAAGGTCATGATCGATAACGACGGCGTGACATTTACGGATGGTGAGCAGAGTATTCGTCTGACGCCCCAAGAATCAATGCGATTGCAACAACTTCTCGGAGCTGATATCGCCTTTGCGTTTGATGAACCGACGTCACCTCAACACAATGAAACCTACAACCGTCAAGCCTTGGAACGAACGCATTCCTGGGCTAAACTCTGTCTTGAATCTCATCACCGATCTGACCAACTGTTGCTCGGCATCGTCCAAGGTGGTCCGTTTGAACATTTGCGAAAAGCCAGTGCCGAGTTAATTGGCCAGCTACCCTTCGGCGGTTTTGCCATTGGTGGGTCCTACGACGCGGGTGGAGCGGCGGCGGCGCTGCGCGCCGCGGCGCCGTTCCTGCCCGAAGGAAAACCTCGCCACGTTCTCGGCATCGGCTGGGTGAATGATATTCTCGACTGCGTTGAGGCTGGCGCCGATCTGTTCGACTGTGTCGAACCGATCCGCCGCGCCCGGCACCAGAGTGCCTTAACCGGCACGAAGTATGAAGACATCACCGGCGTGGCTCGACGTCAAACTGACGGCCCATTGGTTAACAGTTGTGATTGTACGTCCTGCACAACCCTGAGCGCGAATCAGATTAAAGCCTGGTGCAAAGCTCGCGACCGACAGGGGAGTCGGGCGTTGTCGATTCATAATGTGCGGATGATGGTTCGATTGATGTCTGATATTCGCCAGGCGATTACTGAAAAACGTTGGCCCGAATTCCGGCAGTCGAAATTGGCCATTCCGGCGCGGGTTGCATAGTCGCCCAGAGTGGTATATACTACGGTCGATTCGTGAAACCCTGGCTTGAGAGGTTTCACAGTTCAGGAGGAACAAGGAGTCACCATCGCGTGCCAGCGCCAGAGACATATCACAGTCCCACCTTCGGACAGCTGAAACCGAGCCAGATTGTCAGCCGCATCCGGGATTTTGTGGTGGCCAGTGCTGACCACGACTACCGTTTAATTGTCGGGACCGATTCATTACCCAGCGCTGACGGCCGCGTCTATTTAGTCACCGCAATTGTGCTCCACCGCGTTGGTAATGGTGGTATTTACTTCTGGCAACGCCAACTGACCGGACGTCTCGTGACGTTGCGTGATCGAATGTACGCCGAGGCGTTAACGTCAATCGCGGCCGCTCAAAAACTCGAAGCCATGCCGGAACTCAAGCCGTGGTTGAAGCACAACATCGAAATTCATGTTGATGTGGGTGAACTTGGACCAACCCGGGAAATGATTCAGGAGCTGGTCGGTATGATCGTGGCGCATGGGTATGCCGCGAAAACCAAACCCGAATCGTTTGCCGCCTCCAAAGTTGCCGACCGGCATACGATTCCCGGACCGCGACTAGCACCCGTCAAAATTTTGGTGTAAACTCTCGGCATGGCCGATAGCCAAGCCTTGATGGAAAAACCGTTCAGTAAAGGTGATCCTGTTCCCAAAGCCGGGCGCTATGTGTGTGTGCCGTGCGGTTACCAACACGACTACAAAGCCGGTGAGACCTTCGGCGAATGCTTATCGTGTTTGAGCGGCACGCCGAACGGCGAGCACGAAGAGTATCTCGAAGGCGAAGAAATGTGGGAACCACTACCTGCTCAACCAGCTAACGAGCTAGCGAGCTAATCATGCCGGGAGGGAAAAATTCAGGACCAGTTCCCGCCACCCTGATTGCCTTTGTGATCGGCCAAAGTCAAGGTGATGTCTCAGCCCGCGGCGCTTCAACCATCAAGGCAGTCCGGAGTTTTCCAACCTATGCGAGTCACCTCCCGCAGTACAAAGTCTTAAAAAAACAAACGGCCACGGTCAAGGGTCAGAAAGTTGAGTTGACGGTCAAAGCTGTTCCACCGGAAAATATCTTGGTTGAAGCTCAGACGACCGTGTCAGATGTGTTTAGCCAAGCTACCCTTGGCTTCAAAGACGAGGTGGTTGAAACCGCGGCGCGGTTACTGCTGAAACAAGCCGTTGAGCCGGAATTCCGAGAAGAGTACACGTTATACTGTATTCAGAATTATCGCGGGAACCCGCGCGACTTTTTAATCCAAGCCAATCGAATTGCCGCCCTGGTCAAGAGCGAGAATGTTGAACTCAGCCAACCGGAAATTCACAAAACGATAGAGGAATCGAGTTTACAGTACGCCCATCATGATTTGACTATCGTCGATTGGGATGGAGCGTTCATTTTTGATACCAATGGCGACTGGCAAGACACCATAGACGTACTTCAAGTCGCGAATGTGAATTTGTTGCGGTTACGACACCTCGATCAGCAATTGGACGAACGCTTGGACGCCATGAGTTCTCTACTTCGACGGGTGCCAAATATTAGCCGGCGTGAGGTCCGCACGATGATGTCGGAATTGATGCGCTTGCGAGCCCAGTCAGTAATTGAGTTTGAACACGCCGAGCGCGATATCCAACTTATCGGCGACTGGTACGCCGGTCGACTCTACTCACTCGCCAGCAAAAAACTCCATCTCGACCGTTGGCGTCAGAGTATCCGGCAAGTGCTCGAGAGTTTGGAAGGCATGTCGACCATGGCGGCCGACCATTTCAGCGTCACGAACGAACAGCGGGCTGAACAAATTCAACAAATTCTCTGGTACATCCAGTTGGTGGGCTGGTTCGTGTTGCTCTTCCTCGAATGGCGACTGCTGAACCGCTAAGCGGTCGCAGTCGACGTCAAACGTTTCGTTTCGGTACGAATACACGAAGCGCACGCGACCACCCGCCGACCATCTTTGAACAAGGTCTGCAGATTGAGATGCTGCTTTTTCTTGGTGGCGATATTGGAGTGGCTACGGGAGAAGCTATTCATCGCTCCCCGACCACAGACGGCGCAGATGCGAGCCATAACGGTGAAATTGTTGGATGACTACGAAGAATTATGAAGCTGTGCTACTCTAGCACAAGCCCATCTTTGAATCAAGGCCTGAATTCCTAGATATGAATGCTGACGTCCTGACCGCCATCGCCGCCTATCTGGCGTTGTTCTTGTCGATTGGCGTTCATGAATTTGCTCACGTCTTGTCTGCTTATTTGCAGGGAGATCAAACCGGAAAGATGCTAGGACGGTTAACGCTCAATCCACTCAAACATCTTGATCCGATCGGAAGCTTAATGATCCTGGTGGCCAGGATTGGTTGGGGTAAACCGGCCCCGTTCAATCCTTACAACTTACGCTTCCGACGTTGGGGTTCGAGCCTAGTGGCGATTGCCGGCCCGATTTCAAATATTGTACTCGTAGCGCTCGGCGGATACACATTACTCCTCGTCGGCCCACATCTGCCGACGACGAACCTGCTGGTGATTTTCTTACAAGCATTGGTAATCGTGAATGCTAGTCTGGCCGTTTTCAACCTCATTCCAATCAGTCCATTAGATGGTTCACACATTTTGACCGCCATCGCCGGGCCGCAACATCCGTTAACGCAATTTCTGCAACGGTACGGTATGTTCCTATTATTAGCGCTGGTCGCGATGAGTTATTTCGGCGGGGGATTGTTGAACAGCTATATTTTCGGCGGGGTAAAGCTCGTGCTGCGAGTACTGGGTCTCGGTTCATTGCTGTAGGATTTGACAGTCTGACGACGGAATGGTAGAGTCTGAGCAGGTTGCTTATCGTTTGTCGCTTTCTCAAGCGACTTTTCTTGACCCCGCTCGGGCTTGACCTGAGCGCTAACATTCAGTAGACTTTTCCCGTTAATGCCAACAATTAATCAACTCGTCCGCCAAGGGCGCCAACTCCAAAAGCCGAAGTCGAAAACCCCGGCCCTGGAAACTATTATGAATGCGGTGCACCGGCAACGTACCTATTTGCCGAAAGGCAGCCCATTTAAGCGCGGCGTGTGCGTTAAAGTCACGACCACGACTCCCAAAAAGCCGAACTCCGCCCTGCGGAAGATTGCGCGTGTGCGCCTATCGAACGGCCAAGAAGTAACGGCCTACATTCCGGGCATTGGCCACAACCTGCAAGAACACTCAATCGTGTTGATCCGCGGCGGCCGGGTGAAAGACTTGCCGGGCGTGCGGTATCATATCGTCCGCGGCGTGTACGATACGCAGGGCGTGTCCGATCGCAAACAAGGTCGCTCGATTTACGGCGCAAAAAAACCAAAATAGACCAAACCGCCAAGAAACTAAACCGCTAATCCGCTAAAACGCTAACGAGCTAATTCAATGCGAGGCAAACCAGCTCCGATTCGAAATATCCCGGCCGACCCGAAACACCAATCGGTGGTCTTGAGCAAATTTATTAATGTGGTCATGACCCGCGGCAAGAAAACCGTGGCGCGCAAAGTTGTCTACTCGGCTTTCGATGTTATCGCCGACAAATCCAAGCAGAAGCCACTTGAAGTTTTTGAATCGGCGATCAAAAACGTTTCGCCAATCGTGGAAGTCAAATCCCGACGCGTCGGCGGCTCAAACTACCAAGTCCCGATTGAAGTCGCACCCAAGCGCCGACAAGCCCTAGCCTTCCGCTGGATTCTCGACGCTGCCCGTAGCAAAAAAGGCCGACCGATGGCTGACAAGCTCGCCGAAGAATTAATGGCTGCGGCCACCAACCAAGGCGACGCTATCAAGAAGAAACAGGACGTCCATCGGATGGCGGAAGCCAACCGCGCCTTCGCCCACTTCGCCTAACGAATATGGGTGAGAGCGAAGGAGAAACCGGCCGTCCCCAGGACAGTCATATCGATGAACAGGAAGTTCGGCAACTGCGGGGCCATCTTGGTCGTGAGCTCACTTTTCAGCAAGCCAAGAACGTCATGGACGAACACGCTGAGCATATCGCCGGTGATCCGGAAAGTCCGGTTGACCGATTGATTGATGAATTATCAGTCGAGCTGAAAAAAGACCACCCAGATCAGGCCAAATTAGATTCACTGCGCCAACAGCTCAACCAAGAACATCCATTGGTCGCGGCCGATACGGTCACCAGCGAAACTGCCGGTCGGCATATCAACGATGTCGTTGAGTCGGCCATCCGTCGGGAACGAGAAATTTCGGAAGCGAATATTCGTAAACTGGTCACTCAAATCCAAGGTTTGAACCAGGACATTCGAACCATGGCGAATGATGCCATCGGCGAGGCGGCCGAGGAGTTTCCGCAACCGATGGATGATATTATCGGAGCGGCAGAATCGCAGGTTGGACAGCTGGCCAACCAAGCGGAGCAGTTGATTCAAACGGAGACACCGGACGCACTGAACTTCATTCAATCGTCCAGCCTCGACAATGTCCCGTCGCCGGCCCTGAAAGAATTAGAAGCCATCAGCGAACAAGTTCGGAATATGCTGATCGACCTCCATTCACGCATGCTGAAGGCGACCAGTGATTGGAGAAAAACCCATCTCTCATGATCACCATCGTCACGCATCGTCGTCCCCACCTCGACGAAGTCGTCGCGAGCTGGTTGTTGCGAACCTTTGATCCGACTTTCGCTGATTGCGATTTTTACTTTGTGGCCAATACGCCAACCGGTGGGACAATGCCACCCGGAAAAAATATGGTGCCGCTCGGGATTGGACGTGGCAAATACGATGAACACGGAATGAAAGCTGGTCAATCTGCGACGAAATTAGTGTACGAAGATTTACTTCACCGCGGCTTGATCCCGAATGACCGATTTGAAGATAAAGCGCTCGAGTGGTTAGTGGATTTTGCTCACAAAGAGGACACCGCGCAATGGGAGTTGAACGATGCGCATGCCAGCAGCTTCTCGATCCCATCGATCTTGCGAGGGGTGTGGGCGGTTCAAAAAAATATTTGGGCGGCGAAGAAACAGAAACTGCAGGACCCCGATAACGTGATGATGCGATTTGGATTACAGCTGATTGACGGCTTGGTTGAACAGCTCAACCAACGCGCACGATTTCTGGCTGAATGGGACCAACGCATTGAGTTTCAAACGAAATGGGGAAAAGCCGTTGGCCTCCACTCCACCTTCCGCGGCAGTGATGTTGAAGCCTACCATCATGGCTTTGTCCTCCGAGTGCAGACTGACCCGACCAAAGCCTTCGGTGATTTCCGGGGGCAGCCGAATAGCACGGTCGATCTGTCAGAAATATATCAAACCCTGAACACCCAGGAACCCGGTGCCTGGTACCTTCATCAGACCAAAAAAATCCTGACCGCCAGCATGGATAAGGAGACTGGCCCGACGACCCAGAAAACTTTGCAAGAACTTATTGATTTAGTCAAGAAATAATATACACTGTCATTTCGAGCAACAGCGAGAAATCTGTATTGCGAATTCCACAACATAGATTTCTCCTCGTAGGCTCGTCGAAATGACATTCAACCCCTATGCCCCGCGAATACTCTCTCGAACAAACTCGGAACATCGGAATCAACGCCCACATCAATGCTGGAAAAACCACGGACCCCGAGCGGATTTTGGTTTACACTGGCAAGAAGCACAAAATTGGTGAAGTCCACGAAGGCGCAGCTGAAATGGACTGGATGGAGCAGGAAAAAGAACGTGGGATTACTATCACTGCTGCCGCCACGACTTGTTTCTGGAAAGATCACCGGATTAACCTGATCGACACCCCGGGGCACATTGACTTTACCGTGGAAGTCCAACGCTCACTTCGTGTTCTCGATGGCGGCGTCGTTGTCTTCGATGGTGTCGCCGGCGTTGAACCGCAATCCGAAACAGTTTGGCACCAAGCGGAAAAGTACAACGTGCCGCGGATTTGTTTCATCAACAAAATGGACCGGATGGGTGCGGATTTTTACAATGAAGTGAAATCAATTCACGACCGATTGACGACGCGAGCCTACCCTACCCTGTTGCCAATTGGCGCGGCCGACACCTTCCAAGGCATTATCGATTTGTTCGACCGCAAAGCCGAAATCTACAAAGACGAAATGGGAAAAGAGTTCGAGCAGGTTGACGTCCCGGCCGACATGAAAGACAAAGTTGAGGAATACCGCCACAAACTCGTGGAAGCCATTTGTGAAACCGACGACAAGTTACTTGAACAGTATCTGGGTGGAACAGAGCCGGGCGTGCCGGAATTAAAAGCTGCTCTCCGCAAAGCTGTCATCAGCAATACTCTGGTTCCAATCCTGTGCGGCTCAGCCTTGAAGAACAAAGGCGTGCAATTTTTACTCGATGCGGTCAATGATTTCCTGCCCTCACCGCTCGACATTCCGCCGGTCAAAGGCACGGATCCGAAAACGGAAGCCGAGATTGAACGTCCAACCAGTGACGATGCACCGTTCACCGCCCTGGCTTTTAAGATTGCTACCGATCCATTCGTCGGCAAACTCGCCTTCTTCCGTGTCTATGCTGGTAATCTAGCGGCCGGGAGCTATGTGCTCAACACCACCACCGGGGACAGAGAGCGCATCGGCCGGATTGTGCGTCTACACGCCAATTCCCGCGAAGATGTTGATCATGTCTATGCCGGAGAAATCGCGGCGGCTGTCGGTTTGAAAGGCACGGTCACCGGTGACTCACTCTGCGATCCTGATCATCCGATCAAACTCGAGAACATCGTCTTCCCTGAACCGGTGATTGATATCGCGATCGAACCCAAGACCAAACAGGATCAAGAGAAGATGGGCATTGCCTTGTCCCGCTTGGCAGAAGAAGATCCGACCTTCCGGGTTCGTAGTGATGAAGAAACCGCGCAGACGATTATTTCCGGCATGGGCGAACTCCACCTCGACATCATTGTCGACCGGATGAAACGCGAATTCAAAGTTGAAGCAAACGTCGGTAAGCCGCGCGTCGCCTACCGTGAAACCATCACCCAAACTGCCGAAGGTGAAGGCAAGTACATCAAACAGTCCGGTGGTCGCGGGCAGTACGGTCACTGCTGGATCCGCGTGGAACCGAATGAAGCCGGCAAAGGTTATGAGTTCATCGACGAAGTCAAAGGCGGCTCAATTCCGAAAGAGTTCATCACGCCAATCAACAAAGGGATTAAGGAAGCCATGGATAGCGGCGTGGTGGCCGGCTATCCGATGGTCGACATCAAAGCCGCGGTCTATGATGGCAGTTACCACGACGTTGACTCATCCGAAGCCGCCTTCAAAATCGCCGGCTCGATGGGCTTCAAGGAAGCCTGCCGTAAAGCCAAGCCAGTCCTGCTCGAACCAATCATGAAAGTCGAAGCCATTACGCCGGAACAGTTCATGGGTGACGTGATCGGCGACTTGAACGCCAAACGCGCGACCATCAAAGAAATGACTGACCGCGGTCAAGCGAAAGTGATTGACGCGGAAGTGCCGCTGGGCGAAATGTTCGGCTACGCTACGAGTTTGCGCTCGATGACCCAAGGTCGCGCGTCCTACTCCATGGAATTCTCGCACTACGCCGAAGTGCCGCGGAACGTGGCACAGGAGATAGTTGGCGAAAAGGCGAAATAGTATTCTACTTGAGCGCACCATCGGTTGTAGAATCGGTGGTGTGTTATGATAGCACTATGAAACTCATTCTCGTTCGGCACGGCGAAACGGATCACAATCGAACCAATACGCACATTGGCCAGAGCGATGTGCCGTTGAATGACAACGGGCGACAACAAGCTAGACGAGTAGGAGAACGTTTGGCAAAACAGAAAATTGACATTGTGTATTCGAGCGATCTCCAGCGCGCGAACTTTACCGCCAAAGAAATTGTGTCTCATCATCCCAAGGTGAAATTGGTCTATGATCTCCTGCTCCGCGAACGGAACGCCGGCGAGATGACCGGGAAGCCGATTCATCCAGACGATGATATTGGTAATACGCAAAAGAAAATCGATCGTAAGAAAAGGATTCCAGGAGGCGAATCGATTGATGACGTGAAGACCCGAGCAATCAAGTGGTTCAATATCGCCAAGGCAAAACATTTAGATGAAACACTCGTGGTGGTCAGTCATGGCGTGCTTTTATTCACGTTACTCGAAGCGGCGGTCGAAGACGGAGCTGACATCGGCGGGCAAAATTTTCTGCTCGGCAATACGAGCGTGACTATTCTGGATGTTCATCCGACCGGTCGGGCAAGCGTTATTCATTTGAATGACGTTTCTCACTTACAGTAAAACCCAGGCAGATTTTTTCAGCCATTCTTGACTTTGGTCTGATGATTTAGTAAGGTGCTGAAACTATGTTCACCACTACCCGCCAATATTGGCTGGATATCAAACACTCGGGCTGCGCGACCGTTGCGCCCGGGCTGGTGGTGGATTGGATGCGAAAGTAAAGCATTTTCATAACGTTCACTACCCGCCCCGGCGCAACCTGCGACCGGGTGTTTTGGATGTGTACCTTGTCAAAAGGAGAATGGAGATGGAAAAGAATCGAGTAGTGTTCCTACGTGGACGAAAGACTGTGTTGCGTCCGGTCAATAAGACGGATGTGCCGCTGTTGGTACGGTGGATGAATGATCCAGAGGTACGACTATTTCTGACAGCCGTTATGCCGTTCACCGAAGGGGCAGAAATCGCCTGGGTAGAAGGACTAGACAAGCGTCCCAACGATGTTGTGTTGATGGTTGAAACGAAAGACGGCACCCCGATTGGATTGATGGGCTTGCATCGGATCGACTGGGTCAGTCGAGTGGCGACGACCGGCGCGGCCTTTGGCGATAAAGCCTACTGGGGGAAAGGCTTCGGCCAAGACGCGAAGATGGCGTTGCTCGGCTACGCCTTCAACACACTCAATCTCCGCAAAATCTGTTCCGCCTGCTTCGCCTTCAACGGGCGGAGCGCGGCTTACAACCAGAAGTGCGGGTATCGAGTTGAGGGTCGCCGCCGAAAGCAGTTCTATCGGCGCGGGCGCTACTACGACGAAATCCTCCTGTGTATTTTCCGCGAGTGGTGGGAGCCCAAGTGGAAAAAGTACCGTCGTACTGGAAAACTCTAAACTCTTGTCTCTAGCCGCCGATCCATTTCAGCGGCTTTTTTCTGAATAACCTGTGAACAACTCCGGGGAAAAACCTGGGGGTAGGTCGTTGATAGGCGGGGTTGCGGTGATTTGATGGCCACAGTATCCTTCTTTTCACGCAGCGGAAGTCCTTCGTAGCTAAATCCATCTGGCGAGAGGCCACGATCCCGCAAGGGGACGGGCGACCCGCACAGGGAAGGTCAGTGTTGGGGAGACCTAACGCCGGCCACCATGAGGTGGAAACAAGCAAGGCTGATCCGGCCGAACGGGTGAAAGGTCTGAGGCCCTCAAAAGCCAAACGCCTATCCGATCAGTCGGAAACAGTTGCCACTAGGCAAAATCACGTACGGTCCGGTTGGGTCACACCAGCCAAAACTGTCGAGGTTTCTCGAAGAGTCGTCCGCAGCATGGGGCCCGAACGTCGAAAGACAATTGGGCCCCTAATTATGTTCTTGAAAATGCTACTTTTTGGCTAATCTTAGGTAAAAAAATCAATTTCCATTTTCTAAGATTAGGTTCGAATCATGTCTACCTTGCCATTTAGCGGCCATCCTGATATACTCCGACCTGCGTTTTCGTTTAGTTTCCAAGCAATTGTTTAACCCCGTAGGATTGAGCCCCAATGGGAGACTCCCAATTTGACCGCAGTAAGCCGCACGTCAACGTCGGAACCATTGGTCACGTTGACCACGGCAAGACGACCTTAACGGCCGCGATTTTAAAAACCCTGTCGGATAAAGGCTTCATCGCCCAGCATAAAGGTGTGGATGACATCGACAACGCACCGGAAGAAAAGGCGCGTGGGATTACGATTGCTACCGCTCACGTCGAATACGAAACCGATAAGCGTCACTACGCGCACGTCGACTGTCCGGGCCACGCCGACTACGTCAAGAACATGATTACCGGCGCCGCCCAGATGGACGGTGCGATTTTAGTCGTCTCGGCCGCTGATGGTCCGATGCCCCAGACCCGCGAACACATTCTGCTCGCCAAACAAGTCGGCGTGCCGTACATCGTCGTTTTCTTGAACAAATGCGACACCGTCGATGACAAAGAACTGATCGACCTGGTGGAAGTTGAAATCCGCGACTTACTGAAAAAGTACGAATTCCCGGGCGACACCACTCCGATCATCCGCGGTTCAGCGTTGAAAGCGCTGGAAGGCGACGCCAAGTACCAAGACAGCATCATGGAATTGATGAAGACCTTGGACGAGTACATTCCGGAACCGAAGCGCGAAACCGACAAGCCATTCTTGATGCCGGTCGAAGACGTCTTCTCAATCGAAGGTCGCGGCACGGTGGTGACCGGCCGGATCGAACGCGGTCAAATCAAACTCAACGATGAAGTTGAAATCATCGGTTTGAAACCGACGACCAAGACTGTCGTGACCGGAATTGAAATGTTCAACAAGCAACTCGACTCCGGGATGGCCGGTGATAACGCTGGTCTGTTACTGCGTGGTACCAAGAAAGAAGATGTCGAACGCGGCCAAGTCTTAGCCAAGGCCGGCAGCGTTACCCCACACACCGAATTCGACGCCGAAGTCTATATCTTGAGCAAAGAGGAAGGCGGCCGCCACACCCCCTTCTTCAAAGGCTACAAACCGCAATTCTACATCCGCACGACGGACGTGACTGGTGAAATTGAACTCCCGAGCGGAACTGAAATGGTCATGCCGGGAGACAGCGTGAAACTCGGCATCAAACTGATTGCCCCGGTCGCCTTGGAAGAGAAGCAACGCTTCGCCATTCGCGAAGGTGGTCATACGGTCGGCGCCGGCGTGGTCCTGAAGATCAACAAGTAATCTCTCATAACTCAGCCGCTCCTTCCCATGCCCGACGCACCGCAACCGAAAACCTCAACCGAGGAAGAACAGCACCAGCGCCTCCGCATCAAGATTCGGGCCTATGATCACAAGATCATCGATCAATCAACCAAAACGATTATTGAAACGGCCCTGAGAACTGGCGCCAGTATCAAAGGTCCAGTTCCGCTCCCAACCGAGCGCAGCAAGTACACCGTCATTCGCAGCTCGTTTGCTCACAAGAATTCACGTGAGCAATACGAAATGCGAACTCACAAGCGCTTAGTCGACATCGTCGACCCGACGCCCAAAACGGTGGACGCACTGACCTCACTGACCTTGCCAGCCGGCGTCGATATCGAGATCAAGTCCTAATCATTACACAATCCATCCGACGATTAGTTCCAGGGATGACAAGACCAGTACTCGCTGTCGTAATCCCCGGACAACGGTCGCCATCATGAACACCGCTTGCGGTGCCTAATGACGGCCCAAGCGGTGTTTCGTACCTTCTCCAATTTCCCACCTCCAACCCCTAACTTCCAATCTCTAACTTCTCATTTGTGAAATTCATCCTCGGCCAAAAAAAGCAGATGACCCAGGTCTTCGCCGACGACGGGCGCGTCGTACCGGTGACCGTGGTCAAAGCTGAACCGAACGTCGTGACCGGCGTCCGGACGGCCGACGCGGGCGGCTACACCGCCCTACAACTGGGTCAAGGCAAGCGCAAAGCCTCGCGGCTGGCCAAGGCTCAGCGGGAAGAATGGAAAGAGCTCGGCAGCTTTACGCGCGTGCGTGAAATTCGCAATGCGGACGGCAAGAGTAAAGGCGACAAGATTGACGTCACCCAATTCCAACCGGGTGACGTTGTGCAAGTCACGGGCACCTCAAAAGGCCGCGGCTACGCCGGCGTCGTCAAGCGCCACCATTTCAAAGGCGGTCCGGCCTCGCATGGTCACAAAGATAACTTGCGCGCTCCCGGTTCGATCGGCGCCACCTTCCCGCAGCACGTCATGAAAGGCACGCGGATGGCCGGTCGGATGGGGAACGCGAAAGTCACGGTCAAGAATCTGGAAGTGGTCAAAGTCAACGCCGAAGGACATGAACTGTGGTTGAAAGGTGCCGTTCCTGGCCCCTTTAACGGTTTCGTGACAATCATCTCGAAGTAATATGTCGTCCGCGAAACTTTATAATCAAACCGGGCAAGCGATTGGCAACGTTGAGCTCGACGCCAAAGTTTTCGGCTTAAAACCGAATCGCGGATTGATTGAGCAAGCCGTCACCACGATTCTGGCTGGTCGCCGACCGGTGTTGGCCCATACCAAGACCAAGGCTGAAGTCCGTGGCGGCGGTAAGAAACCATGGCGCCAAAAAGGTACTGGTCGTGCCCGGCACGGTTCGATTCGCTCTCCACAGTGGAAAGGCGGCGGCGTCATCTTCGGTCCGCGCAAGAATCGCAATTTTGAAATTAAGATGAACGTCCAATCCAAGCGCCAAGCCTTACTGATGACCCTGAGTGACAAAGCCCAGAGCGACCGGATGTCCGTCGTCGATAAAATCGAATTGACCCAGCCCAAGACCAAAGAATTCAACAAAGTCTTGAACGCCGTCCCGCACCACAAGACCAACTTGATTGTGATGCCGGCGACTAACCACGCTCTGATCAAATCTGGGCGTAACATTCCTGGTGTCAGTTTCATTCGAGCCGACAGTCTGAATGTCTACGACGTCTTGCGTCACCAGCAACTAGTTGTTTTGCAAGACGCTCTCCCAGTGATCTCCAAAACCTACGCCAAGTAATATGGGCTTCTTCGATCGCTTCACCAGCCGTAAAGGCAAACAAACGCCGAGCAAACCGAAAGGTGGCAAGGTGAGTGCTGACGATGCCAAGCAAAAATCTTTCGCGAATGTTCCGGCTGGGAAAGATGACAAAAAACCTGTGGCTAAAACTGAAACTACTAAATCAGCCCAAGTTCGCGAATCAACGCATCAAGCCAACCGCGTACTCCTACGTCCAGTCGTGACCGAAAAGACCACGCGCCAACAAGCTCAATCGCAATATTCATTCATGATCCACGACCAAGCCACCAAAGTTGACGTTCGCCACGCGGTCCAACATGTCTACGGCGTTCGACCAGTCAGCGTCAACATCGTGAATCTGCCAGGCAAATGGGTGCGCTACGGCCGATCAGTCGGCCGCACAGCTGGCCGTCGCAAAGCCGTGGTGACCTTACCTGAAGGCAAAACCATCGACCCTGCTAAATAATCTATGCCACTTCGCATTTACCAACCCACTAGCCCAGGTCGTCGCCACTCATCGGTCAACGATTATGCTGAGTTGAGTGGCGAACAAACTGCGCCAAAGCGTTTGCTGCAGACGATCAAAACCACGGCCGGCCGAAACAGCCAGGGCAAAATTACGGTCCGACATCGCGGCGGCGGCAATAAGCGGTTCTATCGTCAGGTTGATTTCCAACAGCAACGCCACAACCAGCCAGCCAAAGTTCTCGGCGTGCAGTACGATCCGAATCGTTCCGCCCACGTGGCCTTGATTGAATATCCGGATCACATGAAGAGTTTAGTATTGGCCCCGCTGGGCGTGCAAATTGGTCAGTCACTCGTGGTGTCACCCAACAAAGTTGATGTTCAACCTGGCAATCGCACCCAGCTGCAATACATCCCAACTGGCGTTCCAGTCCACAATATTGAATTGATCCCTGGCAAAGGCGGCGCGATTGTCCGCTCAGCTGGCGCGGCCGCGCTGATCATGTCCGTTGAAGGTGATGACGCTTTACTGAAAATGCCGTCCGGTGAAATCCGTAAAGTCCCGAAAATCGCCATGGCTTCAATCGGTCAACTCAGCAACGTCGACCATGGCAACATCCGCTGGGGCAAAGCCGGCCGGATGCGCTGGAAAGGCCGTCGTCCGTCGGTCCGTGGGAAAGCCATGAACCCGGTCGATCACCCGCATGGCGGCGGTGAAGGCCATAACCCGATTGGTATGCCGTATCCGAAAACCCCATGGGGTAAGCACGCTCTGGGCGTCAAAACCCGCCGTCGCAAAAAGTATTCAAATCGTTGGATTATTTCTCGTCGACCACGCTAACCTATGAGCCGCTCACTTAAAAAAGGTCCGTTCACTGATCCGAAACTCCTGACCAAGGTGTCCAAGTTGAAAATTGGTGACAAAACCATTATTAAAACCTGGTCACGTGACTCGGTGATTACGCCAGCAATGGTCGGCTTCACCTTTGGTGTGCACAACGGTAAGAACCATATCTCGGTACTGGTGGTTGAAAACATGGTTGGTCATCGCTTGGGAGAATTCTCACCGACCCGCAAATTCGTGCGTCACGGCGGTCGGATGCAGAAAGAATTGGAAATGAAGCAAGCTGAAACCGCTCAAGCGCAAACGGCGGCTGCGACCGCAGCGCCGGCTAAACCAGCCGCTGAGAAAAAATAAGTATGGAAGTCCGCGCTCACCTTCGTCACCTCCGAGTCGCCCCACGCAAAGTGCGGTTGGTGGTGGATTTGGTGCGCGGCTTGCCGGTTGATCGCGCCGTTGACCAACTAACAATCTTGCCCAAAGGCGCGGCTCAACCAGTTTTGAAACTTTTGAACTCAGCCATCGCCAACGCCGAGCACAATTTCAAACTCGATCGCAAAGGATTGCGGATTAAATCGATCGTCGCCAATGAAGGCCCGAGCTTGAAGCGGTACCAACCTCGCGCCTTCGGCCGCGCCGCTGAAATTCTCAAGCGTTCAAGTCACATCACGATTATTTTAGAAGATCAGACGCCACCGAAAGCTGGTGTCAAGCCGAAAGAATCAGAACCGATGAAACTGAACGACGTCAAAGGTGCTCCGGCTGAACCAAAAACTTCCACCAAGGCCGTGAAACCAACAAGCACAACTCCGGCTGAAGTGCACAGCGCTAAAGATTCAACCACTCGCCGCCAAGGAAAGGAATAATATGGGTCAGAAAGTTCATCCCAAGAGTTTCCGTCTCGGCGTGACCAGCAATTGGAATGCCAAATGGTTTTCGGCGCGCAATTTTCCGGCCTTACTGAAGCAAGACATCATGATCCGCAAGTTTTTGAAAACGAAACTGGTGAATGCCGGTATGGCCGCGATTGATATTGAACGCTCACTCCAGAATTTGACCGTCACGATTCATACCTCAAAACCCGGCGTGGTCATCGGCCGCGGCGGACAGGGGATTGAATCCTTACGCCAAGGTTTACGCCGCTTACTGATGGGGCAGGGCAAGTACAACGTCAAGCTCAACGTCCAAGAAGTTCACAAGCCTGAATTATCAGCGCAGGTGATGGTTGGGAACATGGCTGAACAACTGTCCAAACGTATTCCATTCCGCCGCGTCCTTAAGCAGGCGATTGACCAAGTTAGCCAAGGCGGCGCCCAGGGCGTGAAAGTCATGGTCGCCGGTCGTTTGAACGGCGCCGACATTGCCCGCACGGAAATGTTGGCCAGCGGCAGTCTCCCACTCCAAACCCTGCGCGCTGACATTGATTATGCTCGCGGCGAAGCTCAGACGACCTACGGCAAGATCGGCATCAAAGTCTGGATTTACAAAGGTGAAGTGTTTAAGGATCAACCTAAGTAAGTATGTTACTCCCCAAGAAGGTCAAACATCGTAAATGGCACCGCGGCCGCGTCCGCGGTAAAGCCACGGACAAGATTAGCTTGGCCTTCGGGACCTATGGCTTGAAATCGGCCGAGGCACGTTGGGTGACGGCGCGCCAGATCGAAGCCGCTCGCCGTGCTATGACCCGCTTCGTGCAACGCGGTGGCAAAATCTGGATCCGTATTTTCCCTGATAAACCCGTGACCATCAAAGGTAACGAAATCCGGATGGGGGGCGGCAAAGGCGCAGTTGATCACTTCGTGGCCGTCGTGAAACCTGGCACCATGTTATTCGAAATGGACGGCGTCAAAGAAGAGGTCGCGCGTGAAGCTATGCAACTAGCCGCCTACAAACTGCCGGTCAAAACCAAGTTTATTCAACGTGAGGGAGCATAGCGCCTGACTATGGACTGGAACGAAATCAATCGCAAAGGTCAGCCGGAACTGGAACGCTTGCTCGCGACCAGCCGTGAACACCTGCGCACGCTCCGGTTCAGTGTCAGCCAAGGTCAGCAGAAAAATGTCCGCCAACTCCGTCAGGCTAAACACGAAATCGCGCGCATCATGACCAAAATTCAACAGCTCAAATCGAAGCCTCAATCACCGAAGTCTGCCTAAACGTATGTCGAATTCCACAACTGCCCGCCGCCGTCAACTGAATGGTACCGTCGTGTCCGATAAAATGGCCAAGACTGTGGTGGTTCGAATTGACCGGGTCCTGACGCATCCGAAATACGGCAAACAATTTGGTGTCTCGCGTCGTTTAGCAGCGCATGATGAAACCAAGCAGTACCAAACGGGTGATCGCGTGGTGATTGAAGAAACGCGGCCGCTCTCGAAGACGAAGCGCTGGCGCGTGATTCGCAAACTCTCCTAACTATGGTTCAACTCCGTACTATTCTGACTCCAGCTGACAACACCGGCGCTCGGCGCGTGGCGGTCTTCCGGGTGTGGGGCGGCTACAAAAAGCGCTACGGCCAGCTGGGTGACATCGTGACCGGCTCAGTCAAAGAAGCTACACCGCACGCCGCCGTCAAAAAAGGTGACGTGGTCCACATGGTGATCATCCGCCAGCGTAAAGAATACCGCCGGGCTGATGGCAGTTACATCCGTTTCTCTGACAATGCCGGCGTGATCGTCGACCCGAAGTCAAAAGAACCGAAAGGCACCCGTATCTTCGGACCGGTCGCCCGTGAACTCAAAGCCAAAGGCTTCACCAAGATTATTTCCTTAGCGCCGGAAGTACTGTAATATGTCGCGACCAAAGATTAAAACTGGCGACCAGGTCCTGATCCTGACCGGCAAGGACAAAGGCAAAAAGGGGAAAGTCCTGCAGGTCTTGCCGTCCGAATGGAAAGTAGTGGTCGATGGGATCAACTCAGCCACCAAGAACGTCCGGGCTCGCAAAACCGGCGATCAAGGTCAACGCGTTCAGTACAATGCTCCGGTGCATCTGTCGAATGTCATGTTGATCGACCCGAAATCCAACCAACCAACGCGAGTCGGATCAATGAACGTCAATGGCAAGCGGACCCGCCGCGCTGTTCGGACGAAAGAATCTCTCAGCTAATATGACCCCTCGTTTACTCGAACGCTATCGCAAGGACGTAGTGCCGGCGCTCCAAAAAGAGTTCCAGCTGGCGAACGCTATGGCCGTGCCCACAATTTCGAAAATAGTCCTCAACGTTGGATTTGGCAAGCATTTGAAAGATCCGAAGCACCAAGAAACCGCGCTCTCGACCTTAACACGAATTAGTGGTCAGAAACCTGTCACCACTGCGGCTAAAAAATCAATTGCCGCTTTCAAAATTCGAGCTGGGTTGGTGATCGGCGCGAAAGTCACCTTACGTGGCGCCCGGATGTGGGAATTCCTGGATAAGTTCATCAATATTACGCTGCCGCGCGTCCGTGATTTTCACGGGATTGATCCGAAAGGGTTTGGAAAGTCTGGCGTGTTGACCGTCGGCTTGCGAGAAAACGTCGTCTTCCCGGAAATTCGCAGTGATGAAGTCGAACACATTCACGGATTAGAAATTTCAATCGTGACCTCAGCGAAATCCGCCCCGCTGGGTAAAGCGCTTCTGACTCAACTTGGTTTTCCATTTAGTTCATCCACCCGCTAACCTATGGCTACTGCCGCACAAATTGCAAAATCCGCTCGCGCTCCGAAATATTCTTCGCGAATTGTTCGACGCTGTTGGCGCTGTGGTCGGCGGCGTGGCTACTTACGTGATTTTCAACTCTGCCGCATCTGCTTCCGCGAACTCGCCAATAAGGGCGATATCCCGGGCGTGATCAAAGCTTCTTGGTAATCCTATGACTGACCCGATCGCCGATTTCCTGACTCGTATCCGCAACGCGCAACTCGCCGGCCAGCGCGAGGTGGTGCTGCCGTACTCAAAGTTGAAGTACGCCATGGCGCAATTGCTCGAACGCGAAGGCTGGATTATCGGTTTAGCCAGTCTCGATCAGAACCGCTCGCTCAAGTTGCTGTTGAAATTCAACAATAACCAACCGGTGATGGAACACTTGCGCCGGATCTCAACGCCTGGTCGCCGGGTGTACGTCAAACGTGATCAGTTGCCGCGCGTCAAAGGCGGCCTGGGCATGGCGATTATCTCCACCCCCAAAGGTTTGATGACCGCCGATGAGGCCCGTCACGCCAAACTCGGCGGCGAAGTCTTGTGTGAAATTTCCTAAACTTTATGTCACGTATTGGTAAACTTCCGATTCCAGTCCCAGCCGGCGTGACGGTCACCGTCAACGGCCAAACGGCTGAAGTGAAAGGACCAAAAGGTAGCCTCAATTTAGTGCTGCACCGGCATATTCAGATTGCTCAAGCTGACAACCAGCTGACGATCAGCGTCAAACACCCAGACCACCAAGATGACCGGGCGCTGTGGGGGCTGTGGCGAATGTTAATCGCGAATGCGGTGACCGGCGTGACCACCGGCTTCCAAGTTAAACTCGAAATCAACGGTGTTGGCTTCAAAGCGGCGGTTAGCGGACAAAAACTGACGCTTAACCTGGGGTTCTCCCACCCGATTGAATTCATGGTACCAGAGGGTGTGACCGTGACCGTGGAAAAGAATACGATGACCGTGTCCGGGATTGATAAACAACTCGTAGGTGAGACCGCCGCCAAAATTCGTCGTTTCAAAGAACCCGAACCCTACAAAGGCAAAGGTATTAAGTACTCCGATGAAGTCATTCGCCGTAAAGCCGGTAAAGTTGTGAAAGCCGCTGGCGCCAAATAATCTATGTCACTTCGCACTACCTCCAAACACACCGCCCGACGTTTCCGCCACGCCCGGATTCGGGCCAACGTGAGCGGCACAGCTGAACGACCACGTCTGGCAGTGTTTCGTAGTCTGAAACATATCAGCGCTCAGTTGATTGATGATATGGCTAGCAAAACTTTAATCAGCGTTTCAGATCTGACACTCAAGACCAAAGGCAAAAAGTCCGAATTGGCTGCGGCCGTCGGCACCGAATTGGCGACCAAAGCCAAAGCCCAGAAGATTTCCTCAGTCGTGTTCGATCGCGGCGGTCATCGTTACCACGGCCGAGTCAAAGCCTTAGCCGAGGCCGCGCGTCAAGCCGGATTAACTTTCTAAACGTATGGCACTTCCTTCAGCCCAACAACGTGGCGGCGGCCGACGCCGCCGATCCGGACCGCGCGAACCACGCGAGTTCGAACAGAAGACCATTGACCTGGCCCGCGTGACGCGCGTGGTGGCCGGCGGTAAACGCATGCGCTTCCGCGCCACGATTGCGATTGGCGACCAGAAAGGTCGCTTAGGAATTGGCATTGCCAAAGGCAACGATGTCTCCGGCGCGATCCAGAAAGCCGTAACCGCCGCCAAGAAGAAGATGATTACGGTCCCAATGGTGAACGAAACCATTCCGCACCCGATTCTGGTCAAACACGGCGCTGCCAAAATTCTGCTCAAACCCGCTCCAAAAGGTAGCGGCGTTATCGCCGGCGGTCCGGTGCGTTTGATGATGGAATTGGCTGGCGTCAAGAACGTTGTCGGTAAGATTCTCGGATCATCCAACAAGATCAACAATGTCTACGCCGTGATGCTGGCCTTACAACGCTTGAAGACTCGCGAACAAGCCGCGGCTGAGCGAGGAAAATAGTATGATCGAGTTACACACACTGAAACCCTCGCAGTCCCGGCATCGCTATAAACGCGTGGGCCGTGGTAACGCTTCCGGTAAAGGCACGACGGCTGGCCGGGGTACCAAAGGTCAACGGGCCCGCACGGGCGGTCGCAATAAGTTGACTCGTCGCGGTCTGAAACACCTGATTGAACGCACGCCAAAGAATCGTGGTTTCTTGAGCTTACGACCACGGATGGGGGTCGTGACCTTGCTGCAACTCAATTCAGCATTTAGCGATGGCCAACAAGTCACGGCCGATCGTTTGCACCACCTTGGCATGATCGGCAATCCGGTCTATGGTTACAAAGTCATTGGCCAAGCCGACTTCAAGAAGAAACTAACTGTTAAAGCCAATAAATTTTCGGCCGGCGCCGCCGCCGCGATTACTAAGGCTGGCGGGCAAGCGGTGGTTCTGACTCCCAAACCAACGGAAACCAAGCAACCCAAATCCAAATAGCCATGTGGCAAAAACTCGCCCTGGTTTGGAAAATTAAAGAAGTCCGCAATAAAATCCTGTTCGTGCTCGGGTTGTTGTTTATTTTCCGACTGACCGCCCACATTCCGATTCCAGGCGTCAATCTGGTTGCACTCAAGAATTTCTTCCAAACCAACCAGTTTTTGGGATTACTCAACGTCTTTTCCGGCGGCAGTTATGATACGTTCTCAGTCGTGATGTTAGCGGTTGGCCCTTACATCACCGCCTCGATTATTTTCCAATTGTTGACAATGATCGTCCCGTCCCTAGAAAAGCTTTCGAAGGAAGGAGAACGCGGTCAAGAAAAAATCAACCAGTGGACGAGATATCTGACGGTGCCGTTAGCCGCCCTCCAAGGGTACGGCACGATCACCTTGATCCGGCGGGCGAGTGGCAGTATTTTGCCAAACCTAACCACCTTTCAATTTGTGACCGCGATTATTACCATCACGGCTGGAACGATTTTCTTAATGTGGTTGGGTGAGTTGATTTCTGAAAAGAAAATTGGCAACGGCATTTCACTGATGATCTTTGCTGGGATCGTGGCCCGTTTGCCAGCCCAGGTCCAACGTTCGATTGCTGTTTTTGATAGCTCAAAACTTTTAGAAATGATCGTCTTCGTCGCGCTAGGAATTGTGACGGTGGCCGGCGTCGTGTTCGTGACTGAAGCGGTTCGGAAAGTTCCGGTCAACTATGCTCGGCGCGTACGTGGGACCCAAATCGTGGGCGGGGCTGACACGTTTTTGCCATTGCGTGTTAACCAGGCCGGCGTGATTCCGATCATCTTTGCAATTTCATTGGTCTTGATGCCATCTTTGGTCGCGCAATTCTTTGTTGGTTCAAAAGTTACATGGCTGCAGCACTTGGCTACCCAAGTAACGACGATTTTCCACCAAGGTGGCTGGTTGTATGACTCGCTGTATTTCTTACTGGTGGTGGCCTTCACGTATTTCTATACGGCCGTTGTCTTCCAACCCAACCAAGTTTCTGAAAACTTACAAAAACAAGGTGGATTCATTCCGGGTATTCGACCCGGGCGACAAACAGCTGAATATTTGTCGTATGTTACGAATCGCATCATCCTGGCCGGAGCACTTTTCTTGGGCGCGATTGCAATTCTGCCTAACTTGGTCCAGCGCTTCACCAACATCACGACGTTAGTGGTTGGTGGGACGTCATTGCTGATCGTGGTCAGCGTGGTGATCGAAACCGTCAAACAAATCGAATCCCAGTTGATTGTACGAGATTACGAAGGTTTCTAAGGTGTTTGAATCCTCTGTGATATACTGAGCCGGTGAAGAAACAGGCCCCACATATTGTTGTGCTTGGACCCCAAGGGTCAGGCAAAGGTACACAGTCAGCCTTGCTATCGCGCTATTTTCATATTCCCCACGTCTCGGCTGGGGATGAACTTCGGCGTGAAATGGCAGAAGGCACACCGCTGGGTAAGCGGATTACCTCAACCATGAATTCTGGGAGCTTGATACCCGACCGAAACACAAACGCGGTGGTCAAGAAACGTTTATCCCAGCCTGACGCTCGCCACGGTTGGATTGTGGATGGGTACCCGCGACGAATGGGGCAGGTCCTGCCATTCATGCGTTACGCCAAGCCGTTTATCATCATCCAACTCGAATTAACTGACGAAAAAGCCATTCACCGTTTGTCTGGCCGTCGCGTGTGCCCGCGGGGGCACGTTTACCACATTCGTCACGATCCACCGAAAAAACGACGTGGGTTTTGTGATCACGACGGTCTGAAGCTGCGTCAGCGTGACGATGATACTCCGCATGCGATTCGAAAACGTTTGCGTTGGACCCGACAAGAAACAGAGCCGATGTTAACGTGGATTCATGGTAAAGTCCCGATTATTCACATCGATGCCCAGCCAAGCATTCATATTGTGTATCAGCACATCAAAAAAGAACTGGCGCGGCACTCATGGCTACCCTCACGACTGAAAACGACATAGCCAAATTGCGTCGGAGTGGGCAGATTGCCGCCCAAGCGCTTCAGACAGTCGTGCGAGCGGTTAAACCAGGCGTGAGCACGAAAGCGCTGGATGAAATTGCGGAAAGCTACATTCGGCAAGCCGGCGCGGAACCGTCCTTTTTGGGTTTTAATGGGTTTCCCGCCAGTCTGTGCACGTCAATCAACAACGAGGTCGTGCACGGCTTGCCATCTCCACAACGTCAACTCAAGACCGGCGATATTGTTGGCCTTGATATCGGGGTGAACTACCAGGGTCTGTTTAGTGATCACGCAGTGACGGTTGCAGTTGGGCAGATTGATAGCGCGGCCCAAAAGTTAGTAGACGCGACGCGTGAATCTTTAACCGCGGGGCTGAAAGCAGTTAAACCTGGACACCACATTGGCGATATCGGCGCGGCTATCGAAGACTATCTCAAGCCATTTGGATTTGGAATTGTCACCCAGCTCACTGGCCACGGCGTGGGCAAGGCTGTCCACGAACCGCCCACGATATTTAACGTCGGGCCGGCCGGCCGGGGGCCGAAAATCCAAATCGGCATGGTCCTGGCGATTGAGCCAATGGTGACGGCCGGCCGGCCCGAGGTTGATGTTGAAGCTGACGGCTGGACCGTCGTCACCCGCGATGGCAGTCTGGCGGCTCATTTCGAACACACCGTCCTCGTTTCAAAAGACGGTGCGGAGATCATCACCCATGAGTAAGATTTTGGGGCTTGATGTCGGCACCAAGAAAATCGGCGTGGCGGTCGGGGATACTGACACTGGTTTTGCATTTACGCGGCCGGCTTGGTTGATCAATTCATGGTCTGATGCCAAGTCACTGCTCGAGCGCATCATTCAGCACGACAAAATTACAACGATTATAGCTGGCTGGCCGCTGAATACGGACGGATCAGCTGGACCACAAGTGAAGATTGTTGATGAATTCCTTATGGCTGTCTCAAGTGGACTGTCTGTCCCGATCGTGAAACAGGACGAACGTTTTTCGACTCAGGCTGTCCAACGGGAACACGTCGGCCAAAAGATGAAACGCGGAGAGGAGGATAGCCGCGTAGCTCAGCTCTTAGTTGAGTCCTATCTGCAGCACCACCGTGACTAATCATCAACTCCTGGCGTTGATTGTTAGTTTTGTGGCGACGGTAGTCTTAACGCCGGTGATTGGGTGGTGGGCACAGCGTTGGGGGGCAATGGATGACCCGACCAGCGCGCCGCTGCGTAAGCGCCACCGCCGACCAACACCGCTGCTGGGTGGCCTAGCGATTCTGATCGTGGCGAACGCAATGTGGTGGTGGCTGGTCCCTCACCAACATGACACAAGCGATGTTACGACGAAAGCCCTGTGGGGAGTACTCATCGCCAGTCTGGTGATTGCAGTTATTGGTTCGCTCGATGACCGATTCAACTTAAGTCCGCGTCGACAACTGGTTTGGGCGGTCATCGCTGCTTTGGTGATGGTGGCGGCCGGAGTCGGGGTGAAATTTATCACTAACCCTTTTGGTGGGGTCTTGTATCTTGATCGAGCGCAATGGTCAGTCTTCACCTGGCATGGGATCAACTACCACCTGACCTTGTGGGCCGATCTGTTCACCTTGGTCTGGTTGCTGGGCGCTATGTACACGACGAAAATCCTGGATGGTCTGGATGGTTTAGTAAGTGGGTTCGGCGCGATTGGGGCAGTCGTCATTTTTTTACTGACACTTCGACCTGAGGTCAATCAACCTGGCGTGGCCATCATGGCCTTGGCACTCGCCGGTGCCTGTCTCGGATTTCTGGTTTGGAATTGGCATCCAGCTAAGATCTTCCTAGGCGAAAGCGGCTCGCTCTTTATTGGATTCAGCTTAGGGATACTTTCGATCGTGTCTGGTGGAAAAATTGCCACTGCACTCCTCATTCTCGGGCTGCCCATTCTCGATTTGCTGTGGGTGATTTTCCAGCGCGTTCGTCGCCATACTTCACCACTCGAGACGGCTGATCGGAGTCACTTACATTTCCGCTTGCTAGATGCCGGCTTATCAACTCGACAAACGGTGAGCTTACTGTACTTGGTCACCCTGGTCTTTGGCCTCTCAACGTTATTTGTGAGCGGCAAATCCAAGGTCTATGTGCTGGCCATGTTACTGGTCCTAATGATAGCATTAGTCATATGGGTCTCACTTCGGATTCAACGCAGTCACCATGAAAGGTAATTGGTATGGAATTGCTTTCATTCTGGCTATTGTCGTCGTGGTTGTGAGCGCCTGGCCAGACATCAAAGCCTATCTTGGCCAACGACACCTCGGTCCATCTTCAGGCGCGTCTGGTTATGGTCAAGCCAAAGTAAAATTTTCTGATACCACCATCACGGCTGAAGTACGGCTCAGCCCCGAACTACAAGCGAAGGGCTTGGGAGGGCGGACGGGCTTAGCCGCGGGCAGCGGTATGCTCTGGCTCTACGATCACCCAGGCGAGTACCAGTTTTGGATGAAGGACATGCTCATCCCACTGGATTTCATTTGGATTGACCAAGGTCAGATTGTTGATTTGACGGCCAATGTCCAACCCCCGGCGGCGGGGCAAGCGATAACTGACTTGCGTATTTACCAACCGAAAACCCCGGCCAGCGCGGTGCTCGAGGTGAATGCCGGGTTTATTGCTGCCCAGCACCTCTCGATCGGCAATCCAGTCGAGATTGACAGACAATAAGCCCTCCGCTATACTGCTCACGCTACAAATACTTCTTGCTTATGTTCGCTATCATCCGCACTGGCGGGAAACAGTACCGCGTTAGCCCTGGTCAAACGCTTCAGGTTGAGAAACTGAAGACGGAACCGGGCAAAACCGTGGATTTCACCGATGTCTTGCTCACCTCAGACAAAGAGACGACTGTCGGCCAACCTTTGGTTGCCGGCGCGAAAGTTACCGCCAAAGTCGTTACGCATGGTCGCGACTCAAAAGTCACCGGCGTGAAGTTCCATAATAAGGTTCGCTACCGCCGGACCTTTGGCCATCGACAGGACTTCACGACCGTCAAAATCGAGAAGATCTCAGCCTAACCAATCTCCCCGCCAGGGGAGTTTTGTGATAGACTGTGTATAGGTAAAACCAATGCGCAAAGGCAATATTCTCCCGATCGCTGTGATGGCCTTGGCCATTGCTGGGTTTATTGTGCTTGTGTACTGGGCGGTGACACCGGGATTGAAATGGCCGTGGTCCCCAGACTCAGTTCAACCCGCGTCGATCGATGAACTTTTCCCGACTCACAATAAAAATAATAATGCACCGTGTTTAGGCGGGACCGTCGAGAATCCGTGCGAATTCTTTCAAAATGAAAATGTCCCAGTGGTTACCAACACCAGCATCAGCAGAATCAATCAACAGCCACTCGGGTCAGGACGAATTTTCTACTCCACCCAAGCAACCGGGAGCGAGACTATCAACACGCTGCAAACGATTACCTATGATGGTAAAGCTTCAAATCCAGAAACGACCCCTGCTGGGTACACTCGGTTGACCTTTGATCAATATCGTTTGGCTTGGTTACAGGGCAATGGAAAAATTTGGCTGTGGGATCGAGAAAAAAACACCATCCAATCCACGAGCCTCCCGAACCCACTGACCGGCGAAACCGTCTATGAAGTGGTCGGTCCGTATGTCTACTCCTCTGACTTGCACCAGGTCATTGTGCAGTATGCCAAGTTCGATAAAAACTCGGAAGCCTATAAAAGTGAGTTCGCCGGTCCGAATCCAGTATCAAGCAAATATTATACCTATACTTTTTTAACCGACCAAATCATACTGGGGCCATCTAATCTGGATACTTTCTATGATCTGTGGGATCAAGAGAACGGCTTTTTGTACACCCATCGGGCCGGCGAAGGGATTGGAAGCGCGAGCCCAGTTACCCGCATCTCCCAACAGGACGGATCAAAGGTTAAATCAGCGGATTATGGCAACAACTCGGGACCAGCCTTTTCATCGGACGGCAAAAAAATGGCTATTCCGGTACCAGACAGCTCCCCCTTAAAAATACACATCTTTGATCTACCGAATATCACAACCCCTAGCCTGACACTTACATTAAGTGATGTTAAGGATGCATCGCCGGAAAACGTACTTGGCTATATCTATAACCTCGAATGGTTTAATAATAACAGTCAACTGGTTCTCAGCTTTTCTCATAGCGGTTACGTAATCGATGTTACTACAGGAACAGCGACCAAGTTTTTTGAGGAACCGAAATTCGACCCCAATACGTCTTCTCTACAATGGGATCAATACCCCGCTTTCCCATCGAATGGAAGTATTTTTGTTTTTGAAACTTCAATCCGGTACCCGGTTCCAAGAGATAATGTAACGATGAAAGTGATATTTAATGCGTACAACACGACGTCAAAAAAATTGTCGACCATAAAAGAAATTGATGGCGGCCGAACAGTGTATCCATTCTTCGCGGACTAGGGAGTTTTACGCCGCCTGCCGGTGACTAATCGCCTCGGCCAATGTTGTTTCATCTAAATACGTCACGTCCCCACCAGTTGGAATACCGCGGGCGAGTTGCGTGACTTTGACCCCAGATTCTTTTAAGGCTTTTTTCAGGTAGAGCGCCGTGGTTTCACCCTCAATGTCCGGATTGACTGCCAGAATCACTTCGGTAACCTCTTCTTTAGGGATGCGATCCAGTAAATCCTTGATGAACAATTGTTCCGGTCCGCGGCCTTCCATTGGACTGACAGTACCACCGAGGACGTGATACAGCCCGTGATACACGCCGCTGTGCTCAATGGCAATCACGTCCGGTGCATCAGTCACGACACAAATCGTGTGTTGGTCACGCTTCGAGTCTTGGCAGTACTGGCAGGGGGATTGTTGGTCGAAGTTATGACATCGTTGGCACGCCACAATCGAATCGCGCAGGTGTTCGACCGACTCGGCTAGTTCATGTAAACGTTGAGGCGATTGGCGAAGTAATGAAAATACATACCGTTCGGCAGTTTTAGGACCGACACCTGGCAAACTCGTGAGTGCTTTTAACAGCCGGTCAATCGCCGGCGGATACTGCGGCATGGTTAGGACAACCCGGGCAAATTCAGATTACCCATTTCCTTGGCCTTCTTGGCCATGGCCATTTGAGATTTTTTGACCGCATCGTTAAAGGCCGACCGCAAATCTTTTTCCAGCGACTGTTTTTTCTCAGACTTGAGATACTCGGGATCAATCTGGACGCCGTTGATGTGCTGATTGCCGTCCATCACAATTTGGACCTTGCCGCCATTCGCGTCGGCGTAGACGGTTTCGTCCGCCAAGGCATTCTGCATGGTCTTGGCTTGATCACGCAGGTCTTTGTACTGCTTTAACTTCGAAAACATTGCCATAGATCTAGAGTATAGCACCATTTGTCATTTCGAGCCCAACGGGCGAGAAATCTAGCCGGACGAACTGCACAAAGTAGATTTCTCGCTTCGCTCGAAATGACAACTACGATCCAAACTGCGACTCATCCATCCGTTCCTCACGATTGTCAAAGGAGGCGCGGCGTTCGATGAATGAGAGTCTGACTCTACCAGTCGGGCCGTTGCGGTGCTTGGCCACAAAGATTTCCGCCAAATTCTTTTTCTCGGCTTCGATGTCTGGATCGTAGACCGCCGGGCGGTAAATGAAGAGCACCACGTCCGCATCCTGCTCAATCGAACCGGATTCGCGAAGGTGGGCAAGTTTTGGAATTGGTGGGCGTTCGGCTTCAACTGCACGGGACAACTGTGAAAGTGCTAAGACTGGTACATTCAGCTCGCGCGCAATCGATTTTAAACCGCGCGTAATTTCCGAGATTTCCTGGGTTCGGTTTTCTCCGGAACGGCTTTCCATCAACTGGAGGTAATCGATCACGATTAGTCCTAAGCCTTTATGCTCAGCTTGTAATCGTCGGGCCTTGGTGCGGATTTCCAGAATATTCGAGGTGGCGCTGTCATCGATGTAGATCGGCGCTTCGGCCAGCAAACCCATGGCATGACCTATCCGTTGAAAGTCTTCGTCATCTTTCAAGCGGCCAGTGCGCATTTTCCAAAGCTCAACGTCAGCTTGCGATGACAACAAGCGATCGACCAGTTGTTCTTTCGACATTTCTAAGCTGAAAACACCGACCGGTAGCTTGCTGGTAATGCCAACGTGGCGGGCAATATCAAGCGCTAACGAGGTTTTCCCAACGCTCGGCCGCGCCGCCAACACAATCAAATCGGATTTTTGTAATCCGCCGAGAATGTTGTCAAGCTGGGTGAAGCCAGTTGGGATGCCGCGCAACCCGCCGCCCTCGTGATGGAGTTTATCAATTCGGTCAAAGGCTTCATCGAGAATGTCACGAATGTTGATGAAGTTTTGCTTGAGGTAGCGCTGGGAAACGCTGAACAGTGATTGCTCGGCTTGATCGAGGAGCGTGCTGACATCTTCGGTTTCCTGGTGACCGAGTTGAACCATGCTGGTGGCCGCCGACAACAACCGGCGTAAGGTCGATTTCTTCTGGATTATTTTTGCGTATTGAATGACATTGGCGGCGGTTGGGACCGCGTTGGACAACGACACGAGGAAACTCCGTCCGCCGATAGTGTCTAATTGACCGCGTTCTTGCAGGACCGTTGAGAGCGAAACGATGTCAATCGGTTCGTGTTTTTGATAGAGCGTTAACATGGCGTCAAACACCAAACGGTGCTTATCGCTGTAAAAGTCTTCCGGACTGACCAAGTCGGCAATCCGGACGATTGCGTCTTTATCGATGAGTAACGACCCCAACGCCGCCTGCTCAGCTTCCAAGGCTTGGGGCGGGGTTTTCAGTTCGGTCATCGCGTCGGCCATAGCCCACGTAGTGTACTGGAAAGGCAGAGGTCAGACAACGCCCCCTGTACCCAACTTTTCCCCGATGACCATCCACATTGCCGTTGAAAACTGGCTAGTTTTCACGTATCATCCTAACCTATGTCACTAGTCAGCCTACCATCTGAATTCGTGGTGCTCGACGTCGAAACCACCGGCCTGGAACCGGCCAAAGGTCACGAAGTCATTGAAATCGGCGCCCAAAAAATCCGTGGTCGGGACGTCGTGGGGGAATTTGTGCACCTCATCAAACCCTCTCGCCCACTTCCCATCGATGTTGTAGCCTTTCACGCCAAGAATGGCATTACCGATGAACTCTTGCAAACTGAAGGTCGGGCAGCAGATGACGTCATCCCAGAATTGGTTGATTTCATCGGCCCAGCTATTATCATTGCCCATAACGCGCCGTTTGATATTGGCTTTATTAACGCCCATTTGCAGCGTCTCGGCCGGCCAGCGCTGACAAACCAAACCATTGACACACTCGACATCGCCAAGCGATATCTTTTATTGGCCAGCTACCGACTCGGTAATGTCGCGGCTTATCTCAAGGTTCCGCAACTCAGCGCCCACCGCGCTTTAGTCGACGTCGTCACCACCCGCGAAATCTTTTACAAATTGATTGACCGGGCCAAGCAATCGAGTCCGGCACGGACATGATCCAATTCAATCCGCAACGCTGGTCAACTGCCACTCGGTGGTTAGTCCTAATTATTGTCGTTAGTTTTGGTTTGCGGATTTGGCAGATTGGGTACGGTTTACCGAGACTGTCATTTACTGATGAGCCGTTCTTCACCACCCCGGCGCTCCGGATTGCGAACGGGGGATTGAATCCGGGTTGGTTCGGCGCGCCGGCTCAACCGCAAATTTACATCACGGGTTTTGTATGGGGGATCTGGAATTCAGCAATGAATATTGCTGACCATACCCATCTCTCGGCTGCTCAGGCCTTTCGTCAAAACCCAACGCCGTTCATTGTGCTCGGCAGATTGTTGTCAGCCATGATGGGAACGGTGGCGGTCGGATTGGTGTACAAGCTCGGCCGGCGCTATTCACCGGCCGTGGGTCTAACCGCCGCCGCGCTGGTCGGGTTCAATTTCTACTTGATTGACCACAGTCACGTCATCCGGCCAGACATTTGGCAAACGACATTCCTGCTCATCGCGGTCTCGGTCATGATTCGAATCTTAGAAGGAACGAAATCGAGTCGAGACTGGTTCGTCGGTGCGGTTGCTTTCGGGCTGGCAATCACCGAAAAGTTTACTTCGGTATTACTCCTGATCGGATTGCCCGTCGTTTGGGTTCATCTGTGGCGGCATGGCCGGATGATCTGGCGACGTTGGGCAGTTGCCGGCTTGGTTGCATTCACTACGATCTTTGTGACTGCACCGTTTTTATTTATCACACCCCTGCGAGCCGCACACGACTTAGCTTTAGAAATCATTCAGCATCACAACATTCATACTGATCTTGGCCCGTGGCATAATTTAATGAATTATTTCAAGGCGCTGAATTGGGAGCTTGGGACTGGATTAGCCCTGCTAGGTTTAGGGTCATATCTTTGGAGTACAAAAAAAGGATGGCACGCGTGGATTGACGTCCCATTCATCGCCGCGTTGATCTACATTGCGACGATCAGTTTGACCAGCCAGTCTTGGGATCGGTGGATGATTCCGGTCACGACACTACTGACAGTGCCAATGGCCGCTGGGTTAGTCTGGTTCTGGCACTTAGTCAAACCACGTGCGCTCGTATTCGTCGTGCTCGCACTCGTTTTCATTGCTCCGGCAGTTCGTTTAGGGCGGACGGTGGTTGGATTTCAATTATCGCACACCGCTGAACAAGCTCGAGAATGGGTACTGGAAAATGTTCCGGCTGGTTCAACCCTAGTCGTCGAACCGTATGGTCCGGTCTTGAGTGATCGCTATACGGTCATTACGACAAGTTCCCTCGGTCTCCATCCGCCGACATATTATCAGCAACACAATGAACATGTGTTAATCGCGGCTGGGAGTCGAAGTGCACTCGCACGCACCGCTGATCGGTACGGCGCTGATTCGTCGTATGCACACGTGGCGGCTGGGTATGATAACGTGATCACCCAAACCAAGGTGGCAGCTGATTTCCCGCCGTACCCAAATCCTGATTGGAACAATAATCAATTACTCTATGCGAGCGATTGGTCAGTCTTACGCACCCTCGACCTGAAACTCCGTCGCGGGCCGCACGTGACGATTTATCGGTTGCCGTAAAGCCCGTGATATACCGAACGGTGAACCCTCTTGCATCCGTCTTCGAACTTGGTTGTTTGAAGCCGATGACTTCTACTTTCCACCACTGTATCGGACTGATTGACCCAAGCTGAATGATTTCAAGCGAATTTCAGCCACAAGCGATAATAAATCCTTCCGTAGTGGGCAATAAATTCCTTGATGACTTCATGTTGATACAAATTACGACCCTTATATTCAAGCAATGGCCTTTTCCTCTTATTCCGCTTTATCTTTTTTCTAATAACGCGATTTAGTGTCCAATTGTGCCCTGCTTTATTCCTTAGTCGGTTTAATGTATCTAAGTCATTGAAAAGTTGAGGCCGAATCAATGATGCAGCTTTCAGATAGATTATTTTCTGCTTAAAACCCATCGCCCTCTCACCAACAAGCAACTCGTCAACCGCTGAAGAAGCAACCAGCTCTTTCCCAGTCTTTGTACTTAGAATGTGGCTTTTGATGACGCCATTGAGTAGATCTTCGATTGATAAATGTAACTCCAATATCATGCCTCTGATAACATTGTCTCGTTTTATCTTCAACATGAAGAAAGCATCATCATTATCGCCATCTTTGGCACCATAAAAGAAAGACTCAATCGATTCGATCTCAGCTCTTAGCTTTATTATTCTCCGTTCTGGCGCCTGGCCCTGAGTCTTTTTCGAACTCATTGTTTATGCAGACCTTCGCCGAGATTCGGCGATTTCTTAAAAAGTTGTCTCAATTAGTGGCCCCCCCTGGGACTCTGTCCTGGGTTGCGGCGACTTGCCACCGGCAACTCGCCGATCGTTCGCTGCGTCGAGCCTGGCTCGACTAGCTCACTTCAACCCTTCTCGTCCCAGGGGCACAGTTTTGTGACCGTACCCGGACTACGCAGTAAATTATTAATGTCGGTTTCGCCGACGTTAGTGGGTCCCCTGGGATTCGAACCCAGAACTCTCAGCTTAAAAGGCTGATACTCTACCATTGAGTTAGGGACCCATACTTTTCAGTAAGCAAGAATAACTAAAAGCGTTCAAATAGTCAACGGTTATCGGCAGGATCCATTCTGATGCTTTGATCAGCTCGTAGTATTCTGAATTGGTGTATACTCAGATCCATGTCCGAACGTGAACCCCAACCATCACTGCCACCCGAGGCCGTTCAAGAACTTTCGCTGGCGGAGCAAGCTGAGACTCTTAAACGAACCGAAATCCACGGCGATCCGTTTTATGGGGTTGAGCTCGACCAGGCCACGTTGCGCGAATTATCCTTACAACCGCGCCATCAATTGGCCGAGTCAGAGGGCGTTCGTTGGCTGTCGTCTGATCCATACGCATTGCATGAAGGTCGGAAGGCGGTCGTGGCGTATATTGAACACCAAGGGAACGTCGTCGCTCGCAGCTATTACTTAAGTAACTCTCACGGGCTGTGGCGCTATTTACCTACCTACACCTCACACGATGGAAAGGTGGAGTGGTACTCGAAAGGGTACAGTGAAGAAAGCGTCACTGTTCCTACGTTAGTGCAGCCTGGGTTGGCAGACATCAGCGGACGATCAGCCCTGGAACTTGAACATCCAGACTTAGTTTTAGCTGGAACGGCGCACGCGATTGATCGATCCCAAACCTACCGGAATCAGGTCGACCGTCGAGCGATTGAGTTAACCGGAGAATACTTTCGGGTGGGTGGAAAACTTGAACCGGAGAAGGTCAAGCTCTCCGATCTCAATCAGATGCCAAATATGCGTGCCCACGGACAGCGTTGGCGTCAGTCGACAACCTTATACGGACCGGTCGAGATGGAGGCTCTGCCTTCGAACGATGAAAAATTTACCTACATTTTTTGCCGCGATGGCGAGGGACGGATCTGGATCGGAGCGATCGAGGCGCATGGACCGATTGGATCCACCGGATTACGCGAAAAATGGGTGCGGGGCGGCGATCTCACAACGCCGGCCTTCGAGTACGAGCGGCTGGCCGGTCGGTATGGCGGGCAGAAGCCAGAAGACCTGCGCGGGCATTATGTCGATATGTATCCAGGGTATGTCAGTCGGATTCCCATGATTGCTGATTATCGTAAACGAATCCACGTAGACTAGTTTCAACGGAACGAAAGGTGCAAGCAATAAAACACCGCCAGGTCATGAAACCAAGCGGTGGTTGATGGCTACACAGTGGCCACCCGAGCGACGGCGAAACGCCAGAGCTGATGGAACGGCCGTCTGACGCGACGTTGCCTCCAATTGTAGTACTCATCGGCCCAGGCGGGACGAGGGCTCGGGTAGGGGTTGACGAAGTAGCCATGTCGGATCGTATCACCCCAGTTGTCGTAGAACAGGTCAGCAACGGCGATCGGAAATCCGGGAGCGTGGGTCAGACCGGACGAGACGGCATCCAGGTATTCCTGGCGGGTGACGAGCCGAACGCCGAGGCGTTGACACAGCATGACCGGCTGGCGACCATCGGCTGGGTTGAGCCGGACGATGTGCACCGGTCCAATCAAGGGCGCCAGTCGCTGATAGACGTTCCAGAACGAGCGTAGCTTCCAATCCATGGCCATGGGATACTCCTTGAAAGGGTTGGACGGCGCGATGTCGGCTTAACGACGAGACCTTACCTGAAAGAATAGGAAAGTCAAGTCTTAAAGAGGGATCCATCAAAGGCAAGTGGCCCTTTACACTGATCGGTTGCTGTCGTATCGTATTGTCATGAGCCCAACCAAAAAATCAACTACTACAGAAGTTCCAAAACCCCCGCAGAATACTGCGATGGTCGTCTCGAACAAAAATAAAAAACTCGGAATATTTTTTATCCTGTTGCCGTTCCTGACCCTGGTTGCCACACTGTTCATTTGGGCGATTGTCATTTTTATTTCGCGGACGACCAATCCGAGTGGCGATTCGGTAACGCTCGGCACGACAGTAATAAAAATTATCAATCTTATTCTCGGGCTCGTGGCGCTCCTCGGGGTGATCGGCATCTTTGTCTTTGTCCCTCTCGGCATCGTGTTCTTGAATAAAAAAACCATTGCTCCCGATAGTCACTATGACGAACGGTCAGGCAAAGGGGATGCGTCGGTGGTGCCGCCTGAGATCGAGGGTTGGAACTGGGGAGCAGCCGGCTTAACCTGGATTTGGGGAATCTCACATAGCGTTTGGTTATCTCTCTTAAGCTTCGTTCCAGTTCTCAGTTACGTTTGGTGGATTGTCCTAGGGATCAAAGGTAACGAGTGGGCCTGGAAAGCCGGCCGCTGGGAGAGCGTCGATCAGTTTAAACAGGTCCAGCGACAGTGGGGCATCTGGGGGATTGTCATCTTCTGCATCGGGGGCGCCTTTCTCCTGCTTTCGATTCTCGTCTCTATCTTTGCACACGGCGCCTCCAGTCCAACCTACTAACACAATAGTGCTCGCATGACACCCACCAAACCCACCAAAGTCTTTTCCGACGACGAGCTCAAGGTCATGCGGGAAGAAGCGGCTGAACGCCGCTCCGGAAATACTGAAGGCGAAGGCGCGGTCTTGGCGAAAATTTCAAAAATGCCGAAACCTGATCGAAGTCTGGCGAAGCGCATCCACGCACTGATTATGAAAACTGCACCTTCGCTCACCCCGAAAACGTGGTACGGTATGCCAGCGTATGCCAACAAAGATGGAAAGGTTGTGTGTTTTTTCCAAAACGCGACTAAATTTAAATACCGATATTCGACCCTTGGTTTTCAGGACGCGGCCAAGCTCGATGCTGGGCAGATGTGGCCGGTGGCTTTTGCACTGATCAAGCTCACTTCGGCAGATGAGAAGAAAATTGTGGCGTTGGTAAAAAGGGCTGTGGGCTAAGACCGAATCGAATAGTACCGAAGTTGATGGAAACCCCGAAAAAGAAATACTATCAATGTCCGAATTGTCAACAGTATTCTCGTTTTGCCGAAGATGAGTATGGGGTAAATCCAGATCGGTACATGAACCTAAACCAAGTTGTGGGAGGCTTGCTTCAGCCAAGCAAAACTGGATTATTTGGCGCACTCAACTCAACGAAGCACTCCTCGCGACAGTTAGCGTGTTTGCACTGCGGCAACACAAACAAATTAAAGAAAATTTTTTTGGAAACGCCTCCATCTCCTCTGAATATTGAGCCAAAGCCGTAAGCGAGATTTTTTGGTATACTTTGATGGTGACGGATCAACAACCTTTTGGCCTGACCACCCTGGTGGTCGCCGAACGACGTCAGCAATACGGCCCGAATTCGATTGTCACCAAACAAGCGTTACGGCCATTCGTTGAATTTTTGCGCTCGTTCAATAGCCCGTTGTTGTGGGTGATCATCGTGGCGTCGACCATTTCTTTTTTTGTTGGTGAGCGAACGAATGCCGTCATCTTAGTGGTGATGGTCAGTTTCTCGGCGATTCTCGACTATACGAACACCGCGCGGTCAACCAAAGCGGTCAATACATTAATCGCGAAAGTTGTGACGACCGCGACGGTGCAGCGGGATGGAAAGTTCCAAGATGTCCCACTGGAAGAGATTGTGCCTGGCGACGTGGTTCAGTTATCGTCCGGCGACGTTATTCCGGCCGATGGCCTCATTCGCCAAGGTCGTGACATCTATGTGAATGAATCGGCCTTAACCGGCGAGTCGTTGCCTGCTGCGAAGACCGCTTCAACTAACGCCGCGAGCCAATCGCTCGATCGCAATAATCCGGCAGCGGTTTTCATGGGCACCAGCGTGGTCACCGGTACCGGCCTGATGGAAGTCACCACCACCGGTCGCTCAACCGCCTACGGAAAAATTGCGGAGCGGTTGGCCAAATCTGAACCGACGACTGATTTTGATCGTGGCATCCGGTCATTCAGCACCTTCTTGTTACGAGTGACGGTCATCATGGTGACCTTAGTGTTCCTCTTCAATGCGGCCGCGCACCGCGGCATTCTCGAGTCGTTGATTTTTGCCATCGCGATTGCGATTGGGTTAACACCCGAACTCCTACCCGTCATCTTAACCGTCTCACTCAGCCGCGGGGCCGTCCGGATGTCAAAACAATCGGTGATCGTCAAGCGCTTGCCGGCAATTCAGAACATTGGCCGGATGAATATTCTGTGTACCGATAAGACCGGCACCTTGACCGAAAATAAAATTAGCGTGGTCAAGTACACCGACTGCTTTGGGGTCGAGGATGAACAGGTCTTATCCGCGGCGGGCTTGAGCAGCGTCTTCCACAGCGGCGTCAGCAATCCGCTGGATGATGCGATTCGGAACTATCGCCAGTGGAGTACGGCCACTGCGGTGAAAATTGATGAAATTCCCTTCGACTTCGAACGCCGTCGGGAGTCGGTGGTGGTCGAGCGCGAGGGTCAACGTTGGCTGATCACCAAAGGCGCTCCGGAAGCAGTGGTGCCCATCTGCCAGCGATATGCCAGCCGTGATCAGGTTGTGCAACTCGATGCCAGCGCTCGGCAAACAGCCGAACAGGTCTACACCAGTTTCAGTCAGGATGGGTACCGAGTCCTGGCCGTCGCCCAGCGGATCATCCAATCGCGTCAGCCATCCTTTGAAGCCGATCACGAGCACGACATGATTCTCCTGGGGTACATCGCGCTGCTCGATCCACCCAAAGCCGGCGTCAAAGAAACGATTGACCGCTTGGAAGATCTCGGCATCGGCATAAAAATTTTGACCGGCGATAATCTGTTGTTGACTGAGAAAATTTGTCGGGTGATCGACGTGCCGATCCACGGCAGCATCACCGGCCAAGAGCTGCATGGCTTAGATCAAGCTCAATTTCAACAGGCGGTCATGCAGAATTCGATTTTTGCCCGGATCGACCCCGAGCAAAAAGAGCAGATCATTGCCGCCTTGCAGCACGCCGGTCAAGTGGTCGGTTTCTTGGGCGATGGCATTAATGACGCGCCGGCCCTGAAAGCAGCGGACGTTGGGATTTCAGTCAATAATGCGGTTGACGTGGCAAAGGAAACAGCTGACATTATTTTACTACGGCACTCGCTGAATGCCATTCGTGACGGCGTGTTGGAGGGTCGACGGACGTTCCACAACACCATGAAATACATCAAAATGGGCTTGAGCGCGAATTTCGGCAATATGTTCTCGATGACCGCGGCGTCGGCCTTCATGCCATTCCTGCCCATGTTGCCCACCCAGTTGCTCTTAAATAATTTCTTATATGATACCTCGCAATTAGCGTTGTCGACTGACCAGGTCGATCAAAATGATTTGACCAAACCGACAGCCTGGGATTTACGTTTTGTCCGTCGGTTCATGCTGGTGTTCGGTCCGATCAGTTCATTTTTCGATTTTGTGACGTTCGCCATATTACTCTGGGTCTTCCACTTGTCGGCGGCGGGGTTTCAAACCGGCTGGTTTATTGAGTCACTCGCCTCACAAGTCTTGGTGATCTACGTCATCCGCACCAAGCGTATTCCGTTCCTCTCGAGTCGGCCGAGTGCCTGGTTACTCGTGAACACCCTGGTCACGGTCACGATTGGGTGGCTCCTGCCCTATCTGCCCGTCAACCATTTCTTCCACTTCACGCCGCTGTCCTTTCGGATTGTGCTGGCGATTGCGGGCATCGTCGTCTTTGATTTATTGATTACTGAGTTCTTGAAACACTGGTTTTACCGGCGATTCGATCCGCAATCGACCTAACGTATGTTCTTCCGACCGCGCAACGTCTTTAAAAGCATCGGCCCCGGCGTGATCACCGGCGCCTCGGACGACGATCCGTCGGGCGTGATCATTTATTCCCAAGCCGGTGCGAAATTTGGTTATGGGTTGCTCTGGCTAGCACTCTTTACCACGCCGCTGATGATGGCGGTTCAGGAAATGTCGGCCCGACTAGGCTTGGTGACGCGTCGCGGATTGTCGGCCTTGATCCGACGGTATGTCTCAAAACGAGTTGCTATCGGGTTGAGCTTATTACTGCTGATCGTCAACACCATCAACATCGGTGCTGATTTGGGAGCGATGGCGGCGGTCAGTAAACTGCTCCACCCCGCGCCAACAATTCTGTATGTGGCGCTGCTGGGAGGCCTGATGATTTCACTGGAAGTTCTGGTGCCATACCGCAAGTATGTGAATGTCCTAAAGTGGCTGACCTTTGCATTACTAACATATGTCGCCGCCGCCCTGGTGATTAAAGTTGATTGGGCCGAAGTCGCTTGGCGGACGTTGGTGCCAAGTGTGATTCATCAGCCCGGAGTGGTGGCGATAATTGTGGCTATCTTGGGAACAACAATTTCACCCTATTTATTTTTTTGGCAAAGCTCTGAAGAAGTTGAAAATGAAAGTCGCGGTCCGCGTCAAGCTTCGCACATCAGCCGTTTAATCCGAGCGATGCGACTCGACACCGCTACCGGCATGATCGTTTCGAATCTGATCATGTTCTTCATTATTGTGACGACGGCCGCGACGTTGCACCAAGCCGGCATCACCAACATCGCGACTGCTCAAGAAGCGGCTGAAGCCTTGCGACCGATAGCGGGCAACTTAACGTTCTGGTTATTTGGAATCGGGATCATTGGCACCGGCTTATTGGCGGTGCCGATCTTGGCCGGTTCCGCCGCCTATGCGACTGCCGAAGTCGCTGGATGGAAGGAAGGACTGTCGCAGCACTTCAAACAGGCCCCATCGTTTTACTTTGTGATCATTATTTCGATTTGGATTGGGGCGATTATGTCCGCCACCGGAATTTCGCCGATCGCTTTCCTGATCGCGGCTGGGGTATTGAACGGGTTACTGGCACCCATCGCGCTGTGGTTCATCTTGCGATTAGCCGATCGAGCCGACGTGGTCGGCAACTTCACGACTCGACCGATCGTGAAATTCGGCGGTTGGCTGGCCTGGGGGCTGATGTCAGTCGCCGGCGTGATCTTTATTGTTCAATTGATTCTTCACCAATGATGACTGCTCGAACTCGTCGTTGGCTGTGGATCGGACTGATCGCGCTGCAGGTCGGCTTATTGAAACTAGAGTTGTTCACCAGCTATGACACACCCCAACGCCAAATTGCCCTGGCCGTCACTAACCTGATCGCGGTTGGATTAGTATTGGGGTTTAATCGCTGGCTGTCTAAACGTAGCGCACAGTTATCGTGGATCACCATTCTCTTGGCGTTTGGTGCTGTCTGGCTGGACGCGCTGGGGAACTTTCAGCATTTGTATGCTGGCTTTTGGTGGTGGGATCGAATTTCACACACTGTCGGAGGGATGGCCGTGGCTGGTGGTTTTATCGACTTCTACCAAGCCTGGCGCAAGACGGGTAAACTCAAGGTCGCGTGGGGCCAAGCCACTTGGTTGGGATTTTTGACGGGCCAGTTCATTGGTGCGATGTATGAAGTGACCGAGTGGCTCGGGGATATGTGGTTTGGCACGCATCGTGTGGTGTTCATTTATGACACGCCCCATGACTTGTTTTTCAACTTGCTCGGTGGGGGACTGGTGGTACTGCTTTTCCGAATAACTCAACAAAATAAGCTAAAATAACCTTCTGTCATTTCGAGCCCGAGAAGGGCGAGAAATCTACTTTGTAGTACCACAAGGCAGATCTCTCACCCGCAGCGGGTTCGAGATGACATATGAGAATGAAAATGTTATAATCTAAGCATACTGATGACAAAAAACGCATGACTTCCCGCACTCTCGCCGCCGAAACTCCATCTTTAGTTGGTCAAACGGTCATTCTGAAAGGCTGGGTCCATGTCCGGCGCGATATGGGCAAAATTATTTTTATTCATTTGCGTGACCGGAGCGGCCAGGTGCAAGTCGTGTTTGGACCAGACAACCCGGACTATGAAACCGCCAAAACCTTGCGCGATGAATTTGTGATTGAACTCGCCGGCAAGGTGGTGGAACGCGGAGCCAAGAACGTCAATCCGAAGATACCGACTGGAAAAGTTGAAATCCAGGCGACCGCGCTAAAAATTTTGAACGCGGCTGAAACCCCGCCGTTCCCGCTGGATGATACCAGTGGTGTGAGTGAAGAAGTTCGCTTAACGCATCGTTACCTCGATCTCCGGTCGCAACGCATGCACGACAACCTGGTATTCCGTTCAACTTTCAACGACGTGATTCGCCGCGCCTTCTTGGCCGAAGGTTTCACTGAAATTGAGACACCGTACATCACTAAGGGTACGCCGGAAGGTGCGCGTGAATACATTATTCCTTCGCGGTTACAGTCTGGAAAATTTTATGTCTTGCCGCAAAGTCCGCAGCAGTTCAAGCAACTCCTCATGGTCTCCGGTTTGGAACGTTACTTCCAAATTGCCCGCTGTTTCCGTGACGAAGACCAACGCGGCGATCGTCAGCCGGAATTCACACAGCTCGACATGGAAATGAGTTTTGTGGAACGCGAGGACGTGATGGCGGTGAATGAAAAAATTCTAATTGCGGCGGTCAAAGAGCTTTGTCCGGAAAAAAAGATTCAAGAAGTGCCATTCCCAAGAATGTCATATGCGGAAGCGATGAAGAAACACGGAACCGACCGACCAGACCTTCGCAAAGATAAAAACGATCCGAATCATTTAGCCTTTTGTTGGGTGATTGATTTTCCATTCTTCGAAAAAACCGACACCGGTGGTTGGACGTTTACCCACAATCCGTTTTCAGCGGCCAAACCGGAATTCCATTCGGACTTAATGGCAAAAAAGAATGTAGAAAAGATTTTGACCAGCCAATACGACTTGATCTTGAATGGTTTTGAAATCGCCGGCGGCTCAATCCGCAATCACGAACCGGCGGCCATGAAAGCGGTGTTCGAAATCATGGGTTTTGATGATGATCGAATTGAAGCCAACTTTGGCCACATGCTGAACGCCTTCAAGTTTGGCACGCCCCCCCACGGCGGAATTGCCTGGGGGTATGATCGAATCGTGATGCTACTGCGCAATGAACCAAACATCCGCGAAGTCATCGCCTTTCCCAAAACCGGTGATGCGCGGGACCTGATGATGGGCGCGCCGAGTGAGCTTCCGCCTCAAACTTTACGGGAGGCACATATCCAGTTGAGGGCGGAAGCAAAATCCAAATCACAAATACCAAATTCCAAACGGGGAACAGAAAAGTAATTCTGGTTATGCGTTTATCAGCACTCCAGCGTTATATCCTCCGTGAATGTTATCAATCGAAACAAAAACTGATTCCGCGCCAGCCGTTCACCAAGTTCTACCCGACGAAAACCAAGCACGCAGTGGTTGTGAATAGCATCACCAGTTCGTTAGAACGATTAATTGATAAAGGCTTAATGATCGGTTTCGGCCGACGAACGCCGGAAAAATGGTTTATTGAATCAGTGCGTCTGACACCCCTCGGCCGTCGGATGGCAAAGCAAACCTTCGGTCAACAACAAAAACTCCCGCTAAAAAGCTAAATTGCTAACGAGCTAACCTATGCCCATTCCCGCCAAAGTCAAAACCTACTTACAAAAAATGAAATTGCAGCATGAAGTCGTCGAACACAAAACGGTGTTCACGGTCTACGATTTAGCGCAGACCTTGAAAATTAAAATGAATGAAATTGTGAAGACGTTGCTGGTGAAAGCTGATGCCGAGTATAAACTCGTGCTCGTGCCAGCCCATCGCCGATTGAATATCGACGCGTTGAAGAAACTGCTGGGCGCGAAAAAAGTCACCATCGCTAAAGAATCGGACATGGTTCGAGAAATGAAAGTGAAGCCCGGCGCCTTAACGCCGTTTGGGAGTTTGCATAAGCTAGGGGTCGTAGTTGATAAAGGTTTACTGAAAACGCAAAAGGCTTTGTTCGGAGCAGGGAGTTTCACTGAGTCAGTGCGGATGAAAGTGAAAGATTACCTGAAAACCGAGCAGCCAATGGTTGGCAACGTCTCGGAGGCGCCGAAGAAGTGACGATCGCAAAGTGGTCAATGCTTGAAAAGAAAAACAAAATCAGTATCGTTCTCCTCAGTCTAGTTTCTTTGGGGGTGCTGGTTTTTCTTGGATTTATTGTGAACTGGTTTATGAACGTCTTGCCACTTCAACAATGGATACCAGATCGATCCGGCTCAGCCCCACTTGTTAAATCTCAAGTATATGAACAACCCACCTACGGTTTTTCAATGCGACTACCGGTTGGTGGGAAAATAAGAGAATATAAGCCCTCAGACTCAGCTTTACTTGGAGGTCAGGTGATTGCCTATTCTTACCCGGCCACGAAAAATCCTTCGATATACTTTGCATTAGCGATTACTGACAAGAATAATGTTGGTGGAGCGAACCGGGCGGTCTACGAAACTCTGACGCGGAATCCAGTAAACTACTTAACCATGGTAATGGCCCGAGAATATTTCCTCGTAGAACGTCATACCATTGCTGGACAAAGTATGTATGTTTCGGTAGGTGCAGACCCACTAGAATCATATCGAACCTCCACGATGATTATTAAGAGCTATGAATTTGTACACGACAACACATTGTTTTACTTTTTTGGGTCAGCCAGAAAAAACACAAAATCAGTAGGCTTATTAGATCAAGCAATTGATAGCATTGTATTCTCCAAATAGATAAGCAGGACTTCATGCGCGACGTCAAAGTTGAAAAGTTTTCCGGCCCGCTTGACCTGTTGTTGCAACTGATTGAGCAACAGCAACTTGACATCAGTCAAGTCTCCTTAGCGAAAGTCACGGAACAGTACATCCAGAGCTTACAGGCCATGGCTGAGTTGCCGGTCGATGAACTGGCGGATTTTCTCGTGGTAGCCGCCAAACTGTTACTGATCAAATCGCGTTTACTTGTTCCTACTGACGAACTTCCGGCGGATGACGCAGGCCTGGATCTCGAAAAGCAACTCAAGATGTATCGGGAGTTTGTGGAAGCCTCAAAAAAGGTGGAGAAAATTTGGAACAAACACAAAGCAGTCTGGGCACGGGAAGGTTCTGCTATGCTCGAACCGATTTTCCATCCGCCGGAACACTTAGTCACCAACGATTTGCATGACCTCATGTTCGGCGTACTGAAAGAACTGGAACCTCTGACACGTCTGCCACAAACCGTCATCGTGCGGACGATTAATATTCGTGAAAAAATCGGTCAAATTAAAGACCGATTGCTCAAGAATCCCAAAACCAGCTTTCACAATCTGCTTCAGCTGGCCAATTCAAAGACTGACGTGATCGTGACTTTCTTAGCTGTGCTAGAATTAGTCAAACTCCGCAGCGTCAGTGTCAGTCAAGATAAACAACACGGCGATGTGGATATTTCACTGCTGAGCGCCGATCAACCAATCACCATGGATGTTGCCTCCGTATGATCCCGTTAGAGGTTGTCCAGAATAATCATTACTCTAGTTGTGCCCAGCCCATGTCCGCATGTTCAGCTTTGTCATACAGCATGAGTTTGGCCGGTTGATAAAAGCACTCATACCATTCGCTTTGCTATAATGAATGATAAGCAATCAATCAAGCACCAACCTCTAACGGGATGAAACTCCACTCCCAACTTGAAAGTTTGCTCCTCGTCGCGACGCGGCCGATGTCGCTATCTAAACTAGTGGATTTAGCCAAGTCAAATCTGGACCAGGTTAAGGCCGCAATTGATGAGTTGGCCACCAAGTTCAACACTGAGGAGAGCGGCATTCAGCTTTTACGTCATGCCAACAGTGTCCAATTGGTATCAAGCCCACTCAATAGCAAACTCGTCACTGATTACTTGAAAGAGGAACAAGCCGGTGAACTAACGCGACCAGCTTTAGAAACGCTGACGATCATTGCCTACCGCGGTCCGATTTCGAAAATTCAACTCGACACGATTCGCGGTGTCAACTGCGCCTTGATTCTGCGCAACCTCATGATCAAAGGCTTAGTGGAAGCAAAAGCCAATAAGGATAAACTCCAAACCAGTTATCAGGTCACCACCGATTTTGTGAAGTTCATGGGGTTAACTGAGATTTCGCAACTGCCGGATTACGAACGGTTGAATCAGGATGAGCAGTTGAATCAACTGCTCAATCCACAAGCGGTGACCGTGACTGAAGAACAAACCACGCCCAATGCCTAAGCGCCGTATCTCAACCAGTTCGGTCTCGGTCCAAACCAATCCGTTAATTGTGGCGAATTGGAAAATGCAGTTGACGACCACGCAAGCGGTGACCGCGGTTAAAAGTCTCAAGAGCAAACTACGAACGTATGGTGAGGTCGTCAAAGTCGTGGTCTGTCCTTCGTTCACGAGTTTGTCCGACGTCGGCAAAGCGCTGAGTGGCAGTAGTCTTCACCTTGGCGCTCAGGACGTCTTCTGGGACGAACGGGGAGCGTACACTGGTGAAGTGTCGCCGTTGCAACTACGCGAACTCGGTGTTGAGTATGTGATTGTTGGTCACTCCGAACGCCGGCAACTCTTGCATGAAGATGACACGATGGTCGCGCGAAAAATGATCAGCGTCGTCACCCACGGCATGATGCCGATTCTGTGCGTAGGGGAGACGGCTGATGAGCGTCGATCCGGTCAGCACGAATTAGTGGTCTCCAAGCAACTCCAGGCGGCCTTTCGGAGCTTACCTCCGCCGCCAGCCCAGCGCCGAATTTCGATCGCGTATGAACCAATCTGGGCGATCGGCACCGGTGAAGCCGCTGATCCGAAACAAGCCAACAGTATGCGGCAGCTGATTCAGCAAACGCTGATTGATCTTTACGGCCCAGCCTTAGCTGAGCAGAATTTCCGCGTGCTGTACGGCGGTAGCGTCACAGCCCACAATATCACCGACTACGTGAATCCCAGTGGTTTTCATGGTGCTCTGATCGGGACCGCTAGCCTTGATCCAGCCAACTTCCTTGACATCTTGCGTCGAGTCAAGCGACAATTCACTTGAAAATATGAACAAACCCTTTCGTATTGCGATTAATGGATTCGGCCGGATCGGACGGAATGCCTTTAAGATTGCGCTAACCAAACCCGAACTGGAGGTGGTCGCGATCAATGATCTTGGTAGCCTGGAAGTGATGGCACACTTGCTTAGACATGACACTGCCTACGGACATTATGACCAAGTCGTGCAAGTAGACGGGGAGTGGCTGATCGTCGGCGGCAAGAAAATCAAGTTCGTCTCGGTCAAAGAACCAGCGGAGTTACCATGGAAAGACATGGACATTGATGTGGTACTTGAATCAACCGGACGTTTGACCAAAGATGGGAGTGCGCGAGCTCACATTACCGCCGGGGCGAAACGGGTGATCGTGTCAGCGCCCACCAAGGGCGGCAATGTCCAAACGTATTTACTCGGGGTGAACTTGGACGACAACAAAGGTGACGACGTGATCTCGAACGCGTCGTGCACCACCAACTGTGTTGCGCCAGTGACAAAAGTGATGCTCGAGAATTTCGGTATCCAGAAAGCCGCCATGACCACCATTCACTCCTACACCGCTGAACAGAATCTGGTGGATGGTCCGGTGCCACCCTTACATCCCGATTTGCGCCGAGCCCGCGCGGCCGCTCAAAACATTGTACCGACGACGTCGGGCGCCGCAATTTCGACCGGTGAAGTCCTGCCAGAATTGAAAGGATTATTCGATGGCTACGCCTTGCGCGTTCCCACCATTGTTGTGTCCTACACAGACTTTACCTTTGTCACCAAGAAACGCACGACGATTGAGGCAGTCAACCAAGCCTTCAAAACTGCGGCTGATTTACCGGCCATGAAAGGCATTTTGGAAGTGAGCGAACAGCCGCTGGTGTCCTCGGACTTTAAAGGTAACCCCGCGTCCGCGATTGTTGATCTGCCGCTGACGAATGTGATTGACGGCGACTTGGTTAAAGTCGGCGCCTGGTACGATAACGAGTGGGGTTACTCCAACCGTTTCGTGGAACAGGCGATGATGGTGGGTCGGCAGTTATCGAAGCTCGGATAGCTGCTAGGCCGATTTCATGGTATACTTATCCACCGAGTAGTTGGCTGCATTCTAGAGTTTTGAACACTAAACAGCGACCCCCAGATGGGATACGGCGCTGATAGAAAAGGAGGTGAGACACATGTGGATTTTCAGTAAAGAAGGTTTGTCCCGCTTGTTTTTCTACTTCGGTCTCGTCTGCGGAATCTTGGGCGTCTTGTCGCAGCGCGGCATCTTAAACCAAGTTGATCCAAATAACTTGGTAGCTGACCCAGGCTTCTTCTTTCTGTTCGGCATCCTCCTTATGATGGCCGGCATTTACCTCAACACCGACAAACGTCAAGGTTTGATCTAACGAGGTAAAAACAAAAACGTCCGCACTTGCTAGCCCGGACGTTTTTGGTTAGACTGTGGTCGTTTCTCGCTTTGGCGCTATCGTCTAGTCCGGTCTAGGACGCCAGGTTCTCATCCTGGTAACCCGGGTTCGAATCCCGGTAGCGCTACCAAACCGCTTTTGCTATACTTGTGGACAGCAGACCTATGTCACGAACCACCGCAATTCTCCTAGTTGTTCTCGGCGTTATTATCCTCGGCGGCGCTGGGTACTTGTGGCTGAGTCACACCACGGTCACGCTCCCATGGGCTAAAAAAGTTAATGTCTCGGTCACGACCAATACGACCGTCACCACCAACACCACGCCGATTGCCACGAACACTAACCTCTCCACGGCCGACACGCTCAAAGGGGATAAAACCATTGAGAAGAAATTAACTGTGGCCGGAGTGGAATTGAATGTCACCACCAGTTTGAAAGCCAGTACCTATGACGGAGTTCCGGCGCCGACTGGGAAGCAATATGTCGTCGTGTATTTCGATGGGATTAGCGGCGACAAAGTCACAGCCGTCAATACCGCGCTCACGAGTGACGCGCACCTGCTCGTCGGTAAGGAAACCGTAGCTTTGTCGAGTCTGAAAGTGGCAACCAATGTGGTCCAAAACGACCGCGGCTATCTCAAGTTCATTGTCCCGAGCGGAGCAAAAAACGTTGTGTTAGAAATTGGCAGCGGGAGCTCAGCTCAGCATTTGAGCTTAGCGTACTAACGGTCTAGCCCGTGCGGATTGGGCTCGTCACGCAATCCTATTATCCGATTCTCGGCGGCGTGACCGAGCATGCTTGGCATCTCGGTCGGGAGTTGCAGCGCCGCGGCCATGACGTGACCGTCATCACCGGCAGCGCCCCCCGGCGCTTGCC
>CAYLHT010000003.1:0-93311 GCA_964383765.1 uncultured Gammaproteobacteria bacterium | reverse complement strand
AGCGCTATGAAACCAAAAACATCAACGGTATTTACCATTTCAACGAGCACTTGATGTTCAAAGGCACCAAGAAGCGGCCGAGTACCCTGGCGATTTCGAAACTCTTAGACGGGGTCGGGGCCCAGTACAACGCCTTCACCTCCAAAGATTGGACCGGGTACTACGTCAAGATCAGCGCCGATCACACTGAATTGGCGCTCGACGTCGTCAGTGATATCCTTCGCAATTCGACCTTCCCACCGGCCGAAATTGAAAAAGAGCGGGGCGCGGTGATCGAAGAAATCAATATGTACGAGGATAACCCGATGATGTCGATCGACGATCTGTTCGAAACTGTCATCTTCGGCTCGCATCATCCACTCGGCTGGAACATTGCCGGCCCGAAAGAGGTGATTCGTAAGGTCAACCGCGCGACCATGATGAAATACCGCAGTCAGTACTACCACGCCAAGAACATGTGGGTGGTGGTGACTGGGCACTTGGGGCCGAAGGTTCAGCAGCAGATCAAACAGTATTTTGGCCCGGTGCAACCGAGATCGTCAACGCCAAAAGCTCAACCGTATCGATTGAAAGCCAGCGGCGCGATTGCGATCAAGCACAAAGAGGTGGAACAAACGCAGATTGGACTCGGCGTGCGGTCATTTGGGTACACGGACAAGCGACAACCCTCGTTGTCTTTACTCTCAAATATTCTTGGTGGCAGCATGAGTTCGAGGCTGTTCATCCAAGTTCGGGAGCGCCGCGGCTTGTGTTACTCGATTCATTCCTCGGTCAACCCGTATGAAGATACCGGCGCGTTCATGATTCAAGCTGGTTTAGATAAATCACGATTACCCGAAGCTCTACGAGTGATCATGGGCGAGTTGAAAAAACTGAAGACGACACTGGTTTCACCGGCTGAGCTCAAACGTGCTAAAGAGAACACTCGTGGCCGGATGATTCTCGGTTTTGAAGATTCCGATGCCCTAGCCTCCTGGTATGGACGCCAAGCCTTGTTCCATAAAAAAATCGAAACCCCGGATCAAGCCTTAGCCAAATTACAAAAGGTCACGGCCAAAGATATTCAAACCGTAGCCAAGACGTTATTCACTCCCAAGAATATGCGACTGGCGATTATTGGGCCGGTCAAAGACGGACGGGAGTTCGCGAAGATTATTCGGCAGGTATGAAGCAACGGATTGAAGTTGAACACCGGGCACGCTTTTCCCGGCAGAAGTTTTTAGCATATCAAAAATTTCTCCGTCGACATGCGCGATCGCTTGGACGAGATGATAAAGAAGTATTCTTTTATGTTGCTCCAAATTTTTTATATAAAGTAGTCAAGAATATTTCGGCAGGAACCGCCAAAATAGTATTCAAGAATAACCGTATCGAACGGTCGAGTAGTTTTGATGAAATAGAAATCGCTATTACTCAACGCGATATTGAAGCTGCCAATACTCTACTCAGCTCCATGAGCAAAACTAAACTCTATTACGAAAAAATTCGGCGTGAGAACTTTCTTTGGCGCGGTGTTGAAATTGCACTGAAATATAGTCCAACCTGGGGGTATCACGCTGAGTTTGAAGTTCTGGTAGCTTCAAAAAAAATGACACATGAAGCAAATATAAAGATTCAGTCAGTCGCCAAAGCGTTAGGCATCCGACTTATGACGACAAACGATATAGCAAAATTTTTGCGAGCGGCCGATCGAGAAAAGAAGTAAACACGCAGTTTATTACATCCGCAGACTGAAGAGTTGATTTTTTGTTGAAAATGTGTTAGACTATATCTGTTATGGAGAATCTCCCGAAATCGATCACTATCTCAACCAATAGCATATTAAAGACCTTACTGATTGTGCTGGCGGTGGTCTTGCTCTACCTCATCCGCGACGTCGTGTTGATCGTGTTTGTCTCACTCGTGCTGGCCGCCACCATGAATCCAACCGTGACGAAATTCCAACGGCGGGGAATCCCACGTTGGGTTGGGATTGTCGTCATCTACGCCGTCCTGTTTGCTGTGGTCGGCCTGCTCGTCGCGCTGGTGGTGCCGTTGGTGACCGACGAACTCTCCCAACTCACCCGTGTCTTTCCATCACTCTATAGTCACGCCTTCACCGCGGTTCAAGGATCGAACGTCAGCGGTGTGATTACCAAGGCGCTCGACTCACTCAACTCGGCCCTGACACAACTGACCAGCGGCGTGTTTAGCGGAGTGGCGGACTTCTTTGGCGGGGTGTTTGCCGTGATTGGAATATTAGTCCTGACGTTTTATCTGACCAATCAAGAACGCGGCATCAAAGCTTTGGCGGTCGATTTAGCGCCGGTCAGCCAGCGTCCGTATTTATCGCGGCTGTTCAACCGGATTGAAGAGCGGCTGGGACAATGGATCCGTGGGCAACTCTTATTGGGTTTGATTATCGCCGCCTTGATTTACTTGGCGCTGTTTTTACTGAATGTTAAGTACGCTCTGATCTTGGCTTTGGTGGCCGGCGTGACGGAACTGATTCCGATCGTTGGACCGTTTATCGGCGGTATTCCGGCGGTGATTGTAGCGCTTTCCCAAAATCCCTGGCTGGGCTTGTGGACCCTAGCGGCGTACATTGTGGTCCAACAACTTGAGAATCATCTGATTGTCCCGCGCGTGATGGGTCGGGTGACCGGCTTAAACCCGGTCATGGTCATTCTGGCCGTCTTGATTGGTGCCAAATTAGCGGGCGTGACCGGCGTCTTGCTGGCCGTTCCAACCCTGATCATCGTCACGAGTTTTTTTGAGGATTTTGCGAGCGAACATCGGCAGACCGAGAACCGACTCGAAGCCTAGTCCTCGGTCTTGAGACGTTCAGGAGTCGCGCTTGTCAACTCTTATGTCCAATCCGATTAACCTCTCACTTCGGACTACAGGTACTCTGATCTTGTATTTAGCGGTGATCTGGTTTTTGTTCATTATTCGCGACGTGGTTGCCATCTTTGTGACGGCCATCGTCTTGTCGGCGGCACTGAACCCAACGGTTTCGCGGCTTGAGCGGCGGGGCGTCCCGCGCGCCCTGGCAATTTTGTCGCTCTACGTTTTTTTGGCCGGATTGGTGACGATCATCGTGCTCACGTTCGCACCGGTCATCAGCCAACAATTTGTGCAATTGATCAACAACCTGCCGAGCCTGACGCAAAAAGTATTTTCCTTTACCCAACACTTTGCGCCCGCGGGAGGTGCATCGAGCAATTTGCCTTCGGCGCTAAGTCATTTCGGCACGAGCCTGTTCCAGGGCGTCAAAAGCGTCATCAATGGAATTGCTAGTTTTGTGGCAGTGCTCGTCCTGACCTTCTACCTCAGCATGGACCAAACCGGCGTCCGCCAAGCCATCATCAATCTGGCGCCTAAGCGCTGGCAGTCATTAGTTGGTCAGACTGTCACCTCGATTGAAACTCGGCTCGGGCATTGGTTGCGCGGCCAACTCTTGCTCGGGTTGATCATTGGCACCGCAGTCGGTATCGGACTGTTCTTCCTTCACGTGAAATTTGCTTTGGCCTTGGGGGTGATTGCCGGGATTACAGAATTGATTCCCACGGTTGGACCATATATTGGCATGGCGCCAGCCGCCTTAGTCGCGTACAGTCAGCAACCGACGTTGGCGATCTGGACGATCGGGTTGTATGTTGTCATCCAGCAATTGGAAAATAACTTACTGGTGCCGCGGATCATGTCCCGGGCCGCGGGTGTCAATCCGGTGGTCGTGCTCATTGCCTTGTTGATTGGAGCACGGTTAGCCGGGATCGTCGGCATCTTGCTCTCGGTGCCGATTGTCATTATCGGCCAGGCAATTTTAGATTCGGTCTTGCGGGAACGGATGGCCGGGGTTGAGGATGAGGCTGCAGCCTAATGGTGAAATCTGGAAAACTTTTCGTGGTGGGCACGCCGATTGGCAACCTGGGCGACCTGACGCACCGGGCGGTTGATGTTATGAAGTCCGTCAATATCGTTGCCTGCGAAGATACGCGAGTGACCTCAAAACTTTTACAGCATTATCGTATCGCCACGCCAACCACCAGCTTTCATCAACATTCAGCCCAAGCTAAAATCGATGAGTTAATTACTCACCTGAAGCAGGGGAGCGATATCGCGCTGGTGACCGATGCAGGTATGCCGGGCATTGCGGATCCGGGTGGTAAGCTGGTCCAGGCGGCCACAAAAGCGGGGATTGAGGTGGTGAGTGTGCCCGGGCCGTCAGCGGCGACCGCGGCGTTATCGATCGCCGGCGTACCGGCTGATCAGTACTTGTTTCTCGGCTTCTTGCCCCACAAAAAAGGCCGAGTAACATTGTTCAAACGGATTGCCGCAACTGAAGAAACAGTGGTACTCTACGAATCGCCACACCGGCTGATGAAAACACTCGAATCGTTGTCTCAAGCCATTCCTGATCGCCTTGTTGTGGTCTGTCGAGAACTCACCAAGATTCATGAATCGGTTATTCAGGGCAGCAGTTTACGCGTGCTCAAACATTTTCGAGATAACGCGGGTCAGGTTCGAGGGGAAGTCGTCATCGTTATCGGCCCATCACGGTAATTGTCATTTCGAACCCTGGCCGTTTCGGCCTGGGTGAGAAATCTGTGTTGGCCAAATTGCGACGCAGATTTCTCCCTCCGGTCGAAATGACAGATAGTAAAGGGTTTCTATGCTAAACTAGATAGCATGAACAAGTTTTTCGTCACCACCCCCATCTATTACGTCAACGATAAGCCGCATATCGGCCATGTCTACTCAACGCTGGCCGCGGATATTTTGTCGCGCTACTGGCGGCAAAAACTTGGGCCGACGAAAGTCTGGTTTTCAACCGGAACGGATGAAAATTCGCAGAAAACCGTGGAAGCGGCCGCTAAAGCTGGAAAAGATGTCAAACCGTATACTGATGAACTGGCTGACGTTTGGAAATCAACTTTTAAACAACTTGGCATTGGCTTTAATGATTTCATCCGTACCACGGAACCGCGACATCGGAAAGCGGTCGAGCACCTCATCGGCCTGATTGAAAAAAACGGCGATATTTACAAAGGTAAGTATGAAGGTTGGTACTGTATTGGTCACGAAGCCTTTTTGAAAGAGTCAGATTTGGTTGATGGCAAGTGTCCGGAGCACAATCGCAAACCGGAATGGTTAGTGGAAGAAAATTACTTTTTCAAACTTTCGAAATATCAGAAACCACTAGAAAAGTTTTACGCTGATCATCCGAATTTTGTCGTGCCGGACACGCGGTTCAATGAAGTCAAACAATTCGTCAAGCAGGGTTTAGAGGACATCAGCATTTCCCGTCAAACCCAAAAATGGGGGATTCCACTACCGCAGGATCAGAAACACGTGATCTATGTTTGGTTTGATGCGCTAATCAATTATCTGACCACCATTGGGTACCCTGATAAAAAATACAAAGACTGGTGGCCGGGCACCCACATCATCGGCAAAGACATCCTGAAATTCCATGCCATTATTTGGCCAGCGATGTTAATGTCGGCCGGCGTCGAACCGCCGAAACAAATCGTGGCCAACGGATTTTTCACGATTGACGGAAAAAAAATCTCAAAATCGCTGGGAAACACAGTTGACCCGCTTGATCTTCAGAAAAAGTATGGTGATGACGCGCTGCGATATTTTCTATTCCGGGAAATTCCATTCGGGAGTGATGGTGATTTTTCCGAAGACAAAATGAAAGAACGTTACACCGCGGATTTAGCCAACGGTTTAGGCAACCTGGTGTCACGGGTGACAAACATGCTGGAAAAATATGCTGATGGGAAATATGTGATTGAAGAAGTTGGTGAAGCAGAAAATTATTGGCTGCGTGAAAAATATTTGATGTATCTGCAGCGGAAACAAAGTGATCGAAAAAAATACGATGATTATATTCAGACATTTCGTTTTGACCAATGTTTAAGCATTGTTTGGACGCAGATCGACGACGCGAATAAATTGATTGATGAACAAGAGCCATGGGCAAAAGCCAAAATCGGCAAGAATATTCGGCCGTTTCTGAACGAGTTAGCGCACCGCGTTTTGGAGATTAATGACTTATTGCGGCCGTTTCTTCCTGACGCTCACGCCAAAATCAACGCGGCGTTCCAGATGCCGGTCAAAAAGGCGGAGCCATTGTTTCCGCGGTTAGACCAAAAACTATAAACAGAGTAATCTACCTGTATGCACCTCGGCTGGTTTGATCTCCTCCTCGTCCTGACCATCTTTGGCTACGTCTGGGGCGGCTTTTGGACCGGCTTGATTCAATCGGTCGGCGGAATCGTTGGTCTCTTTTTGGGTGAAATTATTGCCAGTCGGAACTACGTTCATTTCGGCGATTTGATGACGCCGGTGTTCAACGGCAATCACATCTTGGCGAACGTCTTTGCCTTCATTTTGATTTTCCTGATTGTGACGCGCTTAGTTGGGTTGGCCTTTATCCTGGTCAACCGAATTTTCAATTTCATTGCGATCGTGCCGGGTTTGAAATTTCTGAATCGCCTGGGTGGTGCAATTTTCGGGTTTCTCGAAGGCGCCCTATTCATCGGGATAACTTTGCAGTTTATTTCGCGCTTGCCGATTTCTACTCCATTCGCCACCACCCTCGCGAACTCCAAACTCTCGCACTATTTCCTGTCGATTACCGCCTGGTTGGTGCCGCTGTTCCCCGGTTTCCTCAAACAAGCGGAGAATTCAGTCAATAAGGTTCTTCATCAATAAATTTATTGATGTCATTCCGAACCCGCACCGGGTGAGGAATCTAGCTAGATTTCTCCTCCTCGAAAACTCGTCGTCGAAATGACAAAAATAATTGATACCCACTGCCATCCACAACTGGGCGCGTATACCGATGATCGCGAAGCGGTCATCAACCGAGCCTTAGAACAGGGGATCGGCATGATTGCAGTTGGGACGACAGTCGCCGATAGCATGACTGGGGTGGACTTGGCGAACACATATCCTGACCAACCCATCTGGGCCGCGGTCGGGGTGCATCCGACGGATGAGGATATTGCCAATGTTGATGTGACCAAAATTGTTGGACTGATTGATAAGCCCAAAGTCGTGGCGATTGGTGAAACCGGTCTAGATTATTTCCACGTTGATGATTCAAACGAACAGCAGTTGCAGGCCGACGTGTTTGAACAGCACATCTTGTTAGCCAAACAAAACAGTTTACCACTGATCGTGCACTGCCGCGACGTGCCCGGAAAGTTTGGCGCCTATGATACCGTCTTGTCACTGCTCAACAAACACCAAGTTAACCGCTTTGTGATGCATTGTTATTCCGGCGATTGGGATCACGCTGAAAAGTTTTTGGAGCTCGGTGGAATGTTGTCGTTCACCGGGATTTTAACCTTTCCTAAAAGCCAGATAATGCAAGACGTTGCAAAGCGAGTGCCGAGTGATCGAATGATGGTCGAAACCGACGCGCCGTTTTTAGCGCCGGTACCATTTCGTGGGAAACGCTGTGAACCCAGGCATGTGGCCTTGGTAGCAGACGAAATCTCCAAGCTGCGCGGTCTCTCGTCTGATGAGGCGGCTCAGATCACGACAAATAACGCGGTCCGATTCTTTCAATTGAGTAAGAAATAAAAAATGCACCGACCCAGGGTCATGGTGCAGTCGCAACCTAACTGTGGCTGAAGCCACCCTACTTGAGCGGTTCGCCCAAGTCCGTAGAAAAGAAATGCCGGGCGGCGTCTTGAAACCGAACGTCAATTCCGTCGATGTGTCCGGCCAGCTGGTCCGGGGTGATATTCAGGTGTTCAACGTGGTCAAGCATCCGGGTCAGAACGCCCGTTAGTTCGTGCCCGATCCGGCCGGCGATCCGTTCACACCGAACCTTGGCGACGAGGCGGCAGGTCGAAATGTTGGCAGTTGGTTCCATAGACCATCCTGGCTGGGAGACAACCGGTTCGAGGAAGAAAGGGCGAGTGACAAAAGACGCTGATACCGTAACGAGTATCCGGGCGCTTGTCAATCATGCAAAAAATCGATAGGCTACAAATATGGATGTGTTCCAAATCATTCTCGGTATCGTGATCGTCGGCCTAGTGGTCGGGATCATTATCGTGATTCAACGATTGGCGCTCGCCTCCCAAGCCCTGAAAGAAATCAAGGAGAAAAGCGGCGGTGACCAAACCGCATTACTTATTAAGGAAGACTTACGGGCGTTGCACGAACGGCTTGATCGCCAAGGCACGTCGATCCAGCAATCTATTCAAACCCAGCTCGGTGAGAGTGCTAAGATTGTCCGCGACGTCACCGAACGATTGACGAAGCTAGATGAAACAAATCGTCAGGTCGTGAGTTTTTCTGATCAACTGCGTCGATTACAAGACACGTTGAATAACCCAAAACAGCGGGGGGTGTTGGGTGAATACTACTTGGAAACCGTGTTAAAGAATGTCCTGCCGCCAAAACACTACAAACTTCAGTACAAATTCAAGGACGGCGAAATCGTTGATGCCGCGATTTTCCTACAAGACAAAATCATTCCGGTCGATGCAAAGTTCTCACTCGAGAATTATAATCGCTTGACCGAGACAGCTGCAGGCACTGAACACGACCGAATTGAGAAATTATTCAAACAAGACTTAAAAAATCGAATCGATGAAACATCGAAGTATATCCGGCCGGCCGAGAACACAATGGACTTTGCGTTCATGTTCATTCCGGCCGAGGCGATTTACTATGATCTGCTCGTGAATCAAGTTGGACAAAGCGGTGTATCGTCTCGCGACTTGATCGATTATGCCTTTAAGGAAAAACATGTGATCATCGTCTCGCCAACGTCGTTCTTCGCCTACTTGCAAACTGTGTTGCAAGGTTTACGCGCGATGCAAATCGAAGAATCGGCGAAAGAGATTCGCAAAAATATTGAAGTCTTGGCCAAACACCTACAATCGTACGATGGGTATATGCAGAAACTTGGTAATGCTTTAGGCACGACCGTTAATCAATACAATTTCGCCTACAAAGAGTTTGCGAAGATTGATAAAGATGTGGTGAAAATTGCGGAGATTGAGGGGAAGGTAGAACCAGCCCTGCTGGAAAAACCAAATTTGGATTGACGTCGGGCGATAATCCAAAAAATCCAAGCCTTGTCATTTTCGCCGAAAAGTAGTAGTCTTTCCGCGTCTTTTCGTTTAGTTTTATCCACAGTCTGGTACACTGACAACGTGGTTCTCCCTCCTCCCCTCACCCCTCCTCTGGCAGGAGGGGAACAGCCAAAGCCGCCCAAAAGCCCAATGTGGCAGGCCCTAGGCTTAGCCTGGGAGCTTGGCTACTCCATCGCTATTCCGCTTGTGATTTTCGCGATCGGGGGTCGCTGGCTAGACCGTCGGCTCGGCACGTCGCCGTGGTTACTCCTGTCCGGCATGGGTCTAGCAATTCTCTTCACCACGTTTTTCCTGGTTCGAAAATTTTCCCGCATGATGAAGGACATCAGTCCTCCACCCAAACAATGACAGCTATCAATATTTCACTCGCCGCGGAACCGATCGCCCATATTGGAAGCTTTCCGATTACGAATAGCATGCTCGGGGCGTTGTTAGCGGCGATACTTTTGATTGTGCTGGCGCGTGTGGCCGGACGCAAAGCTAGCCTACGTCCATCGAAATTTCAAAACGGCGCGGAAATGATCATGGAGTTTCTGTTGAACTTGATGGATGGTGTGACCGGTGACCGCGCCAAAACCAAGCGCTTCTTCCCGATTGTGGCCACGATTTTCTTTTTGGTGATTACCATGAACTGGCTGGGGTTAATTCCGATCTTCGGGACGATCGGACTGAATGAAATACGCGAAGGACACAAGACCTTTATCCCGTTTCTGCGGGGTGGTTCAGCCGACTTAAACATGACGGTCGTCTTGGCCATGATTTCCGTGATTGCTGCTCAAGTCTTCGGCGTGATCTACATCGGCGCGAAAAAGCATTTGCGCAAGTATTTCAATCCGAATCCAGTGATGGCGTTTCCCGGGATTATTGAATTCATCGGAGAATTCACGAAAATCATCTCATTCTCGTTCCGATTATTCGGAAATATTTTCGCCGGCGAAGTTCTCCTCCTCGTTATCTCAACCTTAGTTCCGCTGATCGCACCGGTTCCGTTCTACTTTCTCGAATTATTCGTCGGGTTCATTCAAGCATTCGTGTTCGCGCTCTTGACCTTGGTCTTTTTCACGATCGCCGCGACCGCCGAAGAACATTAATTCTACTTATTAAGTTTTATTGAATAACGCAGACACTATGTCACCAGAAGCAGCCAAATTCATCGCCGCCGCGCTCGCCATCGGGATCGGCGGTCTCGGACCAGGATTGGGAATCGGGATTTTAGCCGCCAAGGCCATGGAAGCCATCGGCCGTAATCCGGAAGCCGCCGGCAAAGTCCAAGTGCCGATGCTGATCGCCATGGCTTTCGCCGAAGCCATTGCCATCTACGCTTTGGTCGTGGCCTTGATTATTAAGTTCGTCTAACCACCCCTACACCCCTCCTTCCGAAAGGAGGGGGTGGACACACCTCATGTCTGAACTCTTCGCCAAACTCGGTATCGATTGGAAATTATTGATCGCCAATGCGATCACGTTTGGCATTGTGCTGTGGTTACTGCGTAAGTTTGCGTACAAACCGCTGATGGATGTGATGGACAAGCGCCGGTCCACGATTGATGCAGGGTTGAACGACGCGCAGAAAGCCAAGGACGAACTGCAGGCCATGCAGTCAGAAAAAGCCAAGGTTTTGACCGAAGCCAAACGCGAAGCCCAAAAGATTTTGCAGGACGCGATCACTGTGGCCGATCAACGACGGCAAGATCTGATCACCAAAGCCGACCACGATGTCCAGACCATGATGGTCAAAGCGAAACAGCAGATGGAGGACGAGAAACAACAGGTGATGTCGAGCGCTCAAGCCGAATTAGCGGACCTGGTCGTGGCGGCGACGGAAAAAGTCGTCGCCGGACAGCTTGACGAAAAACTCCAACGCAGTTTGGCTGATCAAACCTTGAAACACATTTCAAAACCTCATGCGCGTTAAAGACTTCGAAACCTATATCCGTGACTTGCTGGATCATCCGGATATCCAGAAGTTACATGATACGACCGCGCATTGGAAACGTGATCGCTTCGATCACAATTTCGCTGTTGGGAAATTATCGTATCGAATGGCGCGGCTACTGAATGCAAACGTGGCCGTCGCCGCCCGGGCTGGATTTTTGCACGACTGGTACCATGGTCACGCGCCGGGTCGCCAACGCTTCAGCTTTGAACACGCCGATCAGCACCACTTCCGGATATCGCATCAAGCCGCCAGCCAGTATGGTGAACATCCGGCTGTGCTGCACGCCATCCGTACTCACTTCTGGCCGTGGGGACGGACTCTACCGAAAACCCGCGAAGCGTGGATTGTGTGGACGGCCGATAACCTGGTCTGGGTCTCAGATCTCTGGCAAAGTTTCAAAGTCGTGTGGCCGGCACGTGAGCAACGAACTGTGACCCAGTCATGAAACGTCTCACGGCCCGGCAATACGCAGAAGTTTTGACTGCCTCAGCCAGTCAAGCTAAAACGGGGGACCGATCAGCTGTGGTCAAACGCTTTTTACAGCTCCTCCGACGACAACGCGCGACCAATCTCTTGCCACGCATCATGACTGAACTACAACGAATTGAAGATGGAGAGGCCGGAGTGACGCGAGTCAAAATTGCTTCAGCTATGAAACTTGACACGAAGCACGTTGAACGCGTTCTAGCTGAGAAGCTTGGTAAGGTTGTTATCGAATCTACCATTCAACCGGAATTAGTGGCCGGTGTTACCCTCCGTGTCGGTGATGAATTAGTCGATGGCTCGGTCCGCGGCGAATTACAACGTTTACATACTCAATTGATGTCTTCCCATGCCTGATACACTGATTGATATTCTCTCGAAAGAACTTACCGCCTTTCAGGCGGGCGCGACCACGGCACACGTTGGCACGGTCTTAGACGTGGGCGACGGCATCGCCCGCGTCAGTGGCCTGGGCAACGTGGCCGCGTCGGAAATGGTGGAATTTGCCGACGGCACGCGCGGCGTGGCCCTGAACCTTGATGTCGACACGGTCGGCGTTATGATTCTCGGCTCGGATCAAGGCATTGCCGAAGGTCAAACCGTCAAAGCCACCGGAAAAATTTTGGAAGTGCCGGTGGGCGAGGGCGTGATCGGCCGAGTCGTCAACCCACTCGGTCAAGCCGTGGATGGCAAAGGTACAATTTCATCTGCGAAAACATACCCAGTTGAACGAATTGCACCCGGCGTCATCACCCGTCAATCAGTCAACAAACCATTGCAGACCGGAATTAAAGCCATTGACGCCATGGTGCCGATTGGTCGCGGCCAGCGGGAATTGATCATCGGCGACCGCCAAACCGGAAAAACCGCGATTGCCATTGATACGATCATTAATCAAGCCGGTCAAAACGTGCTGTGTATTTACGTGGCCATTGGTCAGAAAGAATCGAAAGTTGCACGTATCGTCGCGAAGCTGGAAGAAGCCGGAGCGATGGAGTACACGACTGTGGTGTTGGCCGGCGCCTCAGATCCGGCGTCGCTGTCGTATTTAGCACCCTACTCGGGATGCGCGATGGGCGAGTATTTCATGGATCAAGGCAAAGATGTCTTGATTATTTACGATGATTTATCGAAGCATGCGTGGGCTTACCGCCAAGTGTCGTTGCTCCTACGCCGACCTCCAGGTCGTGAAGCCTATCCCGGTGACATTTTCTACGCCCACTCACGGTTGTTGGAACGGGCAGCGTGTATGAACAAAGACAACGGCGGGGGATCGTTGACCGCCTTGCCGATTATTGAAACGCAGGCCGGCGATGTCTCAGCCTACATTCCGACGAACGTGATTTCCATCACCGACGGACAGATCTATTTGGAAACTGATTTGTTCTACCAAGGCATTCGACCGGCTATCAACGCTGGTTTATCCGTTTCACGCGTCGGTTCGTCAGCGCAGATCAAGGCCATGAAAAAAGTGGCCGGTACAATCCGTTTAGCCCTTGCACAGTATCGAGAACTCGCCGCCTTTGCGCAGTTTGGATCGGACTTGGATGAACAAACTAAGCAACAGCTCGCGCGCGGTCGTCGGATTACTGAAGTCTTGAAACAAGGACAGTACGTGCCGGTACCCGTCGCTCGCCAAGTTGCGGTGTTGTACGCCGCGAACCAAGGTTTCCTAGATAAGGTAGAACCAGAGCACGTCACAAACTGGACGAAGAGCTTTGATGACTATCTCGAAGCCACTGGAAAACCATGGATGGATGAACTCGTGAAATCGGGCGAATTGACTGAGGCTCTCGAGTCCAAACTCAAAACCCTACTGACTGATTTCCCAGGCGTCTAAATGCCCCGTTAGAGATGAACCTTTTTGAATCAGCCCTAGCAATGAACACCATCTATTCCCAATATCCATCTCGAGGACCTATGCATGCCTGTGTTGCCAGCAAAACCTTTGCGATGGGTTCGGTTCAGCCCGCGCTGAAAGTCAGTAACTTCAGTCATCATCTCTAACGAGGATGCCGGCCACGACCCGCGATATTCAACGCCGACTCCGGTCGGTCAAGAACACCAAGAAAATCACGAAAGCGATGGAATTAGTGGCGAGCGCAAAAGTTCGGAAAGCCAGTCAGGCCTTGTTCTCCACTCGGCCGTATACCAATGAAGCGTGGTCAATGTTACTGAACGTGGCTCAACGCACTGACGCCGAAGCCCATCCGTTGTTACAGTCCCGCGAAACAGTCAAGAAAATCGGTGTGGTACTGGTAGCCTCAAGCCGCGGCTTGGTCGGCGGCTTCAACACCAACATTATCAAAGCCGTTGTTGAGCACATCAAGCAAAAAAAGAATGCGGCTGCAGTGAACGCCAGTATTATTTTAATGGGCGCCAAGGGTCGCGCGATCATGTATCAATACGGTCATACCATTGCGGCTGAATTCACAAAAGAAGATGTGGTGACACACGTCACGTCGATCCGACCGATGGCGAAACTTGCGATTGACGGTTTCCGAAACGGTGAATTCGACCAAATCGACATTGCGTACATGGACTACAAATCGACGTTGGTCCAAAAACCTGTTATCAGAACCCTACTACCATTGTCAGCCGCGCAGGCGAACACCGATATGACGGAAAAAGCCGGCATAGTCGAATACGAATTCGAACCAAACGCGGATGAAGTTCTGGAAGTTTTGCTACCGCGTTTAGTGGAAATGCAAATTTACCGCGCGGTACTGGAAACGAATGCCTCGGAACAAGCGGCGCGGATGTTGGCCATGCGCAATGCTTCAGACGCCGCCGGTGAATTAATTGATGATTTAACGTTATCATTCAACCAAGCCCGGCAGGCGAACATTACGCAAGATTTGTCCGAAATTTCTGCTGGACGGGCAGCGTTAGAAAACTAACCATGAAAAAGTTTTTGCACGTCCTCAACCCGCTCGTGAGCTTCGTCACCTTGTTGGTCTTGGCTAAAGTTATGGTCTATCATCGAACCCAATCATCCGACGTCATTCCGATGAATTATTTGGGAACCGTTGGATCGCCTTGGCCACATTCGGACGCCTTCGTTGGATACACAAAACTAATTTCCGTCAAGGCCCTGATGTATGACTGGACAGTCGCCGTGGTGACCGCTGGGGTAGTTTACTTCCTGCTGCATCGTTTAAATCATCGTGTCCATAAATCGTTACCAGTTAAACCCGCCACATCTGTATGAGCAAGTCCGCTTCGATCCACCAAGTTATCGGTCCAGTTGTTGATGTCAAATTCGACGGCGATTTGCCGAGTGTGTTAACTGCCTTGCACGTCCAACGTGAAAAGCTCGAACCGCTCGTGCTCGAAGTGCAGCAGCATTTAGGTGCGGGTGTCGTCAGGACCGTGGCCATGTCATCCACCGACGGTTTGCGACGTGGGCAAGAAGTGTCGAGTACAGGCAAACCTATCTCAGTCCCGGTTGGCCCGGAAACTTTGGGCCGGATGTTCAACGTCACTGGTCAGGTGATTGACGGCAAACCTGAAATCAAAGCCAAGCAGCATTTGCCGATTCACCGCAGCGCTCCGGAACTGACTGACCAATCGTCAAAAACGGAAATTTTTGAAACCGGTATCAAAGTTATTGACTTGATCTGCCCGATCGTGAAAGGCGGAAAAGTTGGCTTGTTCGGCGGAGCCGGTGTCGGTAAAACCGTGGTCATCACCGAACTGATCCGCAACATCGCGAGCGTTCACGGCGGATATTCAGTCTTCGCCGGGGTGGGGGAACGTACCCGCGAAGGCAACGACCTGTACCACGACATGCAAACCTCCGGTGTGCTCGATAAAACTGCTCTGGTCTTTGGCCAAATGAACGAACCACCGGGTGCCCGTCAGCGGATCGGCTTATCCGGCTTGACCATGGCCGAATACTTCCGCGACCAAGAACACAAGGACGTTCTGCTCTTCATCGACAACATCTTCCGCTTCACCCAAGCCGGATCCGAAGTCTCAGCTTTACTCGGTCGGATTCCATCCGCCGTCGGTTATCAACCAAACTTGGCGGAAGAAATGGGCGCCATGCAAGAACGCATCACGTCCACAAAAGATGGCTCGGTGACCTCAGTCCAAGCGGTCTACGTGCCGGCCGACGACTTAACTGATCCAGCGCCGGCCACGACCTTCGGTCACCTGGACTCTACCGTGGTTCTCTCCCGGGCCCTGACCGAACTTGGTATCTACCCGGCCGTTGACCCGCTCGACTCAACCTCAACCATTCTCGATCCCTTGATCGTCGGCCAAGAACACTACGACGTGGCTCGCGGCGTGCAAAAAGTTTTGCAGCGTTACAAAGACTTGCAAGATATTATTGCGATTCTCGGCGTGGAAGAACTGTCCGATGAAGATAAGCAGATCGTCGCCCGGGCTCGAAAAATCCAACGCTTCCTGTCACAACCGTTCTTCGTGGCCGAAGTTTTCACCGGCCGGCCGGGAGTGTACGTCAAACTGGCCGATACGATCCGCGGCTTCAAAGAAATTCTGGATGGCAAGCACGATGACGTATCAGAACAAGACTTCTATATGAAAGGCGGAATTGAAACGGTTCGGAAATAATGTCGCAAGAAGTTTTGATTGACTACACCAATCATCGCGGCGAACGCGGAGAGCGTCGAATTGAGCCATTACGCATGTACTTTGGCTCAACCCAATGGCATCCCGATGACCAATGGCTTCTGGAAGCTCGGGACGTGAAGGAAGACGCGATGCGAACGTTTGCGATGAAAGATATTCATAACTGGAAAACTTCATGAGTCAATTTCAACTCACCATCGCTACACCCGAACGCCAGGTCTACCAAGATCAGGTTGAGAGTTTAACTGTACCAACGACCAGCGGACAGATCACGGTGTTACCACACCACATGCCGATCTCAACGGTGCTCAGCAGCGGTGAGATGATCATTCGCAAAGGCCAAGCTGAAGAACCGTATGCGGTCTCCGGTGGATTTCTTGAAGTTCAACCCACCAAAGTTGTCGTGCTCGCCGATACCGCGGAGCACGTGACTGAAATTGACGAACAACGGGCCGAAGAAGCGCGGGAACGCGCCAAGAAATTAATGGATGAGAAGCGGCATGACGTCGAAGAATTCGCCAATATTGCCGCTAAACTCGAACGCGATTTGAACCGACTTCACGTCGTGCGGAAATACCGCCATCGTAGTCATCAGGGAATCACGCAGGAAGCAATCCGGAAAGAATAGTCAAGCCTAGTCAAAAAATCCGGTCTTGACAGATTAGGATTTTTTTGTTAGGGTGGCTGTTCGGAAAATCGGAAACCGCTCCTTTGATTCCAATACAACCCTCAAGGAGGTGATCCTTCGTGTTGGGAAACAATTCCCAAACGCCTTCCAACCAGCGCCGTCAGAATTGGTGGCCAGCGCTCATTCTGCTGGGCGTCATGGCTGTAGTCTTGGTTGGTGTGGACGCCGACCTCTTGATCCGTCATCGGTTCGACCTGACGGGCGGCATTCCATTCTTGGGAGCCGCCGCCGTCGTAGCGCTGATGGCCATCGTCTGGAGGATCAAGCGTCACGACGAACAGTCATAGAGATTCGCTTCGTTCACAGGAGAGTCGGATACTTTTCCAGGGTGGAAAGGTGCTGTCCAACATGCTCATCGATCAGGTGACGGATGAGCTGAATGCTTTCGATAACGCCCAGCGGGCCACTATCACAGGGAGGATGTGTGAAGCCAATCGACCCGAATGACCCGTTGACCAAGCGGTTGCGGATGCTGGTGTATCGGTATCTGCGAGATCAGCAGTACATGGTGGCTCTCAGCTTGGCCTCAACGGAGCACGAGAATGTGGTCAAGATCGCTTGCCCGGACGACCGGTCGTTCATGACCGAAGCCGCGTGGATCGAACAACTCCACGCCAAGAGCGATCGCAAGATCGGAGTGATGCCGAATCCGATGTTCGGCGGGGCGATGCGGTTCTCGCCGTATTGTCCTGAGATGCTCGATCAGCAAGTCGGCTTCAAGAACAGCCCCAACTCGGCTCACTGCCAGATCACGGTCGAGAAGATCCGCTACGGCATCCGTTTCCGGAACGTACGGCTGGCGAAGGCCGGCGGCCACGGACTCTACTGCGGTTGGGCGGCTGAACTGGGGCTGGGCTTCTTCCAGCATACCCGCTTGACGATCGACGGTCGCAACGTGTTGAAACGTCGAGCTCACGTGGAACGATGGCTCCAGGCCCATCCTGATCCGAACATGCACGGGAAGGAGTTCCAGGTTTTCCCGGCCCATCATATGGACTGCTGCACCGATGGGGCCACCAAGCCTCGGACCTACGCCCTGGATCACACCCACCACCTGGTGCGGAAGTACCCGATGGAGCTGGTGATGTCTGACTTGAACGATCAGCGGTTCCTCGAGTTCGAGGCCCCGCATTTGCTCAAGGATGCTGAGAGCGAACCCGTCACGGCCTAACTCCGGTGTCTTCTTACCCCAGCTGCCCAGTACGCGGAAGCGACTGGGTTTTTTCTTTTCCCCCTTTACTTTTTTTCCATATGAAGCTAAGATTTTCCCCCTGGTAATTGTTACTCGACGACTATGGACGTCAAAGATCCCCAAACTCGAAAACTCCGACTCTTGGTGTATCAGTATCTCCGGGAAGTCGGATATTTAAGCGATTTACCCTACGCCAGTGAAGGCAATGAAAACGTCGGTAAAATCGCCTGCCGGGACGATCGGTCGTTCATGACCGAAGCTGCTTGGATCGAAGAACTGCATCGACGTAAAGGGCATAAACTAGCGGTGATGCCGCTGCCGATGTTCGGCGGTGCCATGCGCTTTTCTCCATACTGCCCTGAAATGCCGGACGAGCTGGTGGGCTTTAAAAGCGCCCCCAATGTCTTTCACACTGAAATTGTGATTGAGGCGATTCGGTACGGTATCAAGTTTCGCAACAATCGCTTGATTAAAGCCGGTGGACACGGCTTGTTCTGTGGTTGGGCGACAGCTTTGAATCTTGGTTTGTTTCAGCATACCCGGCTGACCATCGACGGTCGCGACGTGATTGAAGACCGGTCGCGACGCGAACATTGGGTCAAGGATGGAAACTTTGAAGTCTTCGCTGCCCACCATATGGATTGCCGGTATAACGGTGACGCTCAGCCGAGAACCTATGGACTCGATCATGAGCACCCTCTCGTCAAAAAATACTCAATGGAGTTGACGATTGGGACCCTCGATGATCGTCGGTTCTTAGAAATTGAGGCTCCACAACTATTGAGACAGGCCGGGCTGGCCTGAGTAAGTTTGAAATTCATTGCTATTGAGAATCATTCTCAGTAGCACAGCTGTGGACATCTCTGATCGCGGACGACGCGATTTTTTGGTAGACTAGTGACGTGGACTGGTCGACTTTTCTAAAAATCGGACACATTATCGGAACGGTACTCGGCGCCGGCGGTGCGACGCTCGCCGAATTTCAGTTACGCCAGGCAACTCGCGATGGAAATATTACTCAAGCTGAGCGCGGGATGCTCGGCGTGACTTATTGGATTATCCGGCTGGGATTAATCTTGATCGTCTTCTCAGGTTTCGGATATTTCCTGTATCTGCGCGTTCAGCCCCACCTATCCTTTGTCTTGTATGAACCAAGAATGTGGGCCAAATTGACGCTGATCGGGATCCTGGTGGTTAACGCCTTTCTGTTGCAAGTCCACCGCATTCCAACCTGGGTGGGCGCCGCGGTGTCCATTACGAGCTGGTATAGCGCCTTGATCCTCGGTGCCTGGCGTTCGCTCGACGCCGGTTACATCATGATCATGTTGGTCTACCTGATCCTCTTGTTCCCAGTGCTGTGGCTGATGCGGTCCCTGCATCGGCCGGTCGCGACGAAACCCCAACGACCATGAGCACGATAAATATTATCTGGCTGGTCCTCCACGTCCTCTTAGGTCTGGCCGGGACGCTGTGGTACGGTGCGGTCTGGTTAGGGTTAGAACGACGTGATTTGAACATTCACCGCTTGCAGCACTACACGTTGTCCGGTTTGGTGGCGATTGCCTTATCCTGGTTGACGGCTGGACTCTACTACACCGATTACTATGGGCACTCGGTCAAGGCGGTGATTCTGGCTGGAAAGTATCCCTGGGCTCACACGTTTTTCACCGAGTTGAAAGAGCACGTGTTCCTGTTCCTGCCATTCTTGGCTCTGGCCGTGACGCTGACTGTCTGGATGATGGGGGAGCGGATTTGGAAACACCAACAGTTGCATCATCATCTGGCAAAACTGACCGGCATGACGGTCACCGTCGGCGCCCTGATGGCGCTCATGGGTGTAGTTATTTCTGGCGCAGTCCGATAATCCTATGGCCCAAACCCAACGTGATCCTGCCAATCTCTCCTACGGCGCCTTGATCGGCGCGACCGTAACGGTCGTGTTTATTACGATCATCACCGTCTGGGCGGAGTTGGCGCCCGGATTGAAAACCTGGTTGGCAAATACGTTTACCCATCACTGGGTGGGCAAGGGCGTGCTCGCGGCGGCGGTCTTCTTCATCGCAGGGTTGTTCGGCGCCAGCGGCCAATCGCGATCGGACGATGACCATGCCCGAGCCGCCAACACGACATTCGTCACCACCTTGTTCTGTCTGATCGGATTGACACTGTTTTTCTTCTACCGCGCGTTTATTACAAAGTAATCAATCATTGACAGCCGAGTCCCCGCGTGTTAAGACGGGGGCGCTTGTGATTGTCCTGTGTGACTCGGAAAGGGGGCGAGATTCATGAAGTCGACCAAACTGAATGGGATTGTGATCTTGGAGTTGGAGGGAGATATCTCGGAGTACAGTCTCGAGGCTCATCAGGAGCTACTTGACCTGATGCGTGAAGTCATCATGACGGATGCTCATCGCGAGCCGCGGGTCGTGGCCGATCTGTCGAAGGTACGATTCATGAATTCGTCGGGCCTGGCCCAATTGATTAGTGCGCACACCAGTGCCAAGACGCGACGCGCTCGCTTTGCACTCTGCAACGTTCCGCGGCGAGTTCAGCTCTTGCTGGACATCACCCATCTGAGCCGAGTATTGGAGATCTACGGGACTCTGAAAGATGCTCGGGCGGCGTTGGAAGACTAGTCTTTCTACGCCAACCCACATCACCACATACTACAGCGTTTCGGCGCCCATCGGGCGCCCTTTTCTTATACTTGATTTTGTATTTGACATCTTTTTCAGAACAGGGTACATAGGGTGCAGCTGTACTGGCATAGACCTTGAAATCATCGCCACCCTTACCTGGAACGGAGGTTACGATGGCCGGTGTACGGATTGTGGGCGTCGGTGCAGGTCGGCCTGGAACCGAGGTTCCGGGTCAGGTCATCAGCAATGATCAACTCACGGGGGAGTTGTTGGGTCGACGGATTGCTTTGGTCGCAAGCGGAGATCTCAAGGCCGACGACCCCCGGTTTGCCCAGTTCGAAACCAGCGATGAATGGATTGCCGAACGGACCGGGATTCGGGCTCGTCGTCGGGCTGCGCCGGACGTGGCCACGAGCGACCTAGCGATTGCTGCGGGTCGCGGTGCCATGCAGATGGCCGGCTGGAAGCCCGAAATGGTGGACGGGATCTACCTGGCCACGGTCACGCCCGACCATCCCCTCACACCCCCAACGTTCGCGATCGTGCAACACGGTCTTGGAATTCCAACGCATGATGCGGAAGGTCGGCCGCGGAACCTGGGCGGGATGGACTGCGCGGCAGCCTGTTCGAGTTTCGGACAAGTCTTCCGTGCGGCTCATGACTGGACGGCCGGGGCGATTATGGCTACTCGGCGGACCCTGGTGATCGGCGCGGATGAAGTTTCGCGTTGGGTCGACCCCCACAGTCGCAATTTGACACCGATTCTCGCGGATGGCGGAGGTGCCCTAGCGATTGAGTCGACCTGCGGTAAGGAGGACGCGTTCTTCGGTGACCAGTCGTTCTTCTCGGGTATGGATGGCAGTTTGGCTGGATTGATCAAGGTACCGGCTGGTGGATCACGTCTGCCAACCTACCGCTTACGTGACGACCTCGTCCCGCTCGACACCCGACCCTGGATTTTCATGGACGGCCGAGCGGTCATGAAGCAAGCTGTGCGGACCTTGGTCGGCGAGCAGCGCGATCAGCTCGGCGGCTACATGGCCGCCTCGCTACAGCAGCTCAACATGGAGCTTGACCAGGTTGACTTCCTGGCCATGCACCAGGCCAATCAGCGGATCACCGCCGCAGTGGAGGAGCGGCTCCGCCAGTTTGGATTCAAGGGCGTGGTGTATCAGAACATCGAGCGCTATGCCAACACCACTTCCGGCACGATTCCGCTCGTCCTGTACGATGCCTGGCAGGACGGGACACTCCAGCCGGGTATGCTCGTCTGGTCGGTCGTCTTCGGCGGAGGATTCACGGTGCACTTGTCGGTTTTCCGCTGGACGCTGCGCAATCCGGTGATGGAGTAGTTTGTTCTTGCCCCACGGGCTTCGGCTCGTGGGGCGTTTTTTGTTCGTGGTAGAATAACCCTGTGTCCGAAATAATTTCGAACTTGACTTTCGATAGACGCAGTGATAGGACAATAACAGTATCTTGACAGCCCTGTCATTGGCGCTAGCAAATGACTAGTGTCGCCGGCGGGTGAAACAAGGGGACAGTCATGGAACGACGTGTTGACGACCGAGAGTTGGGGCAGTTGGCCAGACGGCAGCATGATCTGTTTCGCCAAGTCAGTAGCGGCGCCTTACCAGTCGGAGTCATCAAGCGCGGAATCCAGCTGATGATCGATAGTCGGCTCGATGAGCTCGGCTTGGCCTATAAGGTCACTATTCCGGCTGGTTGGGAAATGCCCCAGTTCCTTGGGAAGGCCAAGTTTGATTCAGTCGATCCCGCTGTCTCGCGGGTCCGGATTCTACCCTACCGTGAGGACACCCAGTACTGGTGTAGCTTTCTCTCGTGGCCAAATGCGGTCGATACCGAGACTGTGGAAGCCCGCATGCGTGATCAAGAAACGGATCTGCGGAGGACGATCGCACTCATGGCCCTGGCCGGGGATTATCCGGATCTCCAACGGGATAGCCTCATTACGCATCTCGATCCAATAGCGACCCTGGGAGGCGTTCCCCACGTTTTTGTTCTACTGGGGGACAAGGATTTTCGACGCTGTATGCTAGTGCCGCACTGTCAGCAATGGCCCCCCAAGACTCGGTTCCTCTACATCGAGTCCATGCGCACATGACGTTTCCTTGGCTCTACGTGTCTTCCGCGTAGAGCTTTTTCTTTTCGTGATAGAATACCACCATGCCCGGCGTTATTCCTGAAAAAGTTAATCCCGACCAATCCAAAGCCATCAAACACGGCCGCGGGCCTTTGTTGATTGTGGCCGGAGCCGGGACAGGAAAAACTACAGTTATCACCGAACGGATCGCGCACCTGATTATTAATGAACAGGTGCCGTCGGATAATATTTTAGCGTTGACGTTTACCAATAAAGCTGCCGGTGAAATGCAGGATCGGGTCGAGCGGATTTTACCGTTTGGGTATGTTGATCTATGGGTGATGACATTTCACAGCCTTGGACAGCGGTTACTGAAAGAACACGCACTCGATATTGGGTTGTCGAATGACTTCAAGTTGTTGTCCCAAACCGACCAGTGGCTATTGATTCGGGAACATCTTGATGACTTTGATTTGGACTATTATCGCCCGCTTGGGAATCCGACGAAATTCATTACCGCGCTGGTCAAACATTTTTCGCGACTTAAAGATGAAGACATTTCACCGGCGGAATATTTGAAATACGCAAAGACTCTGTCGAAAAACAAAACTACTGACGAAGAGAAAGCTGAGGCCGCCCGAATAATGGAACTTGCAAAAGCCTATGATACATACAATCAATTATTGCTCGATAACAACGCCTTAGACTTTGGTGACCTGATCTTGTACACGTTACGTTTGTTGCGCGAACGGCCGGCAATTCTCAAAAAATACCAGCAGCAATTCCAATACATTCTGGTTGACGAATTCCAAGACACGAACTGGGCGCAGTACGAGTTGATTAAACGTCTAGCCAAGCCACGGAACAATTTGACCGTGGTCGGTGATGATGACCAATCGATCTATAAGTTTCGTGGAGCATCTGTGTCAAATATCCTTGAATTCAAAAAGGACTTTGCCGACGCCGAAGTGATTGTACTCACGAAAAACTATCGAACCAAGCAGTCGATTCTCGATTTAGCCCATACCTTTATCCAACATAATAATCCGGACCGATTGGAAGCGAAGAAAGAACTGTTCGGCGGCATGGCGATTGTGAAGAAATTGAAGGCGCAGCGAGAGGGAAATGGGGAGATCGGCGTGATTCATGTTGATACACAAGAGGCGGAGGCACGCGCGGTGGCGGATAAGGTTGAGGAACTTCGATCGCGCGCCCTGACCACCCCGGCCTCCGGCCACCCCTCCTTAGACAAGGAGGGGAACGTCGTGGGTTGGGATTCATTTTGTGTTTTGGTTCGTGCCAACGATCACGCCCAAATTTTTATCAATGAATTCGAACGTCGGGGAATGCCGCACGTGTTCTTAGCGGCGCGGGGATTATTCACGAAACCGTTGGTGATCGACCTGTTAGCGTATTTACGGTTGCTTGATAATTATCACGAAAGCGCGGCGTTGTATCGCGTACTGGCTATTCCAGTGTTCGGGATTGATCACGGTGATGTCGTCGAACTTTCCTATCAAGCCAAAAAGAAAAATCGGTCGTTGTATGAGCAATTGCTGCATGATGACATCACTATTTCCGATGCAACTCGGGCCGGCGTCAAAAAAATCAAAAGCCTAATTCAGGCTCACACTGAGTTAGCCAACACAAAATCTGTTGGTGAAGTACTCCTCCAATTCCTGAATGATTCTGGATATTTGCAAGAGATTACGAAAAAAGAAACCGCGGAAACGCATGAACAGACAAGTTACTTGAAACAACTCTTTAAAGTTATTGAAACTTTTCAACAAGGTGAACGGCCAGCGACGGTCAAATCGTTTCTGAAATACATTGACCATGTCACTGAGTCAGGTGACGCCGGCGGACTTGAGCATGACCTGGAATCGTCCGGGCCGGACACAATCAAAATTATGACGATCCATTCGGCCAAAGGACTCGAATTTCCATACGTGTTTATCGGTAATGTTGTCGAACAGCGCTTTCCAGGCATGGATCGTAAAGATCCGATTCCAGTGCCGGATGCTTTAGTACGTGAAATCTTACCCACGGGTGACGCGCACGTCCAAGAAGAACGACGCTTGATGTACGTCGCGATCACGCGGGCTCGGAACGGTGTGTTTTTTACCTTAGCCGAAGATTACGGTGGTCAGCGTCGGAAAAAACCGTCAGCATTTATGTATGAGCTGGGTTTACTGAAACCACCCGTAGCGGCCGAGAAGAAATTGCCATTACCGGCCCGTGAATTCAAGCCCACACCCAAACAGAAAAAAGAAGTGGTTGCGTACGTCGCGCGTGAAAAACAATACAGTTTCACTAAGCTCTCAACCTACAACGATTGTCCCTGGAAATACCGCTACGCTTTTGTGCTTCAAGTTCCGAAGAAGGGGAGCTATGCATTATCGTATGGTTCGTCAGTTCACAAAACACTGTTCAACTTTTTCGCGCTCTGGAAAGAGCGGGCCAAAGACGGTCAAACTGTAAGCGAAGAAGAGTTGCTGACCATGTACGATCGGTGCTTTATCGATGAATGGTATCCGAAAAAGAAATTGAAGAATGAATATTATGACAAGGGCAAACAGGCATTGACCGAGTGGTATGCGAAAATACTCAAGGCTATGCCGAATGTTCTCAGGCTAGAACAAGTGTTCAATCTGAAAGTTGATGAGTTTGTTGTGAATGGAGCTGTCGATCGAATTGATCAAATTGGTGGAACCAATGAAAAACCCGAAGTGAAAATCGTGGATTACAAAACCGGGAAGGTTAAGGAAAAGTTCGAAAAAGATGATAAGTATCAGTTACTGATTTACGCCTTGGCCGTGCAAGATCCAAATATTCTCAACGCTGAAGTGAAGGAGCTCGAGTATTACTTTATTGATGAAAATGAATCGCGGACAATGACTCCGACGGAAAAAGATTCAGCCGCAGCAAAAGAGTGGGTCAGCTCAACCATCAAAAAAATTCACTCCGGTGATTTCCGAGCTACACCGAGTGAAATGGTGTGTAAGTTTTGTGATTACCGGGAGATTTGCGAATTTAGAGCGGTATAGAAAAATCCCTGGTCGTGATGACCCAGGGAAGTTGTGGGCTGGGGAGGACTCGAACCTCCTACCTCCGGGGGTTAGTGCCCGGTGCTCTAGCCTGTTGAGCGACCAGCCCTAAAGAAATCTTGAGCCCCTCTGCGGATTCGAACCGCAGACCTCCTGGTTGATGACGCGCCCAGGCGCTCTACCTCTGAGCTAGAGGGGCTCGATCTGATTTGAGACAGAACATTGGAGACGGGAGTCGGATTCACCGACGAAACACGGTTTTTCACGCCGCGGCCTTCGAGTCTCGGCCATCCCGTCAAAAGAACGCAGTGGTGAGGGAGGATTCGAACCTCCGGTAGCGGAGCACGATGGATCGCCTCCCATCGTTACGATCTCCACAGCGGCCCACACGAATACGCATCCACAGGCCGGTTTCTTTCGCCAGACTCAGTCACATCACCACCACGGTACATTACGGCGGGCATGGCTGGCGCGCTGTCCAGCAACCTCCCCGTCCTCGCGACGGAGCGCTCTGTGTGAATCCCCGTGTGTCATTATATTGAGCTACATGCCCACCAAACCTCGAGCACAGTACCAGGCGTAGAGCGGGACTGTCAAGAAAACCGCCTGGCGAGCTACTGCTAGGCGTAGTGCTGTGGATGACTTACGAGTGTCTTCTCTCGCTATATGTCCGCCAACCCCTCGTCCTAGCGGATAGGACTGTTCAGGTCGAACGACAGCGTAACTTCCTTGGCGTTGCCAGGCAAGTCTTCGAGTGCGAAGCTGTCGGCGCGTTGCTTCATGATCGGTAGGCCTCGACCCCCTCTCTCTAAAGCCTCTTGTTGATCGGGGGCGGGGATGTCAGTTCCCTGCGGAAAGACCTCAACCGTCGGGGCGACATAGTGGAACACCTGGACAGTGCAGCGCCGGGTGTCACCAAATCCGACAACTTTACATCCGACCTGCATCTCGCTGCCCGGTAGACCGTACCGACCGGCATTGATCAAGGCTTCCGAAGCAACGTGCGCTACACGCGCGACAAACATTTCCAGCAACTCGTGTTTCCCCAGCAAGTAGTCGTCGAGCAGGGGGAGGATGGCGCCCGGCGCGTTTGGACTGACCGGAACGCGCCAACTGATCCCGTCACTTGGTAGCCGACCACCGATCTTGCTTGGAACGACCAGTACTTCCGGCTTGACGATGACTTGTCTGAACTCGGTGATACCACCAATCTGCGTCATCCGCAACACCCCCTCTCTGATGATTCGAATCGGTTATGAAAGGACTCTTCTCCCGGTCTACTCCTGAGATGAAAAGTTGTCAAATCGCCAAGAAATCAGTATACTCATGCCCAGCTATGTCGCTGATAAGGTTTATTATCTTCCTGTCTGTTGGGACTTTGTTGTCGTGGGGAACGTGGACCATAGTGCTGATGACGCTTGACCCCCAAACAGGAGGGGCTGGGGCACTGGCTTTGTTTTACTTGAGCTTGTGGCTGAGTTTGCTGGGTACCATCACACTGATTGGGTTTTTCTTGCGCATGTGGCTGGAAAAAGAACAGGTCTTGTTCCGACAAGTTGGCACAGCTTTGCGGCAAGCCACTTTGATCAGCAGCGGTGCCATCATCGGGTTGATGTTGCAGGGAGCGCGCTGGTTGAATATTTGGTCAGGAATTAGTTTAAGCCTGCTGGTGATCGTGATCGAAGTGTTTTTCTTGGCCGGACAATCGAACCAACCCAAACGAACCGATCACGCGCTTTCGTAAACTATGGACCGCGGCCACCTTCACCCCTTGACCCAATTCAGCCGCCGGGTGCTCGAGATCTGGCGGAGTTTTGGCTATGACATCGCCCAAAATCCTGAACTTGAAACGCAGTGGTTCAACTTCGATGGCTTGAATGTTCCTAAAGATCATCCAGCCCGCGATGTTCAGGACACCTTTTTTATCAAAGATCGTCCAGACTTGGTCTTGCGAACGCATTCCTCAAACGTCCAACTCCGCTGGCCGAAAACCCACGGCGCGAAACCGCCATTCAAGGTGGTTGAAATTGGTAAAGTCTATCGGCATGAAGCGACCGACGCCACGCATGAGTCGATGTTCCATCAATGTGACGGAGTTTTAGTTGATCAGAACGTCTCCATGGCGAATTTAGTGACGACGTTGAATGCATTCATTCACAAACTCTATCCCGAAAAAAAATCACGGGTCCGACCAAGCTTTTTTCCATTCGTGGAACCAGGGATTGAGCTGGATGTGGAATGGGAACGCAATGGCAAAAAGCAGTGGCTCGAAATTCTCGGGGCTGGCCTCGTCCATCCGACCGTGATCACCAACATGGGACTTGATCCAAAGGACTGGCAAGGTTTTGCCTTTGGGATGGGTCTTGATCGATTAGCGTTACTTGAGTACGGCGTGCCCGACGTCAGACTGTTTTACAGCGGCAAGCTCGATTTCTTGAAACAGTTTTAGTATGAATCGGTACGAAGAAGTCGCGCAATCGATTGAGACCGCTGGCGAAAAAGCTTCGGCTGATCAATTGTACGATCTGGCGCAAGTCCTAAAAGACTACTGGACGGATCAACCGGACTCCCATCTACCGTCCGGTGGTTCGTACGATGACTTGCCCGAAGAGGAACGTAAAACCCTAGACGAAAAATTGTTGAATAAACGTCGGACGGTCTGGTTTACGGATGTGGTGAATCTGGCGGACCAAGTTCGAGAACGTTTTGTTGAAGATCCTCAACAGCAGGCTGCCTTGCAGACCCGTTCAAACCGGCTGTTTCACACCACCAGCGAAGAACATAGTCGTAAGCAAGACATGACCCAGGCCGATGTGGACGCTGGTAACGAACTCCTCGATCTCGTGATGACAAGTTTGAAACCACACCGCGGTCCAGAACCGGAGGGTGAGGCAGTATGAAGCTTTCCTACGCCTGGCTAAAAACTTACTTGCCCAAATTACCACCGGTCCCGAAACTAGTGGAACACTTGTTGATGCACGGACTCGATGTTGAAGATGTGATTGAGTATGATGCTCAATTCGACAACGTTGTAGTTGGTGAAATTATTTCGATCAAACCTCATCCCAATGCGGATAAACTTCGGCTAGCCGATGTCATGGTTTCACCTAAAGGCAAACCACTGGAAATTGTGTGCGGCGCGCCGAATATTGAAGTCGGGCAGAAAGTGGCGGTGGCACTGATTGGCACGAAATTGCCTAATGGATTGACGATTGAGAAGCGCGCCATTCGCGGTGTGGAATCGAACGGGATGATTTGCGCGGCGGATGAACTTGGGTTGGGCATGGATCACAGCGGGGTTATGGTGCTCGATCCCAAGTTGAAGGTTGGCACGCCGTTTGCACAGGCCACGGGTTTTGATGACAGTGTTTTCGATATGACGACTCCAGCCAACCGGGCGGATTTGATGGGGGTGAGGGGATTGGCCTGGGAGATTGGAGCAATCCTCAGTCAGCAACCAAAACTTCCACCACCCCTACACCCCTCCTCGGAGAGGAGGGGGCAGCCAAAAGAAGATCTGACATCGGTCAGTGTTCGAACTGATGATCAGAAACTCTGTTCACTCTTTGTCGTGCGAACAATTCGTGGAGTGACCATGAAACCCACGCCGCTATGGATGGTCCAACGCTTGCAAGCAGCCGGAATGCGGTCGATCAACATCGTGGTTGATGTTGCCAATTATGTGATGTTGGAATACGGCCAGCCGCTGCATGCCTACGATGCAAGGAAAATTTCCGGCCACAGCTTAGTTGCCCGGGCGGCGAAAACTGGTGAAACGCTGAAAACGCTCGATGGTCAAACCAGGAAACTCAGTGCTGAAATGATTGTCATTGCCGACGGGAAGGGGCCAGTCGGGATTGCCGGGGTGATGGGCGGCGAAAACACCGAAGTTTCCGATACCACGACCGACATTTACCTTGAAGCTGCGATCTTCAACCCTGTTTCTATTCGCCGAACGTCGCGTCAACTTGGATTGGTGTCTGAGGCCTCAAAACGTTTTGAAAAAGGTTTGTGGCCGAGTTTACCATTACAGGCAAGTGCGGCTGCCGCGGCCATAATTGCAGAAATTTGCGGCGGGACCCTTGAGGAAGGAGCGGCTGTAGCTGGATCGACAAAACATGAATCCAAAACCGTTGTGATTGATCCCCAGTACATTTCCGAACGTCTTGGGACAACTGTTCCAGCTGCTAAAGCCAAAAAGATTTTATCGAACTTAGGTTTTGCCATGACCGGTACCAAGACATGGAATGTGAAAGTCCCAGAATGGCGGTTGGATGTGTCATTACCCGAAGATATTGTGGACGAAGTTGGCCGGATGATTGGATATGAAGATCTTCCGAAGTCTATGCCCGCGATTGAATCACACACAGAAGTTCCCAAAGAAATCCGTTTTCAACTTGAGCTTCGCAATCTTCTGGTTGAGATGGGGTTCACGGAAATTATTTCGCATGCATTTCTGGCAGAACATCAAGAAGAGGGTCAGCACTTTCACGTGGCGAATCCGTTGGACGAAACGCAACACGAATTACGCAAAGGTGTCTACGTGCAGATCGCTGCTGTCCTGGCGCGACAAGCCGATGCCGGCCAGGACGCAAAAATTTTTGAAATCGGCCGCGTGTTCGATCCGACGTTACCCGGCGCGGTTAACCAGCAACAGCCATGGAAACTTGCGATCGGTCTAACGCATAAACACTCGGAACCTCAATTACCGAATCTAATCGAGGAGTTCCAGAGTCGATTGAAATTTACTATCAAACCATTCGAAGCAAATTTTGCAGAAAAAACTCGCGGCCGAACTATTGAGGTATGTGAGTTCGACATTGCGGCCTTGATGGCTGATGCTCAAGCCGAGATGTCGGAATGGGATCCGAAAAAATTTGTATCGGCTGGTGTTCGTTATCGTGAGCAATCAAAGTACCCAACGGTGAAACGCGACATTGCTTTTTGGTGGGCCCATGATGAAGGTCACATTACAACCACGATTAAGCAGTTGGGTATTGGAGCATTAGACACATTTGAGATTGTTGACCGCTTCACGAAAGACGGCCGCACGAGTTACCGAGTAAACTTTGTGTATCAGGCCCCCGATCGCACCCTGATCAAGGCTGAGGTTGACAAACTCGAACAAAAGATCAAGGATGCGCTCATGAACCAGGGAGCGGAAATTCGTTAGGTGGTTATGAACCCAGAACTTCTGGACATGCCTTCAGGTGAGATGGCTAGTGAGGAGGCTCAACCTAATTTAGGGGAACTTTTACGTCGTCCATCCAAAGACTTCGATGAGATGGCTATTGATGACTTGGAAATCTTTGAGCATCAACTCACCGCAGCCCTAAATCGCGAGGGTATCAAGGTCAAGAGTTTTGCTGAATTTCAGGAGACCCTCCCAACCTTGGTCAAACGAAAGCTGAAAAAGCCTGAAGGTTATCGCGAGGTGCTAGTTAAATATCTCAAGTCTCAAGCCCAGACCGGTCGTTCTCGGGCCCGCATTGATGCTGCTCAGCAGGCGGATGTCGAACGTCGCTTCTCCTCGGCGCATGCCTTAATGGACGAAGATGATCAAGCTGAATTAGGGTTGGCTGGTGGGTCAGTTGAACTTCGTGAAATTACGCAAGCGCTGGCAGAGTCTGATGTGGTGGGTGAACAGAGATATGCGACCTGGACGCGCGGACGTACTCCCGTTGGTCCAGACGGAGTTCCAGTTGACTATGCTCCACCGGATCAGGCCCTAGTGAACAAGATCGACGCCAGAATCGCCGCCATGTCGCCGTCAGCTCGCGAGTTCAGAAATTTGACCGATCACTTAGAGGTGAGTTTTGCCACCGCCCTCCAACGGATGAACACGTTTGGTTCAGAAGATATCACGATCGAACCGGTCACCAAGTACGATGACTATGCTCAGGGCGTTGATATGATTGCGCAGTTTTCTGTACCAACTGCCTCGGGCCAAGCCGAAAGAGTGACAATTGGCATTGACTTTACCATCACGAATCGTGAAGAAGAGCAAGCCAAAAAACTGCGTCGTAATTTTGATGAACCGGTTCGACGATTAGGCTACGGCACCCGCAAACTCCAGTCTGGGACGGAATTTATTCCCGTCGTGTTGACCATTGACCGATTGCGAGCGACGCGATTGATGCGCGCTCATAATTTCGAGGACATCTCGACCACCACCCCAGTTCGTCAAGAAATGAAAAAATTCTACGCCCTGGCTCAAGCCGAACGGCACGACGGTCCAATCTTTCAATATGTGTTGGTCGAAGAACTTTTGGCTCAGTTACGGTATCAACAAGAAGTCCTGACTCGGCAAAGCGCTCAGTCAACCGCTCTGGCGTCGTATGTGGCCGTGATTGGACACTTTGAAAGACTCCTGGAACAAAGAAAAGACCTCCTCGACGCGTCGCGTGAGGAGGCCAAAGATGAACGAACCAGGCATGTCTACCGACTGACGGACGACCGGTTCATTCGGTCGGTCCACACTGGGACCGCCGGTTCCAATGTTTCAACGTCTCCCGAATCCGCACCCGTCGCAGCCTAGCGAGAGCCGGGTCGGCGAGACCTGAACCGGTTGGACTATCCGGATGGAGACGTTCCATCTCGCTGCGAACCTTCGCGGCGACGTTGCGCTTTCCATCCTTGGGAGCGCCACGCTGCTTGCGTTGCGGTGTCCGAGTCATCGGACGCTCCCTTCGTGTTAGGGGTGAGCTCGTCGAGGGCTTTCTTCGATTCGAGCGGTCGCAAAGTAGCAAAAACATGACATTTTGTCAAGTCAGAATCTGTTAGACGAGGTCGGCCTTTTCTGCTACACTTAGCCTAAAGGAACCATTATTCTCCACAGCGTTTTTCATGGCTAAAGAACCCAAAAAAGCCGGCAAATCCGGCGAATATACCGCCGCCCAGATTACCGTTCTGGAAGGCTTGGATCCCGTCCGCAAGCGGCCGGGCATGTACATCGGCAACACGGCCACCGAAGGCTTACACCATTTGATTTGGGAAGTTGTCGACAACTCGATCGACGAAGCCATGGCCGGGCATTGCGACCGCGTTGTCATCACCTTGCAACCGAATCATCGGGTCAGCGTCGAAGACAACGGCCGGGGTATTCCCGTTGAAAAGCATCGCCAAACCAAGAAGTCCACACTGGAAACCGTGCTGACCGTTCTGCACGCCGGCGGTAAATTCGGTGATGGCGGATACAAAGTCTCCGGTGGCTTGCATGGCGTCGGTGTCTCGGTCGTTAACGCGCTCTCGACGTATTTGAAAGCCGAAGTCAAGCGGGACGGCAAACTTTGGGAACAAGAATTCAAACGCGGCAAAGCCCAAGGCAATGTCAAAGCGGTCAGCGCGGCGCGCGGGACCGGCACGACCATCACTTTTGAACCGGACGCCGAAATTTTCTCAACCCTCGATTTCAACCGCGACTACATTCTCGATCACTTACGCCAGCAAGCGTACCTAACGAAAGGCGTGACGATTGTGGTGCGCGATGAACGAACAAAACCGCACAATGTGTACGCGTTTTACTTTGAAGGCGGTGTGGCGTCGTATGTCCGGCACCTCAATCACACCAAAGAACCGAAACACGAACACGTGTTCTATGTGGAAAAAGAAGTTGGAAAAATCACGGTCGAGGCAGCCTTGCAGTATACCGATGATTACAAAGAAACCGTCTTCTCTTTTGCCAACAACATTTTTACGACTGAAGGTGGGATGCACATGGTCGGCTTCCGGACCGCACTAACTCGTTCGATCAACAGTTACGGCCGCAAGCAAGGGTACTTAAAAGAAAAAGATGAAAACCTGACTGGTGAAGACATTCGCGAAGGTCTAACCGGTATTGTGAGCATCCGCATTCCCGAACCACAGTTCGAAGGCCAGACCAAGGCCAAGCTAGGTAATGCTGACGTTAAGCCAGCCGTGGAATCAGTGGTTGGTGACGCATTCGCGACGTTCTTGGAAGAGAACCCCCGCGATGCTGAAGGCATTGTCGGGAAAGCAATTCTGGCTGCCCGCGCCCGCGTGGCCGCCCGCGCTGCTCGTGATTCAGTGCTTCGGAAAGGCGCACTAGAAGGGTTTGCGTTGCCAGGAAAACTCGCCGACTGTTCATCGCGCGATCCGCAGCAATCAGAATTGTACTTGGTTGAGGGTGATTCCGCCGGCGGCAGCGCGAAGCAAGGTCGCAACCGCGAGTTTCAGGCGATTCTCCCGCTACGGGGAAAAATTCTGAACGTCGAGCGGGCGCGGCTCGATAAAATGTTGGCCAACAATGAAATTAAGTCGCTGATTATTGCTTTAGGCACTGGAGTCGGAGAGCAATTTGACTTGGCTGGCCTACGGTACCACCGCATCATCCTGATGACTGATGCCGACGTTGATGGCGCACACATTCGAACTCTGTTACTGACGTTGTTCTACCGTTACTTCCCGCAATTGATCACCAGCGGCCATCTCTACATCGCCCAACCGCCGCTGTACCGCGTTCAGAAATCAAAAGATGTGCGGTACGTCTACAATGACACTGAATTGGAAAAAGTGAAAAAGCACTTTGAATCTGCCAAAACTGAAAAAGCTACGACCAAGAAATCAAAAGTGAAAGCCGGTGCAAAAGAAGTAACTGTGAAGCTTGATGGCAGCGTTGAAGGTTTAGAACAACCGGTTGATGACGCCGGAGTTGAAACCGTTCAATCCGGAATCCCCGGTGTTTCCATTCAGCGCTACAAAGGTTTGGGCGAAATGAATCCGGATCAACTCTGGGAAACGACCATGGACCCGGTCAAGCGGGTGATGAAACAGGTCACGATTGACGACGCCGAAAAAGCCGATGAAATTTTCGATATCTTGATGGGTTCGGAAGTTGCACCCCGCAAACGGTTTATTCATACTCAAGCGAAAAATGTTAAGAATCTGGATATCTAGCCCGACCGCTCCACAGGCCTAGCGGCCGAGACCGGACTAGAAAGTCCGGTCTCTATCGAAGAGGGAACACCACGAGGTAGAGGGCAGACTTTCCAGTCTGCCCTCGGCACAGGATTGACAACCAAGAAATATCCGATATACTGTCCGCGTTAGGTGGTTTGGCCGGCCATTCATCCATGATCCAGCCCGACCCCGATTTTCCATATTTGTATTTCATCACTACCGTCACGAAAAACCGTCGGCCGATTTTTGGCAATCCGAAGTTAGCGGAGCGATTGAACATTATGATTCGAATGGCATCTCTACAAAAAGGGTTTACGCCGTTGGTCTTTGCCATATTGCCAGATCATGTTCATCTTCTGGTAACAACATCTGTATCTGAGCGCGGACTAGAAAGTCCGCGCTCTAACAAGGAGAGGAATATTTTTATGGGAGAGGGTGGACTTTCTAGTCCACCCGCGGTGTGGGAGTTGATGCGATCAATCAAAGGAACATTCTCTCGCACGCTTCCGGCTGGGAATGTATGGCAACGTGGATTTTTCCGGTGGTACATCGACGATTCTCTTGATGCTAGCAGAGTCATTGATTACATGATTCACAACTACCAAAAAACTGACCTCAATGAAAGGTTTGGGCACGAGCCATATGTGTGGGTTGATAAAGATGCTCTTGCCCGGATTTTGTAGTTCGCACTTGATTTTAGGCCATAAACAGCCCTGGGGAAAGCCCGGGGGTTGCGAGTTTGGATGAGGTCGGTATACTGCACCTCCTGCCTATGTCACGCTTTATTGTGCGACACATCGCCATCTGGGGAGGATTGCTGGCACTGGTGAGCATCAGTCTGCCCCAGGCGGCGAACGCAACGACCTACCGGGTCAAGTACCGGGTGCGAGTGTGTAGCTCGGTGACACACCGCTGTCATTACGTGTACCGCTACAAATATGTGTATTTGAGTCGGGGGACACCCAAGGGCGTGTTGAGCTACAAACCGGTGTACAACATTATGTCAGTTGGAACCTCGCGCCGCGGCGTGAAACCCTCCGGAGCGACCGCGGTGTGTGCTGACGGTCATTACGTCTACTCGTCGGCGATTACCGCTGGCTGCGCCAACCACCACGGAGTGGCCTGGCGGTTCTGAGTGTACCTGCCAAGATAGTCAGGTGGGGGATATTGGCGTAGACTGAATTCATGCCAGACGACATTGAACAACGCTTGAATGCACTCGACGCGAAGCTCGATCGAATTTACCGCTCGGTTGAGCAGATGCGCAAGATTACGCTCTGGACGATGATCGCCGGTTTGATTTTGTTTATTCTGCCGCTGATAGGACTGGCGTTTGTCATCCCGACCTACATCAAATCGCTCAACATCCAGCAATACCTCCAGTAAGTCTTGACGGCCTAGTTCCGTCCCGATATACTGGTTTCCTACATTTCCTACTTGTAGGAAGTTATCCACACACATGTCACACCCCCACAGCCACAAACATTTCTACGGAACGACCACCATTGGTGAAAAGGGCCAAGTCGTCGTGCCGGCTGAAGCCCGTAAAGCGTTGAATTTGAAATCCGGCGATAAGTTGCTGGTCTTCGGCATGGGGCATAACTTACTGGCTTTTACGAAAACCGAGCAGCTGGAACAATTTGCTGACCATTTGAGCAAGAAATTGGAAGGCTTGCGCCAGATTCTGAAGAAATCATAGCCATGGCTGATTTCATCACTGCCACAAATCTCAAGAAAACTTACGGCGACTTTACCGCCGTGGACGGAATTTCGTTTGGGGTTCGCCCCGGTGAAACCTTTGGGATTCTCGGCCCGAACGGTGCGGGCAAAACGACCACCTTAGAAATGGTGGAAGGGTTGAAGGGGATTACCAGCGGGACGGTCACGCTCGATGGTAAAAACGTGGCCGAGCACCCACGCGAGGTCAAATCAATCATCGGGGTGCAATTACAATCCTCGGCGTTTTTTGATGGACTGAATTTGAAAGAGTTGTTGATTACCTTTGGCGCATTATACGGCCAGGAGGTTGACGCAATGGAGCTGCTGCGTGAAGTTCAACTTGAAGATAAATGGAAGAGTAAAGTCAAAGAGCTGTCCGGCGGTCAGAAACAACGCCTGTCGATTGCCGTGGCGCTCGTGAACAAACCGAAAGCGGTGTTTCTCGACGAACCGACAACTGGTTTGGATCCACAAGCCCGTCGGAATTTGTGGGATCTCATTAATACCATCAAAGCCCGTGGCGTGACCATTATTCTGACGACCCATTACATGGAAGAAGCGGAAGTCCTCTGCGACCGGATCGCGATCATGGATCATGCCAAGATTATTGCCTTTGGCACGCCGGCCGAATTGTTGAAGCTGGCTGACGTCGCTACGACGGTCGAAGTCCACCTAGATCAACCAGCCGATGCTGCTGCCCTGAAAACTTTGCCAGCCGTGACTGACGTCAAGGGCGAGGACCATGCAGCTCGGATCGTCACCACCGCGCCAGAAAAAACCCTACCCGCACTCTTTACGCTGGCCAAAGATCGCAACTGGCATTTGACCAACGTTCAAATGCACCAAGCGACACTGGAAGACGTGTTTTTGAAACTGACAGGCCGTAGCTTACGTGAATGATATGTCTGTAAACACCACTGCCACCTTAACCCAGTCAACGCTCAAGATGTTCTTCCGAAACCGGCAAGCGTTGTTTTTCACCTTGATCATGCCGTTCATCTTTATCGGCATCTTCGGCTTGATCGGATTCGATAAAGTACCGAAAATTAATGTTGGCATTGTCGCGAATCACCCCGATCAACCAACCGAAGCCTTCATTCAAACGTTGGGAAAATTTGATGCCTTCAAGACGACGCGTGGAAACGTGAACGATGAGAAAGTGGCGTTGAACAAAGGTGATCGCGTCGTTGTATTGCTCGTCCCAGATCATTTGTTCCCGGTGTCAGGCGCGAAAACAGTTACCCCGCAGACCATCACGGTACTGAAAAACGTCAGCCAGGAACAACTGGCCGGCACGGCCATTTCAATCATGACGCAGATTCTCGACAAGACCACGCTGCAGGTTGCCAAGGCACCGAATCTTTTCAAGCTCGACGTTCAGGATGTCAGTGCCAAGCGCGCCAAATACATTGACTTCCTATTACCCGGTATCGTGGCTATGTCGATCATGCAAATGGCCGTGTTCTCGGTCGGATTCGTGTTCACCGACTACAAAGAACGCGGAATTTTGAAGCGCTTAATCGCCACGCCGATGAAGCCCTACCAGTTCGTGACGGCCAACGTCATCACGCGCTTGATTATGGCGTTGTTCCAAACAATTTCGCTCCTTGGAGTCGGGATCTTGGTGTTCCACTCGCACGTCTACGGCGCCTGGTGGTTGATTTTCCTGATTTCCTTGCTGGGCGGGGTGATGTTTCTTGGTCTTGGTTTCACCATTTCCGGCATGGCCAAGACGGTGGATGCGGTCCCAGCCATTGCTAACCTGATTGTCTTCCCGATGTTGTTCCTGTCCGGTGTGTTCTTCCCGACGAATGCCATGCCCGATTGGCTGCAGAAAATCGTGAGTTATCTACCGCTCCAGCATTTTGCGCACAGCATGCGTGAAGTCGTCGCCAACGGAGCGACCATCTCCAATATTAGCCGTGACTTGTACTGGATGTTGGCTTGGGCCGTGGTGTTGATTTTCACCGCGAACTTAACATTCGGCTTCGAAGAAAAGCGACAGTAGTATGCTAGCCAATATCTCGCGTCGCCAGAAGATCCTGGTCATGATCGGGGTGATGTTAGCGTTGCTCTTGGCGGCCTTGGACCAAACCATTGTCGCCACGGCTCTCCCTCGGATCGTCCAAGACTTCCAAGGGTTAGAACATTTGAGCTGGGTCATCGCGGCCTATTTGCTCGCGTCGACGGTGATTGTGCCGCTGTACGGAAAACTATCTGACCTCTACGGTCGCAAGCAGTTTATTTTGTCAGCGATTGCAGTCTTCATCGTTGGTTCGATCCTGAGCGGCTCGGCCCACAGCATGCTCCAACTCATCATCTACCGGGCGATTCAAGGGCTCGGCGGCGGCGCGATATTTGCCAACGCCTTTGCGGTGATCGGTGATTTGTTCCCGCCGGCTGAACGGGGACGCTGGCAAGGGTTGCTCGGCGCCGCTTTTGGCATTGCCTCGGTCATCGGCCCAACGCTTGGCGGCTGGCTGACGGATCACGCTTCCTGGCGCTGGACATTCTACATCAACATTCCGATTGGGATCTTAGCCTTGATCGCGATTGCGGCCTGGATGCCCAGAATCATTCCAGATATTAAGAACAAGAAAATTGATTACCTGGGATCGATTTTACTGACGGCTGGACTCTCAAGCTTGCTGCTCGCGTTTATTTGGGGCGGTTCGCAGTATGCCTGGGGCTCAAGCACGATTCTGACATTATTGGCGGCCGCGGCGGTTGCCTTAACCAGCTTCACTCTGGTGGAGCGGCGAGCGGCCGAGCCGATCTTACCGCTGACACTCTTCCAGAATCGGATCTTCACTGTTTCGATGATGTGTTTGTTTATTGTCGGTGTTGGGATGTTCGGATCGATATTGTACATTCCGGTTTTTGCTCAACTGGTTTTGGGCGTGTCGGCGACGAACTCAGGGACGCTCTTAACCCCGATGATGCTTGGTTTAGTCTTTGCCAGCGTGGCTGCAGGTCAAATTACTGCCCGAACTGGGCGCTACAAGTGGTTAGTGGTGGTCGGCTTGGGTGTCGCCGCGGTGGCGTTGATCCTGATGTCGCGCATGACGCCAACCACTTCCCACTTTGGATTAATCTGGCGCATGGTTTTGACCGGGCTGGGGATTGGGATGAGTTTGCCGATCTTCACCTTGGCCGTCCAGAATGCGTTTGAACATGCCAAGCTCGGGATTGCCACCGCTTCAACCCAGTTGTTTCGCAGTATTGGCGCGACCGTGGGCACCGCGGTCCTGGGTGGAATTCTCAACTCGAAACTGGCCAGTCAACTCGGTAACTTGGAACGCGATCCATTTGTGGCCTTGTCCAAAAAGTTTGCTCCGGGAGCTAACCTAGCCAAGGTCGACGCCAACCAGCTGCAAGGCGTCTTGACCGGTAGCGGTCGGCAACACATCGAAGCCAAGTTAGCAACGATTTCTGGACCGGCGCATGACCAAGCCCTGAGTGCTTTTCATGGATTCGTGTCGAAGGCTCAATCGGCCTTCTCGACCTCGGTCACCGAGCTATTCCTGATCTCAGGCATCGTCGTGGCGGTTGGATTTTTCATCTCCCTCTGGCTCAAAGAAATTCCACTCCGCAAAACTCATGCTGAACGTCCGGGTGAAGCCGCGGGTGAAGAATTGGCGATTGAGGAGGGCGTGATGCCCGCCAAGGATGAGCCGACGGTGCTCTAAGAAAAATCGGCTGGCGAGCCAGCCGACCACTACTTACCGTATCTCACGCAGCGTTCCGAGGCGAGAGATCCCACCGCCCTTGATCACTTGGACGGTCACATTAGCGCAATGATCCATCTCCCTCAGGACGCCATCTCCGAGAGTCTTCACTCCCTTACGTCCGGTCGGTGTGAACAGGTACAACCGGCCACCCGTGAGCGACTGCTCCCTCGAGTCAAACAGTAGGACTGTTGTACCCTTGCCTTTGTTCAGTACGCCGCCGTCCAGCGAAAGAATCTCCCAAGTCCTTGGTGAGCTGAACTCTGGTTGAAGGTAGAACTGTATTTCTCCGGTTCGTTCATAGGGATTGTAGGAGCGAACCCGAACCAAGGAACAGTTCCCGTTCAAAGTCGAATCGGATCGAAAGAGAAGTACACGCCCCCTGCCTTCCACCTTCATCGCGTCGGGTTTCCCGTGATCAAGCCGAGGCGAGTGCATGATCACACATAGATCAAGACCGTTGTAATCGATGTGGAACGAGACTTCGTCCCTGGTTAGGCGGTCGACCCCATTTCTGGGATAAAGAATGGGTTGGGCCAGATCAAGCCGGCTTGGCCCGCGGCCGGGTCTGATTTCCAACCATTTACCTTCGAGTGCCCGGTCGCTGTTTGACCACGTCCACGTTTCGGGTTTCATATCGAACCCCCGTGAGGCTAAGGTACCAACCTGGTCCAGTGCCAGGGTTTCCCGTCCATACGGAGCGGTAGCCACGTATTAACATACCTAAGCTATGATTTCAAGCGCTCTTGACGAGTGGCAGATGTTACCGTATAGTATCCCCATCACCGCCCGAACCGGGCTTTTTAGAACTGATTACACTTCGTGGCTAACTCAATTCTGGGCTATTTCCGCCAATCCCGCGACGAACTCAAGAAAGTCGCTTGGCCGACTTGGCCGGAAACTCGCAGTAACACGCTCTTAGTGATCGGGATTAGCCTATTTCTAGCGCTGTTCCTGGGCCTCCTCGATATTGGTTTCGGGTATTTGTTAGGAAAGTTTATTTAGCTATGGCCAAACAAGTCCTCCAACAAGGTAAGCGCTGGTACGTCCTCCACACGTATTCCGGCTATGAAGATAACGTGGCTCGCAATTTACGACAGCGTATCGAGTCCATGGACATGGAAGATAAGATTTTCACGGTCTTGGTGCCGACCGAAAATCGGATCCGCATCAAGAATGGTAAACGCAAGATCGTAACCGAGAAAATTTTCCCGGGCTACGTCTTAGTCGAAATGATCGTGACCGATGATTCGTGGTACGTCGTGCGTAACACGCCGAACGTCACCGGCTTCGTCGGCTCCGGCACGACCCCGACGCCGATTTCAGAAGAAGAAGTTAAAGCCTTATTGCAACGCATGGGCGTCGAAGAACCAAAGTATAAGATCGATGTCGAGTCCGGGACGGCCGTACGCATCACCGATGGTCCGTTCAAAGAATTTGAAGGTAAAGTCGCGGAAGTGGACGAGGGTCGCGGTAAGGTGAAAGTGTTAGTCTCGATGTTCGGTCGCGAAACTCCAGTGGAATTAGATTTCTTGCAGATTAAGAAGTTGTAATTGTATGGCCAAGAAGATTAAAGTTGTTCTGAAGTTACAAATCCCGGGTGGGAAAGCTACTCCGGCGCCGCCAGTCGGTACTGCTTTAGGACCGCACGGCGTCAACATCGCTGAGTTCGTTAAGAAATTCAACGATGCTTCGAAAGACCGCAATGGCGAAACGACGCCGGTGGAACTGACGATTTACGAAGACCGAACCTATTCGTTTATCCTCAAAACGCCGCCTGCCTCAGTGTTATTGCTAAAAGCCGCCAAACTTGAAAAGGGGAGCGGCGATCCGTTGCGCAACAAGATTGGCAAAGTCACGAAAGCGCAAGTCAAAGCCATCGCCGAACAGAAAATGCCGGACTTGAACGCCAAGGATATTGAAGGCGCGATGCGGATTATCGAAGGCACAGCTCGACAAATGGGTTTGACGGTGGAATAATGGTCGCATGAACAACTGGCAAGGCGTGATCCTTCCCTTCCTCTTTATCGGCTCGGCCGGATCACTGGTGCTGTTCATCGTGGCCGTGGTTCAAGAGAATCGCAGCGAACACCGTGGTGGGTTTCGGTTAGCGTTCTATACGATTGTATCGTTGGTGATGTTGACCATGACTGTCGGAGCAACGGTGGCCCTGTTGAATACTGGTTTTCGTCAATATATTTTCAAATCGGCTGACCTCTATCAGCAACGCTACTCCGGCCCACCGCAACTCTACTTACCAAGCCAAGGCGCTATCGCCCTCCCGTTGAAAGAGGGAACCAGCGTGGCGGCGCCTGGACCCACCACGACCCTACCGAGCGTTTATCAGTGTTCAAAGGATTGCCAGTTTACCGCCTATGATAAAACCCAAGTTGGGTTATGGGTGACGAACTACAAACAATGGCAAAAACAACAGGGTCTGTCCTTAGCCACGCGGCGTAGCTTGGCGACATCGCTCGGGTTCTTCATCATTGGCTTACCGCTCTACCTCGTGTTCTCGCGCCTGATGCGGAAGGGCCGACGCGCTGACGGCAACAAGCCGAGCCCGCTCAATTCCTTGTACTTTTATGGCGTCGCCTTCGCTGGGCTGGTCATGGCGGTGGTGGCGAGCGGGGTGATTATTAACGATGGTTTACAAGTTTGGTTAAAAACCGGTTCAGATACTTCAGTCCCTATCGTTCAACCGGCGATTGATGGACCTACCAGCTCCGATTACGGTGTGAAAAGTTTGTTAGCTTGCAAAGACAAGTGTGGTTTTTCGGCTGAGGAAGTTTCGCTTGCCAATCAATGGGTAGCCGATAATGCAAAATACCAAGACGCGCAAACCACAAACACAGGTCAATATTCGGCTGAATTGGCAACGACGATTCCGTTCGTGCTCGTCGGTTTGCCGCTCTTCCTGTATCATTTCACCTCCATTCGTAAAGAATCGTCCGAACCAAAACCAAATTCACCTGCTTCTATTTCTTAACTTTGTGGCACCGCGCAGCAGGTCGCGGACATGACCACGAAGGAGACTCTGTATGCGTAGTAAACGTTATCGCGCCGCTCAACAACTGGTTGACCGCACCAAGGCCTATCCCATCGACGAGGCTGTCAACCTGATCAAGCAAGCCTCGACCACCAAGTTCGACGGCAGTGTGGAAGTCCACGTGCATTTAGGCGTGGATCCAAAACAAGCTGACCAATTGGTCCGCGGCACCGCTCAATTGCCCCATGGCACTGGGAAAAAACTCACCATTGCTGTGTTTGCCAAGGGCGCGGCCGCCAAAGCCGCGAAAGAAGCCGGGGCCGACATCGTCGGTGATGATGACTTGGTGGCTGAGATCAAGAAAACCCAGAAAACCGATTTTGATGTCGCAGTCGCGTCGCCGGACATGATGAAAGCCTTAGCGCCGATTGCCAAAACCCTTGGCACCAAAGGCTTAATGCCAAACCCGAAGAATGAAACCGTCAATCCGGATCCAGCTAAGATCGTGACCGCGCTGCGGAGCGGGAAAATCACCTTTCGAATGGATGACACTGCGAACCTGCACCAAGTTGTTGGCAAAGCGTCTTTTGCACCGGACCAATTGAAAGCCAACATTGAGGCCTACATGGAAGCGGTCAAAAAGGCCAAACCGAGTGAGACGAAAGGCACGTACTTGCGTTCGGTCACTCTGACCTCAACCATGGGGCCGGGGATTAAGCTCGCAATCTAATGGTTTGCTCGGGTCACCCTATGTCTGCTACAGTGATCCGGACCAAGAAGGAAGGGCTTGGCAACAACAAGCCCTTTGACATTCGATATTTCTGACGCGGGAGACTCCTATGAAACGTGGACTGTTCATAGCTTTTGAGGGAACAGACGGATCAGGAAAAGCCACCCAGACGCGGCTTCTAGCGCTTGCCTTGCGTCGATCGGGACACAAAGTACACACGATCGCTTTTCCGCAATACGGTACAAAATCGGCCGGTCCGGTCGAGGATTACCTAAACGGAAAATATGGCGATCTCTACGATGTCGGTCCCTATCGAGGCTCGGTTCTGTATGCCGTTGATCGTCTCGCAGCCCGGGCGAAGATCGTAGACTGGTTGAGCTCAGGCGCGGTTGTGATTGCCGACCGGTACACTATTTCGAACTTGGCTCACGGCGGTGCCAAACTTCGCAGTCTGGCCGCCAGGAAGAAATTCTGGCGCTGGGTGCTTGACTTCGAATTCGGTTTGCTACGACTGCCGCGGCCCGACTACAACGTGGTTTTGATCATGCCGGCGAAACACAGCAGCCAGTTGGTGTTCAAGAAGAAGGCACGGCAGTACATCCGTCGAGGGAGGCGCGATATCCATGAACGCAACCGGGACTACCAGTCCCAAGTGGTCAGGGTCTATCAGGACCTGGCGAAGTTCAGTCGGGATGTCAGACTGGTTGCCTGCACCTCTGGCGACCGAGTCCTGAATCGCCGAGAAGTTCATCGGTTAGTTGTATCCATAATCAAACCTAGATTGAGGTAATCCATGACCACCTGGACTCCAGAACAACGCGAGCTCCTCAAGGAGTACGTCTCCGACCCAGACGAGGACGTCTACATCGTCTTCCCCAAGAAGATGCCAGGAATGATTGGGGCGGCCTACGCTCGGTACAGCCGAGCCAAGGGTGGCTTCCGCGAGACACTGCTGAAGGAATTTGTCGAAGACGGACAGCTTGATCCAGAACACGCCGATGGGCTGATCACCCGCGTGCTCATCCAATACGGTGATGACTCGGTCCAGGAACTCGAAAGTGCTTGGGTCTCGATGGAAGAGGTCAGCAACGTCATGACCAAGCTCGTCGAGGACTGCCGGCTGCTAGCCTTCATCGAGCAGTCGTCCCGCTACGTGTTCTACGATCAGCGAGACGACCAAGGCAGGTTCCGGTATCTGCGCGAACCACGGATCATGGCTTCACGCCATGCTGCGGCCTTCGAGCAGACCATGGACTTCGTCTTTCAGACCTACGTCAACCTGATCGAGCCGATGCAGGAGTACTTCCGGCGTCGCAAGCCGCTGGACGACGCTCAGTACGAGATTCGGACCGGCGAAGGCAAGATCAGGTACGCGCAGTGTCAGGACGACGAGCAACGCAAGGACTTCGAACGGACCTACAAGATGGACATCCGCACGAAGGCCTGCGACACGCTTCGGATCCTGCTGCCGGCGTGCACCCGCACCAACGTCGGGATTCACGGCAACGGCCGTAACCTGGAGCACCTCCTGCGGAAGCTCTACTCGAGCGACCAACCAGAGGCCCAGGAACTTGCGACGAAGCTCCACGCCTCGCTCAAGCGAGTCATTCCGCGCTACGTTCAGCGGGCAAGTCGCAGCGACTTCCTGGTGAACACGCGCCAAGCCATGCAACGGCTAGCCGACGAACTCTTATTCGCGGTCAAGCCTTGGGCGAGTGAGTCGGGCGTGCGTCTGATCGGACAGGATGTTCGAGAAGACGGCCAGCTGGCGGCCATGCTGTTTCCGTATAGCCGTCACTCAATGGCGCAGCTGATTGACCTGGTGGGGAAATTGTCGCCGGTGCAACGCCGGAACATCCGCCAGACCTACATCGGTCAGCGCCAGACGCGACGCGATCGTGTCGGCCGAGCAATGGAATTCGGTTATCCCTGGGAGATGGAACTCGTGCTCGACCTCGGGATCTACCGCGATCTCCATCGCCACCGCATGATGACCCAGGAACGACAGCTGTACACCGTCGACCTCGGGTTCACCGAACAGCTGAACGACATTCGCGAAGCCGGCTTCGAACCGCAGGTCCGCGAGTGCGTCAAGCGAGTGGAGACGCTGTACGCGACCATCGCGGCCGATCTCGGCCGAGAGACGGCACAGTATGTCGTGCTCCTCGGTCACAACATCCGTTGTCGCTTTGGCTTCAACGACCGGGAAGCCCAACACCTACTCGAACTGCGGACCGGCCCGCAAGGCCATCGCAGCTACCGGCTGGTGTGCCAGGAGATCTATCGGCAGATGGTTGCCCGAGACGGTGAACGCATCTCCGACTTGCTCCAGTTCGTGGATCAGAACGACTACGACTGGCCGCGCGGCGATTCTGAGGCTCATCAACGGGCCAAGGAAGCCAAGCTGCCTTCGTGAAGTGAGTTTGCCCGCTCGAAAGAGTGGGCTTTTTTCTGGGCAAAAAAGCTGGTACACTATCGCAACATGAAGCCCTTGGAAGCCATCATTGGACTGGAGGTCCACGTGCAACTCAAAACCAAGTCCAAGATGTTTTGTCGTTGCGACAATCGGGATGATCAGCCGCCGAACACTGCCATCTGCCCGATTTGTACTGGCCAGCCTGGAACCTTGCCATTGCCCAATCAGCAGGCCATTGATTGGGCGGTGATGTCGGCGTTAGCACTAGACTGCAAGATTCACCAACAATCACACTTCGACCGCAAACATTATTTCTATCCCGATCTCCCGAAAGGCTACCAGATTAGCCAGTACGACAAACCCTTTGGGCACGATGGAAAAGTCAAGGTGTTGGTGGATGGTAAAGAAAAAACCTTTCGGATTCACCGACTCCACCTAGAAGAAGACGCAGGTAAATTACTACACCAAGGTAACCAAACCTTGATCGACTTAAACCGCGCTGGAACGCCACTGATGGAAATCGTCAGCGAACCGGATTTCCGATCGCCGCAGGAAGCCAAGGCGTATATGCAAGAACTGCGCCTTATCATGCGCTACCTGGGTGTGTCCGACGCGGATATGGAAAAAGGTCACTTGCGGTGCGATGCGAACGTGTCGATGCGACCCACGGGCGACCAGAAACTCTACCCGAAAACGGAAATTAAGAACCTCAACTCATTTAAAGCGGTTGAACGGGCGCTCCAATTTGAAATGGAACGACAATCAGGATTATGGGAAGACGGTAAGCAGCCGGCTAAACAATCCACACATGGTTGGGATGAGGGTTCACAAAAAACCGTGGAACAGCGCACCAAGGAGGAAGCAGCTGACTATCGCTATTTCCCTGAACCGGACATTCCGCCGGTTGTGATCTCTGAAGAACATTTGAAAGAATTGAACAGCGCTATTCCTGAACTGCCGGAAGCGCGGCGACAACGCTTTATCAAGCAAATCAAAATCAAACCTGAGCAGGCTGATGCATTAGTGCAGGATAAAGAACTCGCTGGCTATTTTGAGGATGTTGTAAGTGAGTACGATGAACGCGCTGGTAAAACGGCCGATCATCAAACTATCGCCAATTGGTTGATCAACAAGATTTCGTCCGAGCACCGGGCGGCCAATGGTTTATCCGTTCCGGCCAGCGGTGTGGCAGAGTTGTTGTGGTTCCATAGTCAAGGGAAAATCAACGCCCCAGCCGCGGCCACAATTTTCGAGAAGATGGTTGAAACGAAAGAATCGGTGGATGTGCTGATCAAGGAACTCGGACTTGAACAGGTCAGCGACAGCGCGGAGCTTGAGAAAATCATTGGTGATGTGATTAGCGCCAACGAAAAAGTCGTGGCCGAAGTCAAAGCTGGCAAAGTCGCGGGGGTCCAATTCCTCGTCGGCCAGGTCATGAAAGCTACGAAAGGCAAAGCCAACCCGAAAGTTGTTCAGGAGTTGTTGGCGAAAGCATTAAGCCTCTAACTACTGTCATTTCGACGAGTCAGCGAGGAGAAATCTACATTGGTCAAGTAGTGAAGCAGATTTCTCACCCGCGGCGGGTTCGAAATGACAACTATGATTGTAGCCAGCGACTGACGAACACTTCTGCTTGTTTTGGCGTAGTCACCCAGTGAATATCCTGATCGCGTTTCCACCAGGTCATTTGGCGGCGGACAAAATCGTGCGTAACTGATTTCATGCGGGTCGACAGATTTTTTCGTGAGGCTTGGCCATTGAGCATCTTCACGATTTCGCGGTATTCAAGACCGAATGCTGACAACCTCCGCCAAGAAACTCCTTTGCGGTGAAGCCGCTGGACCTCACTGATCATCCCGTGGCGCAGACGTTGATCAATTTGATGGTCAATCCGCCGGAAGAGTTCTGCGCGGGAGACGGAAAGGCCGATTTTTAGGACCACCCCGGCCCCCACACCAAAATTTTGGTGTGGGGGCCGCCCCTCCTTCGGTAAGGAGGGGAGAGGGGAGGTGGAGGCAACCTCAATAGCGCGAATAACACGACGTTTATTATTCCAATCAATGTTTCGAGCCCGGGCTCGATCAAGCTTCTTGAGAATGATTCTCAATTGGGCAATGGATTTTTTCTCAAGTCGCTGTCTTAGTTTGGGGTTCGGTGGGACAGGTGAGAATGAATGAGGTTTGGTAACCGCGTCAATGTAAAACGGTGAACCACCGACGAGGAACACCGGCGTTGATTCAGGAATTTTTTTCAGCACCCGCTGAACATCACGAATGTAGTGTGACACGGTATATTGCCGTTTCGGTGAGGCGACATCCAACAAAAAGTGGGGGACACCTTTCATTTCTTTTCTCGTGATTTTAGCAGTCCCGATGTTCAAGCCCTGGTACACCTGTCGTGAATCGGCTGAAATCACCACACCGTGAAATTTCTTGGCGAGCTGAACACCGAGTTTCGATTTTCCCGAGGCGGTTGGGCCGAGGATGATGATCACCGTATGCATTAGGATAGTATATCATCCGCCTTGACAAGCAGAGGATAATACGGTTAGCTGGCTCAGTTCACCGGATGCACCTTGACTTCTATTTCTCGGAGGTGTCGTGAAAAAGATTCGCGTAGTCAAAGATGGTGACGACACCTGTTGGTACTGTCGTCATAACTATTACCTGGCTGACTGGGCGTGCGGTCATTTGATTGCCCGGGTGCTGGGCGTGAATGCGCCACCACCCCACGAGTATCTTCAGCTTCAGAAAAAGATCGAGCGAGGTGCGATGAAAGAGCGCGGGTACCGCTTCACGCAATTTGAAGATGCGTGGATTGAAACCTACCGCCAGTTGGCGATGCAATCTGGCATTCCGTACAGCTCGGCGGTGGCCGCCAACATCTTCTACGAAGCAGCCTACGTCAAGCGGGCGACTTACCCGGCCATTCCCGACGTTTACTCCGTTCTACATGAAGTCCGGACTTTGGCTGAATCGATTCACCTCCTGACGCTTGGCGACCACGACTTCCAAATGGAACGCAAAGTCAAACCGAATGCTCTTGAACCGCTGTTTGACTCGGTTCACATCACTGAGCTTGATAAAGGGCTCGTGATGAAAGAGCTAGCCGATCCATCAGTGATCACCGTGATGGTCGGTGATAACTACGTCACCGACATGGAACCGGCATTGGCGCTCGGTATCGTACCTGTCTGGATTCACAATACCTCGCTCTGGACGCAATCCGATAACGGTTTAGACACGCGAGTCCGTGTCATTCACGACCTACGTGAGTTGCCGGACTTACTTCGGACCATCGCAGCCGAGGGCCGCTAGTCCAACTAGCGGCTTTTTTATTCCCTATGCCTGGGGGCGATGCAGAGAGGTTAGAGTACCAGCGTCCGATTCGCTATGGCTTTTTGAAGTTGCGGAACCCAGGTTTTGAGCGTCACCGTTTTCACCTGTTTTTTTCCACGCACCCGGACCGCAAGTTTGGTCAGCGATTTTTCTTTATCGCCGACGACCACCATATACGGTACTTTTTGATGTTCAGCTTTGCGGATTTTGTAACCGACGGTTTCGTTGGATTCGTCCAGGTGGGTGCGGATGCCGGCGTCGGATAATTGCTTCAATAACTTTTTTCCGATGGTGATGTGCTTGGATGTGACCGGGACGATCTGGACTTGAACTGGGGAAAGCCACAGCGGCAAATTACCGGCGGTGTGTTCGAGCAGAATGCCAAGGAAGCGTTCAAACGATCCGAAGATAGCGCGGTGAACCATGACCGGTCTTTTGGCTGAACCATCGGCGTCGGTATATTCAAGCTTGAAACGTTCCGGCATTTGGAAATCGAGCTGAATTGTTGCGACTTGCCAGGTGCGCTTCAAGGCGTCGTCAATATGAATATCTATTTTCGGTCCGTAAAAAGCGCCGTCTTTTGGCTTCAATTCATACTTCACTTTTTCCTGCTTCAAGACTTTTTCCAAACTGGCTTCGGCTTTGCGCCAGGTGGCTTCATCACCTAAGTGATGATCCGGCATGGTCGAGAGTTTGAAGGTCGGTTGCAAGCCAAAGAGTTTGTAGAAATTCTTGACGAGTTTCATCACGCCCTTAATTTCGGCTTCAATTTGGTCGGGCCGACAATAGATGTGCGCGTCGTCCATTGTAATTTGACGAACCCGGAGCAGGCCATTCAACACTCCGCGCAATTCATGTCGGTGAAGTCGACCGATTTCAGACAAACGGAGCGGTAGCTCACGATAACTGCGCGTGCGAAAAGCGAAAATCCTCGTCGACGACGGACAATTCATCGGCTTGAGAGCGAAATCCTGTTCATCAACTTTCAACGTGAACATATCCTGCCGGAAATGTTCCCAATGTCCCGAAGTTTTATACAACTCGGAACTGTTCAAAATCGGGGTGGACGTTTCTTGATATCCGGCCGCGTCATGAACCTGCCGCCAGTAGGCTTCGAGTTGTCGGACGACGATCATGCCGTTTGGCAGCCAGAATGGCGCACCCGGAGCAACCGGTTCAAAGGTGAATAACTCCAATTCCTGTCCTAGTTTACGATGATCTCGCTTCGCGGCCTCGGCTAATTGTGCGCGGTACTCATCCAATTCAGCCTTGGTGTTGAAGGCCACACCGTAAATCCGTTGGAGCATCGGCTTGGTGCTGTCCCCACGCCAATAGGCGCCGGCCACGTGGGTAAGGGCAAAGGCATCGGGATTAATTTGCCCAGTGTTCTCGACGTGACCACCGCGACACAGATCAATGAATTTCCCGACTTGGTAAAAAGTGGCCGGTTCGTGCTTGGCTTTAATTTCCGCTAATAATTCTTGTTTGAATGGCTGGGTTTTCACAAACGCTACAACGCCAGGTTCTGAATCTGAAACTTTCGTCATCGGCAGACGCTGTTTGATCAGGTGCTTGATCCGTTTCTCGAGCGGCTTCAAGTCTTCTGGTGTCAATGACTTGTCGAGATCAAGATCATAATAAAACCCGTGTTCAATCGTCGGACCAATCGCAAATTTAGCCTGCGGGAACGTATCTTGAACCGCGTGGGCCAGGAGGTGAGCCAGGGTGTGGCGGATATGATCGAGGGTTGGGGAGGACATTGACGGAAATTCAAAGCTATGCTAAGGATAGCGCAGCCAGACAGTTTTCGGAAGCCCCTTCACAGGAGGATATCGATGGCCACCTTGATTGGCATTATCATTGTCTTCGTTCTGTTCTCCGCGATTTCAGTATGGTTTGCCACCCGACTAACTCGCATGTCATCTTTGATTCAAGCGCAGATGCGGCAAGCTGCGTCTGAGGGCCGGCCGTACACCATTCGCCACTCAGGGACGGACCGAGAAGTGGTCCAAGCTCAGTTAGCTGCCGAGCTGAAAGAGCAGCTGAACTACGTTCCTGACGACCTTGAGCTTGAACCAAGCTTACAGATGGATGTTCCGAAAGTTCCGACCGACGGAGTGTATTACGGCCAGGTTTCAATCACACTCCGTCCTCGCCTACGGTATGTATCGACCAGAACCTGAACTTCGGAGGGAGGCATGCACCTGAACTGGTGGTTCGTTCCGGCGATGATCTGGGGGGCAGGCGTGCTGATCATGATCGGCGAGTGCCGACAGGCCTTTCCGACGTGGCCCTATGCCAACGGGCTCTATCAGCTGATCACCACGCCGATCGCTGCGCTCTATCGGCGGTTGCCGTAACCGGTCGATCACACGACCGGCTTTTTTACTGGCCCAGAATAACGATATGAATATTCTTGGCTTGACTGGGCGCGGACTGTCGCCAGAACGGTGAGAACGAGACAGTCGCTGATTTGATGGCTGAGCTGCCGGTCAACGTATGGAGAATCGTCGCGCGAGACTGTCCGACAAAGTGTGTCGGCTGAACGATGTCACTTTTGGTTGTAATCCTGGCGAGCGCCTGAGCGGTGACCGAGAGGGTGATGCTGTCGGCGGTTGGTTGATCTCCGGCGCCGATGGCGGGGGGATCGGTCTTGACGAGCGTTTGGTCCGATGCCAGGGTGGCGGCTAAGGCGGATTGAATGCGAGTGGTCATATCCTCGGCCTTGAAGGTCACATCGATCACCTGCATAGTCACCGTCACGGTGTACTCGGCGCTCGGCGTCGTTGGCTCAGGATCAGTCGCCACCGATTCGGGCACGAGCAAGCGCAGGTGCCCGGGCTGGTCGGTGCCTACCTGTTGTCGAATTTTTTGTTGGGCTTGGTCGCTGGCCTTGGTTAGATCATCGAGGGCCAAGGTTCCAGACTGGTCGACTGTCCCGCCGGTCAGTGGAGTCACGACCATGCCGTAAATCAAGGCCTGGTTGGCCGGTCGGAGAGCCACGATGGTTAATCGTCCGGCTTCGAGGTTGCCGGTCTCACCAGTTGGGTCAGCCGTGACATTGACGGTAACGGTTCCGCCAGCCGGGACATCGACCCGATTGGCAGTCCGAACAATAACGCCGCTGGCACTTTGTAAGCGCGTGGTGGCGGACAGGGTCTGGTTACCGCCGCTTTCATTATGGATCACGATTGAGCCGTGGGCGTGAGCCGGCACGGGCGTGCCCGTGGTCGAAGCCTGGGCGGTAACGCTGGCCGACAGACTCGACGTTTTGACTTGGCCGATGATGCCCGCCGTCGCGTCGACGTTCGTTCCGACCACCAGACTGAAACTTGTGTTGACGGGCTGGAGTTTAGGTGTGATGGTCAGGGTGGCACTGGATGACCCGAAGGCAAAGGTGACACCGGCTACGAGCAGCACCCCGCCAAGAAATAAACTCACGATCAGGCGGTAGCTGTGTTTAACATGGGCGGCGGTCAGCGAAGACATATGGCTATTCTACCAAACAGTTGCCGAGAAGTCGCTGTAGGGCCTCGCGTAACTCGGGTGTCAGCGAGATTGAGAGCTCAGTTGGGACTACTCGTTGCTGCTGACCTTTGTGTACCAAGAGTTCCACCAAGCGCTCGCCGGGCGAGGCGCGGAGCAAGGTTTTGAGTTCGTCGAAGACCGCGGGTGTGGCCGTTTCCAGACTGAGCTGGATTTGGACTTTGGCTGGACCAGCGGCGGCTTCAGGTGGCCTGAGTTCGCGGGCTTTGTCAGCTAACAACTTAAATTCACCATCTTTGGTCGAACTCTGGGCCTCGATCATCACCAGTTGATCTTCCTGCCAGAGCGTGATGGTCTGCCGGAAAATCGAAGGGAAAATGACCACTTCGATTGAACCGGTTAAATCTTCAAGCTGCACGAAGGCCATGGCTTCATTGGTGCGGGTGGTGATCCGTTTGACCTTGGTGATCAGTCCGCCCACTGTCGATCGGCGCAGGCGCTGCTCACGGATGGTAGCGATTGGCTGTGCGACCTTTCCTAGGAATTCGCGATGTGGTGTTAAGGGGTGTTCCGTGATGTACAGGCCAAGCAGTTCGCGTTCCCATTGCCCGCGCTGAGACGGCGTGGCTGGAGGGACCTCTTTCATCCGCAAGACTGGGGCGTGCTTGGTCGGCAACACGCCGAACAAATTCGCCTGACCGGTGTCCGCTTCAACTTCGGCGGTGCGTGAGTAGCGTAACAGTTCATTCGCGTTGTCGACAATTGATTGACGTTCACCCATGGCATCCAGTGCTCCGGCCCGGGCCAAACTTTCCAGTGATTTCTTGTTCAAATCTTTCTGCTGAATGCGACGCAGGAAATCATCTAAATTTGCGAAATGACCATTGGCCTTCCGCTCGACAATAATCGCCCGAACTAAATTATCGCCGACGTTTTTAATTGCTCCTAAACCGAACCGAATCCGGTTCGGTTTGCCGGCCTCATCATTCACGACCGTGAACGAATCAAAACTTTCGTTGACATCCGGCGGTAAGACTTGGAGCCCCATTTTCCGAGCGTCGTCAATTTCCAGGGCAATGCGATCAGTATTGTGCTGATCGGACGTCAGCAGGGCCGCCATGAATTCGGCCGGATAGTTGGCTTTACAGTACGCGGTGTGGTACGCGATCACGGCGTAGCAGGCAGCGTGTGACCGGTTGAACCCATAACCAGCAAACGGTTCAATAAAATCGAAAATTTTCTCAGCGACTGACGCTTGAGTTCCGTTCTCTTTGGCTTTGGTAATGAACTTCTCGCGCTGCTCTTTGAGGAGCTTGGCGATTTTCTTCCCCACGGCTTTACGGAGAATGTCGGCCTCGCCCAGGGTAAAGCCCGCAATGTCTCGGGCAATTTGCAGAACTTGCTCTTGGTAGACTGCCACACCGTAGGTTTTGGCGAGGATCGGTTCGAGTCGAGAGTCAAGGTATTTGGGTTTAATCTTTCCGTGTTTCCCGCCGATGAACTGCGGAATCAGTTCCATCGGTCCGGGTCGGTACAAAGCGACCATGGCGATAATATCTTCCAAACTGGTCGGTTTCAGATCCCGCAAATAGCGCCGCATACCGCCGGATTCCAATTGGAAGACACCGGTGGTATCTCCCCGCTGGAGCAGTTTGAAGGTGGGTTTGTTGTCGAACGGAATCGTGTCCACGTTGAGATCGATCGCGCGGGTTTGTTTCACGATCCGAATGCAGGTTTCAAGAATCGTCAGGTTGGACAACCCCAGAAAATCCATTTTCAGCAGACCCAAGTCTTCAATCGGGTGGAGCGAGTACTGACTGATAATGGCTTGATCGTCCGGCCCAGCATACTGCAGCGGCACGTGGTCGGTCAGCGGCTGCTTGGTAATCACCACGCCGCAGGCATGACGTGAGGCGTGCCGGGCCACGCCTTCGAGCTTGCGGGCGCTGTCGAGTAGTCGTTTGGCTTCAGGATCGTTATCGTAAATATCTTTCAATTCCGGAACGCTCGCGATGGCTTGGTCGAGTGACCGGAACATCGGAATCAACTTGGCCACCCGGTCGCAGTAACTGTAGGGGAGACCGAGCACCCGACCGACATCGCGAATGGCCGCGCGAGCAGCCATGGTCCCGAAAGTGATGATCTGGGCGACGTGGTCGTGACCATATTTCCCTTCAACGTACCGGAGCACTTCGTCCCGCCGAATGTCAGCAAAGTCAATATCAATATCAGGCATGGCGATCCGTTCCGGATTCAAGAAGCGCTCGAAGATGAGTTCGTATTTCAGCGGATCGACGTTGGTAATGTTGAGGAGGTAGGACACGATTGAACCAGCGGCTGATCCGCGACCGGGCCCGACCACGATGCCGTGATCTTTAGCCCAGTTGACGAGGTCTTGGACGATCAGAAAGTACGAGGCGAAGCCGGTTTTTGCGATCACCGAGAGTTCGTAGTCCAAGCGTTCTACGATGGTTGGCGTCGATTTCCCATACCGCCGCCCAATGCCAGCCTCAGCGAGTTCACGCAGGTACGTTTCTGCCGTTTTTCCTGCTGGTACGTCATAGTGAGGGAGCTGAACGTGGCCGAGCGGGATCTCGACGTTGCAGCGCTCAGCAATCTTGACAGTATTGCTAATCGCTTCCGGTACGTCTGCAAACAGGGCTGCCATTTCATCCGGTGATTTCATGGACAAATCATCTTTGGCCATACTCATGCGGTCGGTGTCAGCCAACTGTTTCTTCAATTGAATGCACAACAGAATATCTTGGGCTTCGGTATCTTCGGGATGGATGTAGTGACTATCGGCCGTGGCCACCAACGGGGCACCAGTGATTTTGCTCAGCGACTTGAGCGCTTGGTTGACCTGAGCTTGTTCGGGATAGGCCGGGTGATGTTGGAGTTCAAGATAGAGATTGTCCTGCCCAAGCAGGTCTTGATACTCGCGGATCAAACGCTCGGCATCATCCAGTCGGCCGCTGACAATGGCGGTCGGAATCTCGCCACCTAAACAGCCACTCAAGCCAATCAAGCCCTGACCGAATTGGCGCAAGAGTTCATGATCAATTCGGGGACGGTAATAAAAACCTTCGAGGTGAGCGATGGTGACTAAACGGATCAAATTTCGGTAACCGGTCAGGTCCCGAGCCAGCAAGATCACATGGTGATTTTGTTCATCGACTTTGGCCCGTTTATTCTTGTGACCAAGTGGGGCGACGTAGGCTTCCACCCCGATGATGGGTTTGATTCCGGCCTTCTGGCAAGCTTGGAAAAACTCAATCGCGCCATATAAACTCCCATGATCGGTCAGCGCCAAAGCCTCGGCGCCTTGGTCTTTGGCCGCCGACACTAAAGCCTCGATCTTTGGCAGACCGTCGAGGAGAGAGTAGTGGCTATGGACGTGGAGATGGACGAATTTCGTGTTCATACGAGAGACCAGGTTCCGCTGAAGGGAACCCGAAGCGTCACCACCTCGTCAGGATTTAGAAATCGTCTGACGCGGCTGATGCTCGCGAGCTTGAGCGGCTCCGTTTGGCGGAGCGGTTGGCAAAGAAACCGATTAACGTTTTGACGCCCTCGGCCAACATCGAGAGTTGGACGTGGGTGGAACTCAGCTTATCTTGAATGGTTTGGAGAATTTGGTCGATGCGATGCAGTCGGTCGCGGAAATCTTCGATCAAACCCTTGGTCGTTCGGAAAATTTGAATGATGTACCACAACAACCACACCCAAAAGGCCGTGGCGACCGCAGCCGCTAGTGCTAAGGTGTAATAGAGGACATCACGGGAAAGCATGGGAGTAGTATAGCAGAAATTTTTTAGCCCGGCGACCAGGTGACAATCCGGAGGAATTATGCTACAGTCGCGCCATGCCTCCGGCTGGAGATCTTCAATTGAGTATCGGCTACTGGCTCGTGAGCCACCGGGCGACGTTACGCACCTGGTGGGCGGTCAGCCTACTGACGTTCATTTTAATTAGTGTGGTCTGGGGCTTGGCCTTTACCGTCATTTTTTTTAGCCAGTCACGATCCATCGATACCCGGCTGAGCTTTGAGGCGAGCCAGAGTGCAGCCGGCGTGACGATGCGACCGATCGACCCGAGTGTTTCGAAGGTGACGGTGGTTGATCGGGATGATTCCCATGTGGACATCGTAGCGACCGTTACAAACCCCAATGCGGATTGGGGAGCTGAGTCTGCCCAGGTCCACTTTGCCCTTGGCAGCCAAGCGATCCCCACCCAAACCGTTTTTCTCAATCCACGGCAAGATCGCCCAGTCATGGCGTTGAACGTAGCAGTCACCCCCCGCGCCCAGCTCGAGCCCTCGATCAGAGTGGATGGAGTCAACTGGGTCAAAAGTGCTAACGCGGCTCTGCCGGCAGCGAATTTCGTGGTTGAATCGGTCGATCTGACACCAACCACGGTCACGATAGCTGGTCAATCGATTGTGACGATCAATCTGCGCGCCAACCTGACCAATCGCTCAGTCTACAATTATCGTCACGTCATCATCCCCATCGTCATCAAGCAAGGGGAGACGATCGTGGCGGTTGACCAAGTCACCGCAGACGCCTGGGCCACGCTGACGACCCGGACCATCACCGACACCTGGCCATACGCGATTGGTGGCCAAGTCACAGCTGAGTTGACTCCACAGGTCAGCCGATTTGATCAAACCAACATCTACCGTTAATGCCCAGTACTACAACTTCAATATGTATTACACATACGTACTTCAAAGTTCTGTAGACGGTCAAAAGTATATTGGTTTTTCGGGCAATTTGCGCGAACGGTTAGCAGATCATGCCCAAGGTAAATCTGTATCAACGAAACCTCGATTACCCATGAAGCTTATTTATTACGAAGCTTGCCTATCCGAAAAGGATGCGCGCAGGCGGGAAAGGTACCTGAAGACAACCGGTGGGCGCCGGTTTCTGGCTAAGCGTCTTCGCGAGTACCTTTTCGGAAATTGAAGTTGTAGTACTGGGATGGCCACCCTCCGCTGGCGCCAGCTGGGATTTGGCGTTGACCTCGGCTTAGTGACTGTAACGGTCATCTTAGTTTTGTTTGGATTGGCGGCTCTCTACAGTTTTTCGATTAATGCCACCGACGCCAACGCCAGTGTCTTCACGAAACAAATCGGGTTTGCGTTGATTGGCCTGCTGATTGCAGCGGTCGTGAGTCGACTGGATTACCGCTGGTTTGGAGGTGTGCACTGGATGCTGTATGCCGTCGCACTCGGATTACTGATTGCGGTGCGATTGATTGGGCAAACCGTCCATGGCACAACTGGTTGGTTCGTGGTCGCCGGCTTCCAGTTCCAGCCAGTTGAGATTGTGAAAATTATCATGGCCGTTGTCCTGGCCCGATATTTTTCAGATTATCGCGATCGCCTCGGTGATTGGCGGATCCTGGTGACGAGTGCACTGTTGACGGCCGTGCCGGTGGGTTTGATTTTGTGGCAGCCAGACTTTGGTTCGGCCGCCATTCTGGCTGGCATGTGGCTCGGACTGGTGATCCTGTTGCCGATTCCTCGCCGGTGGTTACTGACGATCCTGTTAGGACTGGTCGTGATGGGCGTGATTGGCTGGTTCGGCTTTCTCAAACCCTACCAGCATGATCGAATTCTTAATTTTTTGTCGCCCGGGCGGGATCGATTGAAATCTGGATACAATGTCCAGCAAGCCATCACGGCCATCGGTTCCGGTGAGTGGCTGGGACGGGGGCTTGGACTTGGCCCACAGTCTCAATTAAACTTCTTGCCCGAGCGCCATACCGATTTCATCTTTGCCTCGATCGGTGAAGAACTGGGTTTGGTTGGTGCAGCGGCAGTGGTGGGTTTATTCGGCTGGTTTTTTTGGCGGCTGTGGCGATTAATGACGTCGACGCGTGATAATTACAGTTTGCTTCTGGTCACGAGTTTGGCCTTAACACTTGGAATCCAGGTCACGATTAACCTGGCTATGAACTTGGGCTTATTCCCAGTCACGGGAGTCCCATTGCCATTCATCAGTTATGGCGGAAGTTCAATGGTCGCCAGCTTATTAGCCGTTGGCTTGATCCAGAGCGTGATCGTGCGTCAATCGGTGGCGCCACGGTAAACCAATATTTGACGTCTACGTCCGAACGTGCTATACTCAACCTGTTCAGATTATTTTCCTATGGCTTCCGACTATACCCCTTCATCGGGTCGCGACCTCCAGATCTTGACGGTGTGTCCGCAGTGTCAGGCGACCTACAATCCCCTCAAAACCCAAATCATGGCTGAACGGGATGATGCGCATTTACTGTATCTCGAATGTCGACAGTGCGGCAGCGCCGTGGTCGCAGTCGTGACCACCGGTATGTCGGGCTTATCTTCAGTTGGGACCGTGACTGATCTGACCAGTCAGGAATTAATTGATTTACCGGCACGTCAATCGGTCTCAATTGACGACGTGCTTGAGATGTACCGCTGGCTGCAGAGCGACCGGCAGTTGGTTTGGCTCTAGGACCGGAAGTTCATCGCCAGTATGGAACGGTACACTCTCACCGCCGAGCGTCGAACTGACCTCGGCAAACAGACCAGTAAGCTTCGCCGGACCGATCAGGTCCCGGCGGTTGTGTATGGTCACGGCGTTGCGAACCAGAACCTGGTCGTCAAACAAGCTGAGCTGGCCCGCGTCTTGCGTCAAGCCGGCTCGACGAGTTTAGTCGACTTATCGGTCTCTGGACATGCCCCGGTCACGGTCCTGATTCACGATGTCCAGCGCCATCCCACTAGCTCGGCGATCGTGCACGTCGATTTCTATCAAGTTAAGATGACAGAAAAGCTCCAAGCCGAAATTGAACTGAACTTTATCGGTGAATCGCCAGCCGTCAAAGAGCAAGGCGGGATTTTTGTCCGGGCCTTGGACAAAATCAAAGTTGAATGTTTGCCCGCCGACCTGGTTCCGAATATTGCCGTCGACATCAGCGGATTGAAAACTTTTGAAGATCGGATTCACGTCAGTGACATTCAGGCGCCCAAAGGGATTACCATTTTGGATCGATTCGAAGAAGTCGTCGCGAGCGTCACACCGCCTCGGAGCGAAGAGGAAATTGCCGCCCTGAGTGAAAAAGTTGAAGAGGATGTGAGTGCCGTCGGTACCGTTGAGAAGGCTAAACCGGCTGAAGACGAAACAACCGAAGAAGCAGCTGCCCCAAGCCCTGAAGAAAAAAAGAATGGCTAAACGCCCTCAGTCTTCACCTGAAATCCAGAACCCTTCAAGCGGGACCCCTTCAGCGGGTTCGCCGATCTCAAAAGCAACCGTCGTGAAAACGAATCGCAAACGCTTGATTCCACCCTGGGCCTGGGTGGTTGTGGGCGTGGTCGTGGTTGGCGGCGTGGCCGCGATTGGCTGGATGGTCATGCGTCGACCCGCCACGACGTCGACCACCAATACGGCGTCCACGAATTCCACCGTTTTAGCTCCGCGGCTGCTGGATGGCGTGATGGTTCCAGCCGATCAGACGAACCCGGTGATTTTGGCCGCCATGGTCGAAAACATTAAGGAATCGCGGCCGCCGTCCGGTCTGGATAAAGCGAGCGTCGTGTATGAAGCCTTAGCCGAGGGCGGCATTACTCGATTCATGGCCCTGATCCCGGTCGGCACCGATTTCAAAGAACTCGGTCCAATTCGGTCGGCCCGACCGTACTACATTTCTTGGGCTGAGGAATACCATCCACTGTATTTGCATGTCGGCGGAAGTCCACAAGCCTTGTCCTATCTGAAAACCGGGCATCCAAATGTGTACGACTTCAATCAATTCTATCACGCCCCGAATTTCATTCGAGATAAACAGCGCCACGCACCGCACAATCTCTACACGAGTAGTTTCCTGATGAGCGACGCCGTGAATCGTGTTAAACCGGAAACACCGACCTTTACCCCCTGGACGTTCAAAGACGAGACGCCGCTCGAGCAGCGTCCGGCGACCGTCACCGACCTGGTGATTGATTTCTCATCGTTCACCTACCGCGTCAAATACGTCTATGATCGGGTCAACAACCGCTACACCAGGTACGTTGCGGATCAGCCCCACGTCACGCGCGACGGTACGCAACTCTACGCCGACAACGTGGTTGTGGAATTCATGAAAACCGGACTGATCAAAGGCGAAAAAGAGCGGCTTGATCTCCAGACTGTGGGCACAGGGAAAATGTTGATGTTCCGCGACGGCACCACGACCGAAGGCACCTGGAAAAAGGACAGCGCCACAGGTCGAACACAATTCCTCGATGCGAGCGGGAATGTCTTAGCGCTCAACCCGGGCGTGACCTGGATTGAAGCACTACCGCTGGATCGGAAAGTGACCTACTGAAGATAGCTGGTAGGTTGTTGGTTTTAGGTTGTAGGTCAGATGTGACAGAGCGAGAATACAATTGTCTGGCTGCAATGGTGCGACGCACTACCTATAACCTAAAGTTGAGCGAAATTTTTTAACCCCAATGGCTCTCAAAGAGTTCTTTTTTGTTTGCACGGCGTGGAAAAATATCCCGGGCAATCAAGTCCGGGATGTGCACCGCTAGCAACGACGAGATAACGAGTACTTGACTACGATTGGGCTGTGTCGGAACGCTGAGCATCTTCCGTCAACTCACGCTGCTTGAGTCCCTTCGCATGTGCGCAGTATGGATCGGGCACAGAGTGGCCATATGCTCCGGTCCTGGTCTGAACTTCCTCCCCGTACTTCTCGCACAACCCCCGGTACTCCTCGATATCCTCCGCCAATTTCTTGAGACCGTCTCCCATCGAATCCTCCTTTCCTCTGCAGGAATGGGCGTTGAACAGTATTCTCAGAAAACATATTTGTCAACTATCTGCAACAGTAGCTATAGAAACTCATCATTTTCAAACGGGGTTGAAAAACTTCATACAGCGGTGCGTAGGCGATTACCGCCACAAGACCACGCCACGGTCGGTCTGTCCGTCTGAAACGCGACTGATGGAATATTGCGGCCATTGACTAGCGAGGTGTGCTCCAACGGTTTCAACTTGATTGGGATGAAGTTCAAGCACTAACCCAGCCCACGGATACACCTGATGAAGTTGGTCCAAGAGTCGCCAGACTAATGTTAACCCGTCTCGACCACCAGCCAACGCTAATCTCGGTTCATGTTGAATCGACGGTTCGGTGAACTGGTCCGGCCGGAGGTAGGGAAGATTCCCCACGATGATGTCAGGTGTTGCCACTCGTTGGAGAGGTTCAAGCAGCGTGCCTTGGAGAAATTGGATTCTCTGGGTTAAACCGGAATGTCGGGCGTTATAGTGTGCAATTGAAAGGGCTTGTGGAGAAATATCAGTCGCAATAATTTTTGCATGCGGAAGATTCAGGGCTAAGGCAAGTGCGATCGCGCCGCTGCCGGTACCAATGTCAGCAATCGTGACAGCCTGATCGGCCGGCACACGCTGAACGATTTCGTCGACCAGTAGTTCCGTGGCTGGCCGCGGAATCAAAACGTCTGGCGTGACGTAGAGTGACAAATCGCCGAAGGCTTGGCGGTTCGTGAGATAGGCGACCGGCCAACCCTGAAGGCGGGATTCAATCAAAGCTTGAAAAACCTGCTCGTGCTCGGGCGACAATGATTCGTTTTTCCGCTTGATCAAACCGGCCCGATCGGTTTGTACGACATGAGCTAACAATAACTCAGCATCAAGTCGTGGACTGTCGGATGACTGTTTTAAGCGGCGTTGCGCCGCCGTCAGCTGATGACTGATACTCATGCGTGTTGTTGTGCCAAGTCAGCTTGTCGCAATTGTTCCGTTAATTCCCCAATATCACCGTCCATGAACTGGGGTAAATTGTGGACGTTGACTTTGATGCGGTGATCAGTCACACGATCCTGCGAGAAATTGTAGGTTCGAATTTTTTCCGATCGATCGCCGCTCCCAATCTGACTCTTCCGCAGGGCTGAATCACGTTCGCGACGTTCGGTTTCCTGTTTGGCCAGCAAGCGGGAGCGCAAGCCTTGCATGGCTTTAATCCGGTTTTGTTGCTGTGAACGTTCGTCCTGCATGGTGACCATGATACCAGTTGGGATGTGGGTTAATCGAATAGCGGAGTAGGTGGTGTTGACCGATTGACCGCCGTGACCGCTTGAGGTTGAGGTGACGATTTTCAAATCTTTTGGATCAATGACCAAATCAGCTTCTTCGGCTTCGGGAACAACCGCGACCGTCACGGTTGACGTGTGGACCCGACCGCTTTTTTCCGTCTCAGGCACCCGCTGCACACGGTGGACGCCGCTCTCATATTTCATCGCGCGATAGACATTCGTCCCACTGATCTCAAAAATCACTTCTTTCAAACCGCCGATGCCGGTGTGACTCGACGACAGTAGATTTGTTTTCCAGCCTTGTCGTTCGGCGAACCGACTGTACATCCGGAACAGTTCAGCTGCGAATAACGCCGCTTCATCTCCGCCGGCGCCGCCTCGAATTTCCACGATAATATTCTTCCGGTCGTTCGGATCGCCGGGGGTGAGTAGTTCCTCGAGCTGAGCCGAAAGATCTTGACGCTGCTTGGACAAATGCGTGAGCTCGTGTTGAGCGAGTTGTTGTAATTCGGGATCCGAGGCGTCAGTCGCACTGTGGTGTGCGTCTCGTTCAGCGGCTGAAACTTCGTCGAGCCGATCAGCCAAGGTCACAATCTGTTCAACCTCCGCGTACCGTTGGGACAGCGAACGGATAGCCGCTTGGTCATTCGCGGTACTGGCCGACGCTAATTCTGCCTGCAGGTGGTGCAAATCTTGACGCAACTGATTGATGTGGTTGGGATCAATCATGGTTCTTTAGTATAGCAAATCAGCCCCGGAAACCGGGGTGGAGACGCTAAGAATCTACTCCTCGTCTTTCGTCGCCTTGGCGACCTTGCGCGCCTTCTTTTCAGCCAACTTGGTTCGCTTCGAGCGGCGTGGTTTGTCGGTCGTACTCCGTTGCACCAGTTTCTGGAACCGATCAACTCGGCCGGCGGTGTCAACCAAATTCTGTTTGCCGGTATAGAACGGATGACAATGCGAACAGACTTCGACTTTGATGTCCTCAAGCGTCGAACCGGTCGTGAAGGTGGTGCCACAGGTTAGGCAGGTAACCTTGGCCGTGTGGGTATAGGTGGGGTGAATGGCGGTTTGCATTGCCGGCACAGTCTACCGCTTCGGCTAGGGCTTGTCAAGCCACGTGAGTCGTGGTAGACTGCGGCGGCAGTTGTTTTCGCTTATCCATCACACATACACCGCTTTCGGCCCGGCCCTGCCTTAAGTCATGAGGCTCCGGATTAGCCACGGTGTAGCGGCCCGGTCATTCGATCGGGAAGAAAGGAACTTATGTCGGACGTAACGTTACTCGACATGCTCCAAGCCGGTGTCCACTTTGGTCACCAGCCGAGCCGTCGACATCCTAAAATGGAGCCGTACCTGTATACCACCCGGGACGGCGTGTCCATCATCAACCTGGAGAAAACCAAGGTGGCGTTAACGCAAGCGGCGGCGTTCTTACGGGAAGCCGTCGGGAGCGGCGGCACGATCCTGTTCGTCGGGACCAAGCGTCAAGCCCGCGAGGTCGTGCTGCAAGCCGCTCAGCAAGCTGCGATGCCCTTCGTCGTCGATCGCTGGATCGGCGGACTGTTTACGAACTTCTCGAATGTCCGGCAGCTGATCCACAAATTGGCCACGCTGAAGGAACAACGCGCAGCCGGCCAACTGTCAAAGTACACGAAAAAAGAGCAGCTCGAATTTGAACGCGAAATTGAACGCTTAGACAAATTGGTGGGTGGACTCGGCGCCTTGGATCGTCTGCCGTCGGCCATCGTCGTGGTTGACGTCAAACACGAGAAGACTGCCATCCGTGAGGCTGCGCTGATGCACGTGCCGGTCGTCGCCCTGTGTGATTCAAATGTGAATCCAAGCGGGATCGACTACGTCATTCCAGCCAACGACGATGCCACCAAGTCGATTGCCTATATCACCAAAGTTCTGGTTGAGGCGATGACCGACGGTCAGGCCGACAACGAACGGCGTCTGGCAGCCCAAGCCAAACAAGCGGCCGAAGCGCTGGTCGAACCAGGAGTAGCCATGACCGACATGCCAGCTGAATCAGATTCAGCCGAATCACCCGACGAGGTATGAACGCACAAGATATTAACGCCCTCCGGCAGCAAACCGGCGTCGGCCTAATGGACGCCAAGCGAGCTTTGGAAGCCGCCGGCGGGGATATGGCCAAGGCCGTGACTGAACTACGCAAGGCCGGTCTGAAAATCGCCAGTAAGAAAAGCGCGCGACCGGTTAAGGAAGGTGTGGTTGGGACCTACCTGCATGCCAATGGTAAAGTTGGAGCGATGGTCGCCCTGGCGTGCGAAACCGATTTTGTCGCTCGGACTGATGATTTTAAAAACTTAGCCCATGACCTGGCGGTCCATGTCGCCGCTACCAACCCCAGGTACCTCCGATCCAGCGAGATTCCGGCTGAGGTGCTTGACGAAGAACGCGCGATTTACCGCGATCAACTTCAGTCAGAAGGGAAGCCGGAAAAAATGTGGGACAAGATAGTCGAAGGAAAACTACAGAAGTTCTACAGTGAAACATGCTTGCTTGACCAGCCCTTTGTCAAAGACGATACCCAAACGATTACTGACGTGATTCAGGCTGCGATTACCCGGCTGGGTGAGAATATCCAAGTCGTGTCCTTTAACCGCCAAACCGTCTAGCATGTCGATTGAGCTGATCTCGCTGGGAGCGGTGGCGATCAGTTTGATTGCAGCCGGCGTGATCGTGGTGCGAAAATTTCCCTTGTTGGCGCGAACCGAAGCGATCACCGCCACGACCGCCGTTGAAGCTCGCAAACGTTCGCTGCTCGAGCAACGACTACGACGGAAAGTCACGACCGCTTGGGAGGCAGTGTCGACTGCGGCGGGACCAATTGGACAACGCGTGCAAAACGTTTGGCAAGGGACTCACCAGAAACTGGTGGAGCTCGAACGCGAGTATAAAATTCGTTCCCTACCGGTCTTCCTGAATCGGCGCCAACGACATAAACTTGATCGCGAAATCTCTGACTTGTTGACTCAAGCGCGAGCCCTCGGGGACGATGGGGAAGATGCTGCGGCTGAAGAGAAGGCCATGCAGGCCATCCGACTTGAACCGCGGTCAGTTCCAGCTTTTGAATTCCTCGGCGAGCTCTATCTCAAGACCAATCAACCCGATCATGCCAAGGAAGTCTACCGATACTTATTGAAATTGGTCGGGGAGTCAGATGCTATTTACGAACACTTAGGCGAGGCAGAATTAGCCAGTGGGGATCTACGCGAGGCGGAACACGATCTTGAACGGGCGGTCCAGCTCAACGGCGGCGACACAGTCTACTACTTGAACTTAGCCAAGGTTGATCGCATGCTGGGGGAGTGGCGATTGGCCTTTGAGCGGATTGAAGAAGCCCATCGACGCGAACCGAACAACCCCAAGATTCTCGACGAATACATTGAAATTAGCATCGGGGCCGGTAAGAAACAGTTTGCCGAAGACGCCGTCCGGCAGATGAGCGACGTCAACCCGGAGAATAGCAAGATTGCTAGCTGGCGGGAACAGATTGAAGCCATGGAAAATAGCGTCAAGTTCCCAGCTGTCACGGTAGACGAAAGCTCACCGACATTGTACGAAACGCACACATCTCCAAACGAACGCACGTAAACAATTTTACACGCCGTTGTAGCTCAGTTGGTAGAGCATCTCCATGGTAAGGAGAAGGTCACCGGTTCAATTCCGGTCAACGGCTCCGCGCGTGATCGCGCACCCCGGGTTGCGTATGAACGACAAGTCGTTCCCACTCCACCCTCGTTGCGCGTCCCGCTTTTCCCCGCCAAGCAAATCCTTGGCGGGGACCCCAAAAGGCAAGTCACGCGCTAAGCTGATCCCTTACAACCTGGGTCGGTACCAAAGTGGTCAAATGGACCTGACTGTAAATCAGGTGGCCTCGCGCCTTCGAAGGTTCGAATCCTTCCCGGCCCACCACGGGTCAATCCGTTGCGGATTGACCCGACCCTCGAGCTCAACGCCAGCGTAGCTCAGTGGTAGAGCAACACTTTTGTAAAGTGAAGGTCGTCGGTTCAAATCCGACCGCTGGCTCCAGAACTTATTAGCAAGACTATCTATGTCACAAGACAATCTCATCAAACTCCAGTGCACCGTTTGCAAGCACATCAACTACCATTCGAAACGGAACAAGAAGAAGCTCAAGAATAAAATTGAGTTGATGAAGTACTGCAAGTGGGACAAGAAATCCACCTTGCATAAGGAAGCCAAGTAAGCTAGCTTGGCCTTATGCGGGCATAGTGAAATGGTATCACTACGGTCTCCAAAACCGTCATTCTAGGTTCGAATCCTAGTGCCCGTGCCAACGAGCTCGACAACGTCCAGCCTCACCGAAGAGTTATTTTTGGGTTGACACAAATATGCTATAGTGAACGCACGAAGATGAAAGAACGCGGCGGCAAAACATTACTAGACTCTATCCTGATTACCGCAATCATTGCAGTTGGGCTTGGTTGGAGCTATTTCATTTATCGCTTTGCCACCTCAGGAGTTGGTGACAATACTACTTCCCCCTCCCATCGGAGTAGTGACATTTCCTTCAATGTCAATCAAGCTCAAAATGATTCTTTTTGGATTTACAATGGCGGTAATCTCGAGGCCGTTGACCTCGGTAATGGTAGTATCCAGTGGTCTGTTCAAGTTAAACTTTCCCAAAATAAATCGATTCCCAATCTTTATTCTTGGTTGCCAGCCATAGGCGCTACCGTTTCGGCCGAGGTCAGGGATTCCTTGGGGCCCGCTACCACAACCACTCAAAAAATATCGGCGACGACAGACTCTACGGGTACGGCAAATCTCACCATCACAAAACCATCAAAAGAAGTTTATCTATATGTTACGAATATTTCTGGCAAGGGGTATACGTGGGCCACGGCGGACAAGGAAAATTGGACAAAGGATAGAGCATACACCAATGGCGGAGGTTCTTCAGTGGGGAGTAACCTGAAACTTATTTCTCCTCGTTGACTCGGATCTAGTACGACAGGAGCAGGATCGCCATTTTGGACATTCTCCTCAGCGAGTAACTATGGCCAGTACCCCAATCAAATATCTCCGCCGATCACTCTTCGGGCTAGCTGTACTCGCTTTAGCTTTTTGGTGGTACGAGTATCGACCGTACTCTGTGAGAAAACAGTGTGCGAGTCGGATTGACCTAGTCGGAACCGCACAAACAAATCCTTACTATGATGTGCGTGAAGCTGACTTTGTCGATTGTCTCCACCGCCACGGCTTGTCGCATTAATGCCGCAAACTGAAGATTTTGACTACCGATTGCCGCTCTCGGCAATTGCCCAGCGTCCAGCTCAACCCCGCGACGCAGCGAAGGTGCTCGTGTACAACCGCGCAACCAAACGAGTTACGATTAGTCGTTTTCGGCAGATAGCTCAATATCTACCACACAATGCAGTTTTAGTTTTCAATGATACAAAAGTCATTCCAGCTCGAATCTCCGCCACAAAGCCAACCGGTGGCAAGGTTGAATTACTTTATCTCGAATCACATGGCCGCGTTATTTCCGCACTGTCCAATCGTCGACTCGACATTGGCGCGATGTTACGGTTCACCCTAACTGTCACTGCTCGAGTTCTTAGCCACAGCGGATCCGAATACAAACTACAGCCGAATGTTCCAACTAAAACTTTTCTCAAACTGCTCGCAAGCCGCGGGCAGACACCACTGCCACCATATTTACGGCATTCGCCGCTAACAGAATCTGAGCGCCGACGTTGGTACCAGACCGTATTCGCCAAACACACCGGGTCGGTAGCTGCGCCGACGGCCTCGCTGCACTTCACGCCAACTTTGCTCAACCAGTTACGAAAACAGGGGATCGCAGAGGAATTTGTGAACTTGTCAGTTGGATTAGGGACCTTTGCCCCGGTTACTTCCGAACAGATTCAAAAACAACGACTACACCATGAACAGTTTGAGATTTTACGGGCGGCCGCGGCGCGTCTTAATCGCTACAAGTCTGAAGGTCGACCCATCATTGCAGTTGGAACCACAGTAGCAAGAACTTTGGAATCAGCCTCGCGCCGCGGCCGCCTCAATCCCGGGCGCGGGTCAACCCAACTCTTCATCCAACCTGGCTATCATTGGCGGTTTGTGGACGGGTTGATCACGAATTTCCACGTGCCGAAATCGAGTTTATTGATGCTCACTGCCAGCTTGGTTGGTCGCAAGAAGCTGTTCGAGCTCTATCAACTAGCGCTCAAACGAAAAATGAAATTCCTGTCTTTCGGCGACGGGATGCTGATTCGGTAGGCTCGTGGTAAACTAACGATTGGCATGAATACTAGACAACCATTATCAGTCTTGGCGATTAGCGGCAGCCTTCGGCGCGACTCATTCAACCGGCGGGCGTTGCAATTGGCGAAACGTTTGGCGATTGAGGCTGGGGCCAATGTGGATGAACTCGATCTGAAAACCCTTGACCTGCCGATCTATGACCAAGATATTCAAGATGCAGGTTTGCCGGAGAGCGTCCAGAAACTCAAAGTGGCAGTCGAGGCGGCTGATGTGATCATACTGGCTAGTCCTGAATACAATTATTCGATTTCAGCCGCATTGAAAAACGCGCTCGATTGGGGTTCGCGAAAAGGCAATAGCTGGGCTGGGAAAACGGTCATCACCCTAGGCGCGTCAGATGGACAATACGGCACGGTACGTGGTCAACTCCACCTGCGCCAAGTCTTGATTGATCTGAATATGCTGTTTTTGCCGCAGCCGATGGTGATGATTAAAAATGCGGAGGAGGCCTTTACCCCAGAAGGCGATCTGGTCGATCAGAAGAACATGGTCAAACTGAAAACCTTGATTGAAAAGACGTTGGCCATCACCCCAGCGTTCCAAGCGATTACTCCGACCAAACGCGATGCCTAAACCGACCAGAGGATCAGTGGATTTGACGCAGCTCAATCGGTTAATTCGGTCGTGGTTAATTCGGATGACGACAACTGCTGGTTCAGGTCACCTAACGTCATCCTTGTCAGCAGTGGAACTGATGACCGGCTTAATGTTCAGTGGCATCTTTCGGGCTGATCTCAAGCAGCCGGACTATCCAAATAATGACCGGTTGATCTTTTCCAAGGGTCATGCCGCACCGTTGTTTTATGCGTTGTATGCCGCAGCCGGCGCGATTCCCGCCAGTCAATTACTCACACTTAGGAAATTCGGGAGTAAACTAGAAGGCCACCCGATGCCAACATTTCCTTACACCGAAGCTCCAACCGGCAGCCTTGGCCAAGGTTTACCCATTGCCCTGGGTGAGTCGTTGGCAGGCCACATGGATACATTAACGTACCGCGTCTACTGTTTACTAGGCGATTCAGAAATGGCCGAAGGCAGCGTGTGGGAAGCGATACAGTTGGCTGGATTTCTCGGCATTCGAAACTTGATTGGGGTGATTGACATGAATGGGCTCGGTCAGTCGACGCCAACGATGTTGAAACGGGATGCCACGACCATGGCGCGGCGGGTTGGTGCGTTCAATTGGAATACGGTCATCGTTGATGGTCACGACACGGACGCGGTGATCGCGGCATACCGCAAAGCCACAACGTTCAGAGGCGGTCCAACCATGATCATCGCCAAAACTATCAAAGGGAAAGGCGTGGCCCTAGTTGAGGGCAAAGAAGGTTGGCATGGGAAAGCGTTGTCAAAAAAACAAGCGGCTGAAGCTATCCAACAACTTGGTCCAATTGATGAACGTCTGCGTGGTAAGGTGGCCGCGCCCGAGCGCCGACAACCCCATCGACCAAACCGCAAAGCCGCCAAAGACCTAAAATACAAAATTGGCGAGATGATTTCCCCGCGGGCCGCGCTCGGGCGCGGCTTGGTGCGACTTGGTCAAGCATGGCCAAATCTCGTGGTGCTTGACGGCGAGGTTAAGAACTCGACGTATACCGAATGGTTTGAGAAAAAGTTTGCAAAGCGGTTTATTCAAGGTTACATCGCCGAACAAAACATGGTTGGCATGGCAACTGGATTAGCGCGACGCGGGAAAATTCCGGTGACCGCAACGTTTGCTGCTTTTTTGACTCGCGCCTATGATCAATTGCGGATGGCGAGTTACAGCGGTACTCATCAGATTGTGATCGGAACGCACGCCGGAACGCACATTGGTCAGGATGGAGTGTCCCAAATGGGGTTGCAAGACATTGCAATGTTTCGAACACTTGAACACAGCAGCGTACTGCATCCAGCTGACGGAGTTTCAGCTGAACGCTTGCTTGAAAAAGCACTCAAGGCGGATGGCATCGTCTATGTACGCGCTACCCGAGCAGAATTACCGATGCTGTACAAACCGGCAACAAGATTTGTGATTGGCGGCAGCGCAGTCTTGCGAAAAAGCCCAAGCGATGTTGCGACTGTAGTAGCAGCTGGAGTAACAGTCCACGAGGCGTTAAAAGCCGCCGACCTCTTGGCCAAGAAAAAAATTAATGTTCGGGTGATTGATCTGTACTCGATCAAGCCAATTGATGTCCAGACGCTTAAACAAGCAGCTCAGCAAACGAAACATTTGATTGTAGTCGAAGATCACTATCCTGAAGGTGGAATCACGGAAGCTGTCCGAACGGCGCTGGGAAAAGACGCCGGTCGCGTCAGTTCACTCGCCGTCCAGAAAACGCCCCGGAGCGGCCGGCCGGATGAGTTACTCAGGTACGAAGGGATTGATAGTCAAGCAATTGTGTCCGCAGTGTTGAAATTACGATGAAACATTTTCTGCTGATTGATGTCGGCGGAACATGGATGCGAGTGGCGCGATCGAGTCATCGACGACTCCTTGACGTTCGGATTGTGCACACGCCGCGACAATGGTCTCAAGGGAAACAAGAGCTAGTTCGAATCATTAGTCGATTGTTTGCTGGTCGCAAAATTTCAGCCGTGGTGATTGGTGTGCCCGGAAAATTGAATACCAAACGTGATCGAATTCTCAGTGCACCGAATTTACATGGATGGGAACGACAACCCGTGGTGAGAGATCTTCGATTCATGATTCAGGCTCCGGTGGTGATGGAAAATGATGCCGCCCTCGGTGGGTTAGGGGAGGCACGCTACGGTGCTGGGAAAAAATTCCGGACCAGTGCATATCTCACAGTTGGAACCGGAGTCGGCGGTTGCCGGATTGTTCGTCGTCGAATTGATCGAAGATCACAATCGCTCCACCCCGGTCAGCACATTCAGGTTCGAGGGAAAACGCTAGAAGATCGTATTGGCGGACGCAGCCTACGTCGAAGTCGAGTCAATTGGCGCCAAGTCACTCATGATCTGGCGAGTGGACTGATTCAAGTAGTTCGATCGTGGCCGGCGGATGGCGTCGTAGTTGGCGGTGGAATTGTCACGAATGGCCACATAATTTGGCCTCGCCTCAAAACCCAGTTTCAGGCTAATCTCAGGCCTTTTCCCCATGCCCCAAAGCTTCTAAAAGGCCGCCTGGGGCCACGAGCGGGCCTATACGGTGCCTTGGCTATCATAGCGGGTAAATACCCATAACTCAGCAAAATGGCGTAAATTGAAGTTTCAGCCTTTTTTTCGTATACTGTGGATAGAAGATTTTGAATACTAGATTCTGAAGGAGGTGAGTACACAGTGAATCCCAAACAATTTCTCACAATCGGCGGTGCCGTCTTAGTGCTCGTCGGCATCCTCGGATTCGTCGGCGTCATCGGTCCGACCGCAGACAAGAGTATCTTCGGTTCGACCTGGTGGTTCGACAACGGTGAAAACTGGGCCCACTTGATTCTGGGTGTGGTCGGTTTGATCGCCGCTTTCACCTTCCCGGCAGCGGCCCAAAAGCCGTTGGTCATGTTGCTCGGTTTGCTCGGTATCTTCGTGGCGGTCTACAACTTCTTCAGCACGAAGTTCCTGGGCTCCAACCTCGAAAGTCCAGCTGACTTGATTCTCCACGCGGTCGTGGGTATCTGGGCCTTGTGGGCCTCGATGGGTAAAGGCATGGGCATGGGTATGAAAAAACCCGCAATGCCAGCCAGTCCGTCGCAACCAGCGATGTAAACGCTTTGGCGTTTCGAAAACTCCCGCTCAGGCGGGAGTTTTCATTTTGCGATGGTCACCTCAGTTTCAAGTTTATCTGCCACGTGGTCATGCAATTCAAACTGACCAGGCACGCTCGCTTGGAACTGCATCGATTGTCCGGGCCGGAGAATCTGTTCACGGAAGGTAGGGTAGACAAGGTGCTGTTCGTGCGGGCCAAGCGCCGGCTTGATCGACAGGTGGCCACGATTGATGATCGTGACGCGGTCGCAGCGTTGGAGTTGAATTGGACTTGGAGCAATCGCCGTGTCAGTAAAAGTAATCATGATCGCTTGACCAGATCCGGCGCAAGCCTGGGCCGGTAGTTTGATGGCGTGGGAATGATGAGACAAATGGAATACGGCATAACCAACGACTGTCGCGTAGACCACAATTTGAATAACAATTTGGCCCCAGCGGGGCAAAGGTATGGTCGCGTCTTTGTTCATTGTCCGAAACGTCGTTGCCGGCGCGAGTATTCGTTCAAGGCTTGATCCAGATCAGCTTCGGTAAATTCCGGCCAGTATTTCTTGGTGAAGTACAGCTCGCTGTAGGCACCTTGCCAGGCTAAGAAACCGCTGGTGCGTTGTTCACCAGAGGTGCGAATAATCAAGTCCGGATCGGGCTGCTCAGCGGTATACATCGCCCGACTGATCGATTCCTCGGTAATTTTCGAGGCACTGCGGGCCGTCCGCACGACTTTTTTTACGGCGTCTACAATTTCCGCACGACCGCCATAGTTCAATGCTAACTGGACCGTCCCCCGGGTGTTGTGTTTAGTTTTTTCGACTGCCGCGGCAATGTGTTTCTGCAAACGTTTCGGTAAATCGGTTACACGGCCGATGACGGCGATGCGAATGTTCTTACGATGCAAATCATCAAGGTCGCGCGACAAGGCCATTTCGAATAAGCGCATCAAGTAGGAGACTTCTTGTTTTGAGCGTTGCCAGTTTTCAGTGGAAAAGGCGAAAACCGTTAAAACCTCAATCCCGCGGCTAATACACCAATCACCTACTTTTTTCAGATTCGCGTAGCCGCGGCGGTGACCTTCAAAACTTGGCAAGCCGTGCTCCTTAGCCCAGCGGCGATTACCGTCCATGATGATACCCAGGTGGCGAATGCCGTTCTTGGTCATGCTGTTTTTGGTTTGGGCACCATCTGTCCCAGCCAAACCAGAATCAGTGATCCAGCTAATCCGACGGCCCAGGCGAGAAAGACCATCGAAGTCAATTGTCCTTCACGAATTTCAACTTCGCGCAATGATCGGCCAACGATGACGACTTCGCCCTTTTGGCTCAACACCGGTTGTAGCACGATCGCGTTGCGAACATTCGCTTGCGGCTGCCAAGTAATCCTGTTCTGACCGTGTTGACGAGCTTGATCAATCGGCCCAATCGGAACATTCACCGACTTGCCGCCCAATTGTACATTATCGGCGACGACTTTATTGTCTTTATCGACGACGATGAGGAATGTCGACAGGCTTTTGGCCATATCGAGTTTACCACTGCCAACCAGGGTGGTTGGGTCAACCCCACCATTGATCGCGTCTGCAATGTCTTCCGCCAACTGGATTTGCGGGTCGTTGGCGCCTTGGCGATAGGACTGTTGAACCGTGCCATAGACCAGACCGGCGGTGATGGTCATCACAAACGCCAACGGCAGCCATTGCCGAATGAGCACCGGAAAAATGTTTTTCAGCCAGGTCATAACGTGAGGTGCAGGATATCTGAATTGTGAAAAAAATGCAAGGCTGGGTTTATGGTCGGGGATGCGAGACTCCTTCGGCAAGCTCAGGACAGGTCGAACTCGCGACCTTCCCGCGCCCTGTCGGGGTACCGAGACTCGAACTCGGGACCTCACGCACCCGAAGCGTGCGCGCTACCAACTGCGCTATACCCCGACAGGGGGCGGGACGCGCACTCGCATGCACCAATCCCCGTAAAACGCGATGATAATAGCAACTGAATGGGATAAAAGCAAGCTGTTAGTGTTCCTGCTATACTCAAGCCATGACTTTTCTTAAAGATATCAATTGGCCCGACATCTTTGCCGCTTGGGAACATAACGAAGGCGAGGGTTCAGCTTGGCGTAAAGTTGCGACTGAGGTGAAAGGTTGGCCAGATTGGAAATCGTGGCGGATGTTTACGGTCAAGCAACTCAAACTGGATGAACGAAACTGGAAACTTTTTGTGCTGGATGATCCGATTTCAGAAATGCCGGTGATGCTGGTGGGACCGTTTTCGGGTTGGCAAGGTCGCTTACCCCAACCGAATGTTCATTCATTTGCCGACCTGGTGAATATTCCAGAACAGTATCAACACTTCATTCAAATTCCAACCATCCAAAAAATGATTGAGAATTTCCCATCGCAAACCATCATGACTGCCTTACGACGGCCAGATGGAAAAATTGTACTGATCGAAGGACACCATCGGGCGACGACCGTGGCAATTGCACAACGTGACGGCCGGATAATTTCTTTTGAAACGAAACCGCACATCGCTGTAGCTGACCTTCGACCTGACGAGAATGGTTTGCTCGATGCGGTGTTAGCACGCGGCACAACCAAAAATCCGCCAACAACCTAAGGTTTCTTGCAGAGAAAAATCATGACTGATACCCATGTCAGTCCTATTCAAACGTGCTAAACTAGGCCTATGGACGATTTGTTTGACGCCGTTGGACAAGCTGAAATAAGCCGCACGGCTCCGTTGGCGGATCGTTTACGACCGCGGACCCTCGATGAGTTCGTTGGGCAAGCCCAGGTGGTTGGACCCGGGACGATTTTGCGGAAAGCGGTTGAGAACGACGAGCTGTTTTCCATCATTCTCTGGGGTCCACCGGGTAGCGGGAAAACCACGCTGGCACGGATTATTGCCGGCCTTACCAAATCCTCATTTGTGGGTTTGTCCGGTGTCTTGAGCAGCAAGGATGATTTGTTGAGGGCTGTGAAAACTGCGCAAGACCTTCTCAAATTCAAACGTCAACGTACGATTCTGTTCGTGGACGAAATTCATCGCTGGAATAAAGCGCAACAAGATGCCTTGTTACCGTACGTTGAAAATGGCACGGTCACGTTGATTGGCGCGACGACTGAGAATCCAAGTTTTGAAGTTATTTCACCATTGTTGTCGCGCTGTAAAGTTTTCGTGCTGGAACGATTACAACCGGAGAATATCTCGGCGATTATCATTCGGGCTCTCAACGATGAGCGGGGATACGCCGGTCAGAACATTGTCGTCGAACCGAAAGCTTCAGAGTTATTGAGCACTGCCAGTAATGGTGATGGCCGAACAGCCTTGAATACGCTTGAGTTAGCGGTGAAAGCGACGCCGATCGACAAAGGACAGCGTCAGATTACGTTGACAACTGTGGCTGAGGCCTTCCAAAAACCGCATTTACTGTACGACAAGAAAGGTGAGGAACACTACAACGTCATTTCAGCTTTCATCAAGTCGATGCGTGGCTCGAATCCGGATGCAGCACTCTACTGGTTAGGTCGGATGTTGGAAGCTGGCGAAGATCCCTTGTTCATCGCGCGGCGGATGGTGATTTTTGCTTCGGAAGATGTGTCCATGGCCGACGTGCATGCATTACCGTTGGCGGTGGCGTGCATGCAGGCTTGCGACCTGGTTGGATTACCAGAATGTACGATCAATTTATCGCATGTTGCGGTATACTTAGCGACGTGTCCGAAGTCGAATGAAACGTACATAGCGTACGATGCGGCTTTGGCTGATGTAAAAAGCAGTTTAAATGAACCGGTACCACTCAACTTGCGTAATGCGCCGACCAAGCTCATGAAAGAACTCGGTTACCATCAGGGGTACAAATACTCACATGACTTTTCAGCGGCCGAAGGACAGCAACAGTATTTGCCGACGAAGTTTGAGAAAAAACAGTACTACCAACCAAAGCGTAATCCTTTTCGAAACTCATGATTCATTTCAAACCATTTAAGTTCGGGCGAGCGGAAATGGGGGTCATCACTGTGCTCGTGATCCTGATTTTGCTCGGCATCGGTATCACGAGTGTTCCCCTGATCGCAACAGTCTATGGTCATCTGACCGATTCGTGGACGCATGTCGCATTGCGGTATGGGTACGCCGGAGCTTTTTTCTCGGCCTTGATTGGCAGCACCAGTGCCACAGTTTTCCTTCCATATACGGTGATTATCTTTTTCCTCGCAACTCAGGGATTGAGTCCGTTTTGGTTGGGCTTGTTGATGGGACTCGGAGCCGGGATTGGTCAGTTGTTTGGCTATATCGTTGGGCGATGGGGGTCGAACTGGTTTCACCGCAAAAAACCAGAAACCTATGACGCGATGGAACGCATTTTACACGAACGGCCAGGCATGATCATTATCTTCTTGCTGATTTTTGGCTCGACCCCGTTGCCGGACGACTTGATTATGATTCCGCTCGGCATGCTCAAGTATCCGGTCTGGCGGGCGTGGTTGTTCTCAACGCTCGGAAAAATCATGGCCGGATGGGTCGTGACCTATTCGAGTTTTGTGATTTCGCATCAACTGAACACTGGTTTAGCCGCGACCACGACTGGTTTAATCACTCAAATTCTGACGATTGGGGGAATTGCCGTTATCGCGTATATCATGTTCCGTCTCGATTGGACAAAAATTATGCATCGGTTACTCGATAACAACAAGCAGGTATGACTCGAGAACGCTGGCTTGATTTGATCGGAACGATTCAAGATCGGTTTACTGTGAACGAACGTGGTGAACAACCCTTGGACGAAGAACCGGGCCGACTTGAGTTCATTGAATTTACGGGACCGGTCGGGGAGATTCGTCTAGAATTCGTCACCCGGCCGCGGATTATCGGTAAAAAAGCTATGGGCGGCCGGCGGGTCGGCACGGCGGCCAGCGTGAGCTATGAATACAGCCCGGATGAAGAAGTGTCGGAGCTGACTGCGCTACGAAAAGTTAACGGAGAGTGGCAAGAAATTGAAGCCTCGTCGTTTTTAACATAGCTGTGCCGGAGTTACCCGAAGTTGAAACCATCACCCGTGAGTTAAACCGGGTCATGCCCGGTAGCCGGATTCAGCAAGTCCAGGTCGGTTTACCGAAAATGGTCAAAATGCCGCTACGAAAATTTCGTCGGGGGATTTTGAACACTCGAGTTCTCCGAGTGCACCGTCGGGCCAAGCTCGCCCTGTTCGATGTTTCGAACAATCACACTATTGTGATTCATCTCAAAATGTCTGGACAGTTAATTTGGGAAGGGAAGCGCCATCGTCAGATTGTCGGCGGTCACCCGATTCCGGGCGGGACGCTGAATCTGCCAAACAAGTACTCACATGTCATTTTCGTGACCAATCGCGGCACGCTATTTTTTAATGACCAACGGCAATTTGGATTTGTGCGGTTGGTAAAAACGGATGAACTTGAACAGTGGTTGGAAGGCCAGGGGTATGGACCGGAACCACTGACCGACGATTTTAGTTTTGCGTTGTTTTCAGCGCTGCTCAAAAAGCATCGAGTCAAACGCGTTAAGCCTACGATTATGGATCAACATGTAATGGCGGGGATCGGAAATATTTATGCCGACGAGGCCTGTCATTACGCCAAAATCAAACCAGCCCGCCGCATCAGCACGCTTACCCCGACTGAACGAGCAGCGCTCTATCGCGGAATTCGTCACGTGCTCCAGTTGTCGATCAAACACAACGGCACCTCCGCCTCGGATTACCGTCGCTCCAACGGTGAGAAGGGGAGTATGAATAAGTTTCTGCGAGTGTATGGACGAGATGGATTACTGTGTCGCCGCTGTGGTCACACGATCGTCAAAACCGTCCTGGCTCAGCGCGGGACGCATTACTGTCCGAATTGTCAGCGTTAGTACGGCGTGATCGGTAGCCAGCGATACAGCACCAACGCCGACAGCAACCCAATCAAGCCACCCACCAGGGCTTGCAGAGGAGTATGGCCGAGCCGCTCAGCTAATTTTTGTGGGAACTTGCGTTCTTCTTGGTCCGGTAATTCACGAATCAGCATATTTAAGACGCGCCCGTGCTGGCCGAGGAATTGGCGTAAACCAGTAGCGTCGCGGATCACCAAGAGCGAGAAAATAAAGGCGATTGCAAAGTCTGCACTCGCCAGGCCCTCCCGTAAACCGACCGCCGTCGTTAATGAGACCACGAAAGCAGTGTGGGCAGAAGGCATGCCCCCGTACTCGAAGAAGGCTTCCCACCGCCATTCGCCATGCACGATTTCTATGATAAACTTGGTGACCTGGGTCAACAAACCAGCGGCGAGCGGAATAATCAGTAACGACGGAATAGTCATAATCAATATGAATCTATGATACTTGGTGAAGCGGCGTTGTTCGGGGCGGTGCAGGGCCTAGCGGAATTCTTGCCAATTTCTAGTTCCGGACACTTGTTGCTCCTGCACAGCATAACACACTTTTCGGTTGGCGATGATCTAACGTTTGATGTGGCTCTCCACCTGGGTACACTGTTGGCCTTACTCGCGTACTTTTGGCACGATCTGTGGCGATTGGTCCGATCCTGGTTTCGGAATTTTGGCCGCTGGCAGATGTCCGATCCGGATCAGCGCTTGGCTTGGTGGCTATTGATTGCCACCATTCCTGGCGCAATCGCGGGGGCTTTACTTGAATCAGCGGCCGAATCCACATTTCGGCAACCCGCACTCGTGGCACTAACGTTGATTGGTGCGGGTATTGTCCTCTGGCTAGCCGATCGATTTGGTCGCAGTGACCGAGCGTTGGATCGCATTACGTGGTGGCAGGCGCTCTTGGTTGGGCTAGCCCAAATGTTCGCAGTCGTGCCGGGCATCTCACGTTCGGGGGTGACGATTACCGCTGGGCGGTGGCTAGGTTTTGACCGGCCGTCGGCGGCGCGGTTTTCTTTTTTACTCGCCACGCCAATCACCGCTGGCGCGGTCCTGAAAAAACTCTTTGAGCTTCGTCACGAATCATTAACGAGCGATCAACGGTTAGCGTTTATCGTCGGTGCGGCCGTAGCGGCGATCGTGGGGTACGTTGTCATCCGGGCGTTGCTCAGATTCCTCAGTCGTCATTCGTACGCGTGGTTTACGGCGTATCGGATCGTTCTCGGTCTGACCGTATTGGCGATTGTTTGGTTGCACTAATACCAACCGCCCCGGCCGTGACGGCCGGGGCGGAGTATCTCATCGATTAGGAATTTGATGGCGTTTGATTCTGTCCGCCGGTACTTGGATTCGAGCGGATGGCTAAGGCGGTCAAGGCGACGGTGCCGAGTGTAATCACCCACGCCCACCAGGTCTGCAGGTTACAGTCGTACTTACGTTGAATAAAGGCTAGGACGCCAGCGCTGATTAAGGCGACCACCACTGGCCAGATTTTCGTGACTGGTACTAAGCCGTACAGGATGGCGACGAGGATTAAGAAGAGAATCAGCATCACAGTCCAAACCCAGGGTTTAAGCGAGGTGCACTGGGATGAGGTTACCAGAGTACTTGTATTGGTGTTCGCGTTGGTCGCGTTGACGTTGGAGGAGTTCGTATTTTGATTCGTGGCCACATTGGTGTTCGCGTTGGTCGCCGAATTCGTGTTGCTCGAATTCGTATTGCGGTTCGTCGGGCGATTTGTGTTCGTGGTGGTATTGGTATTCGTTGTGACGGATGAATTCGTATTGGTCACGGGCGCCTGACGAACTTCAATGGCAACTTGCCCGGTGACGGAATCAGATTGCGCCTGAACTTTTCCGGTGCCAATGCCAGTTGGGGTGAAGACACCCGTACTGTCGATCGAGCCAATCGCTCCAATCACGCTCCAGGTGATGTGTGGGGTGTCGAGTGGATTGTGTTTGGCATCGAAGGCTTCAACACTAAAACGTTTTCTGGTCCCAGTTAAGATGACTTCGGGATCTGAATTTGGGTTAATCACGAGCTCAGCCACATCGCCAGCACTGACACTGACTTTGGCGGTTGTCACAAAGCTTTGGTAGGCGACTTGAATCGTCCAATTGCCAACTTGGCCGGCGGTGTACGTTGCGCCGCTGACTTTGCCGTTGGGGTCATTTGATGAGAGCGTCGAATCGGCAGTGACGTCTTTCGTTGTTCCGGTACTATCCGTGGCCGTCACAATAAAGGTTTGGGTATGACCAGCTTGCAGAGTAGCCGAACTTGGGCTAACAGAAATTTTCGTGGTAGTGGCATTCGTGCGACTCACGAACCCGAGACTCAGCACAAGGAGACTGAAGACAGAAATGACTGACCATCGCGACAGGCGCATACGTGAAGCGTTATGAAATAAGATGTCCAAACAGGACGAGGCGTTGTTTGGTGGAGTAGAGTGGGGTACAGGTAAAAATGGTTAACTTCGGTTGGGGGGTATCTTTGAGAATATCAACCCGGTCAGGATTAACGACCTGGCGACCATCAATCGTGTAATCATATTCTTGTCCTTTCCAGTAGACGAGGACCGGCTCGCCGATTTTCACTTTATCCAGGAGATAGAGGGTGGTTGAGCTGGGTGGCAGATATTGCCAACGGTGCCCGGAGAGGACGATGTTTCCACCTTTGACCGGATCAGAGGTTTTCGGAATGTGCCAAATGCCACCTCGGTCCAAGGTTTTTTGGGTCGGGCCTTCTAAGATTGGCATGTTCACCCCGATGCTGGGAATGACCAGGCGGTTGTCCTTTGGCGTGGCCAGCTCGGTGATGACCGGGAGCGATGGTAAAGCTGCAAAAGCACTGGGTGTACTGACCAGCTTGGTATGAAAAGGAATGACCGGTTTGGGTTTTGTTAATGCGAATTTAATCCCAGGCCAGAGTGGGTAACTGATGACGGTGGCACCAATCACGATCATCGCGATCGGGACCACGCGCCACCAAACCCCCACCGCCTTGCGGCGATGGGGGAAGGTAGCTAACTCGGAAGTATTAAGCGAGTTCGGTTGCATGGCGGCGATTTCCCCGGACGAGCCAGGTGACGCCGAGACCCATCAGGATGAGACCAGCGGCGAAGGTCAGATAATCGCGGAGCGAAACGCCGGTGGTGGCTAAGCCCAGTACTTGCGGAACCTTCACTGTCAAGGTCGCTGTGGCCTGCTGCGGGCTGAGATCCGAAGCGGTCACGACGGCCAGGTTCTTGTAGGTTCCGGCCTTGACCGTTGAACCAACTTTGACGAGGTAATTGATCACCCGATCGTGGTTAGCGGCCAAGGTGCCAATATCCCACGTCTGCGTTGACTTACCGGTGTCAAGGAAGGTCAGACCGGACGGCAAGGTGTCAGTCAGGACGACGTTCTTCGCATCCCCGTCACCAGTGTTTTTGATCGTAACGGTATACGTGATGGTCTGTCCCGGGTTGGCCGTAGTTGGCTTGACGGTCTTGGTAATCGTCAGGTTCGGAGCAGTTGTGGCACCGAGAATTTGCGGCACGCGGACTTCGACATTCGACGTGGCGCTGACCTTGCTGGTGTTGTTGCCCTGAGCTGAGGCCGTGTTGGTGTAGGTGCCAGCAGCTTGGGCAGCGTTGATGACCGCAGTATAGGTCGTGATCACCGAAGCGCCCGGCGCGATGTCACCCAAGGAGAAATTCTTGGTTGACCCACCACCGACGGTGTAGGTGAAGCCGCTCGGCAGCACGTCGGTCAGGACCACGGTGTGAGCAGTGTCGGTCGCACCCGCGGCATTGGTGACGGTGACCGTGTAGGTCACGGTTTTGCCGGGATTGGTGAAGCCGACGACATCATTGGTCTTAGCAATCGACAAGCTCGGTGACGAGCTAACCGTCGTGGTGGTGGTGCTGGTGTCGCACTTTTGCCCATCCACTCCGGTGGCCTGCGCACAGATTTGACCGGTGTTATCGACTTTGGTGCCATTCGCTAATGGGGAATTGAGTTTCACGACCAACGTGACCGTTCCGCCATCACCCGGCACATGCGCGCCGAGGTTCCAGGTGACCGTACCGGCGTTGTTCGTTCCGCCATTCGTCGCGCTGACAAACGATGTGTTGGCTGGCAATGGGTCGGTGATGATGACGCTGGAGATCGGCGTTGTGCCGGTCGTGGTCCAGGTCAGGACATAGGTCAGTTGATTACCAGGAGTGGCTGTGGCTGGACCAGCTTTGGCAATATCGACACCGAAGTCAGAAGTGACCGTTGTGGTCGTCGTGTCTGTGTCACAGCGTTGTCCATCGACACTCTCGCTGACACCACAGATTTTCCCGGTGTTCGTGATGAGCGTTCCATTCTGCAGAGGTGAGGCCACCGTTACATTCAGGGTGACTGAACCGTGATCACCCGGCGCATGTGCACCGAGGTTCCAAGTCACTGTACCGGCGTTGTTTGTTCCGCCGTTGCTGGCGCTGACGAATGTGGTGTTGGCAGGTAACGGATCGGTGATGACCAGATTATCAATCGGTGCGTTGCCAGACGTGCTCCAGGTTAAGACATAGGACAGACTGCCACCAGCGTTGACTGTGCTCGGTGCGGTCTTGACGATGTCAACACTGAAGTCGCTGTTGACCGTGGTGGTCGTGGTGGAGGTGCCACAGTGTTGCGTGGTGGTATCGTTCTGGTTCGTGGCCGTCGCACAGACTTGGCCGGTATTGCTGATGACCGTGCCATTGGCGAGCGGTTTGTTGACGTTGACCGTGAGGGTCACGTCACCGCTATCACCCGGCACATGGGCGCCGAGGTTCCAGGTGACGGTGCCGGCAGTGTTCGTGCCGCCGTTGCTGGCGCTGACGAACGTGGTGTTGGCCGGAATTGCATCGGTGATGACGACTGGGTTGACCGATTCGTTTCCGTTCAGGGTCCAGTGCAGCGTGTAGATCAGTTGATCACCGGCATTAACGGTGCTGGCCGCAGTCTTGACCAAGCCCACGCTGAAGTCACTGTTGACGGTCGTGATTTCCGTGTCGGTGTTGCAGTGCGTGGTTTGACCACTGGTGCCACAAACCTGAGCCGTGTTGCTGAGGTGCGAACCATTCTGCAGCGGGCTAGCGACCATCACAATCAGGGTCAACGTGCCATGATCACCCGGCACATGTGCGCCGAGGTTCCAGGTCACCGTCCCGGCATTGTTGGTGCCGCCGTTGCTGGCCCTGACGAAACTTGCACCGGCGGGGAAAGTGTCAGTGAGAGCTAACGTGTTCACCGGCGCGTTGCCGCCCACTGCTCTGGTCTGCGTGTGGGTTCCATTATTCCCGGCTGTGGCAGTGTACGGGCGACGCGCTTTGTCAATCGTGACACCGAAGTCTGAGGTCACGTGGGTGATGAATTGATCACTGTCACAGTGATTGACCGGCGCTTGATCACCAAGGCTCGTGCTTGAACCGCAGATCTGGGCCGTGTTGGTGAAGGTGGTACCGCTGGCTAATGGGGTTGGCAGGTGAACAGTCACCGTCACGCTCCCATTGCCCTGGCCGGTCGGGAAGCTCCCGAGGTTCCAAGTCACCGTCCCGGCATTGTTGGTGCCGCCGTTGCTGGCGCCGACGAAACTTACACCGGCGGGCAAAGTATCAGTCAGGGTCAAGCTGTCGACCGGCGCGTTGCCGCTCAGCGTCCAGTTCAGCGTGTAGGTCACGTTCTGATCTGGGTTGGCAGGTTCCGGCGCGCCCGTCTTGGTGACGTTGACTTGGTAGTCAGACACCACACGAGTGTGGTCGTCACCAGTCACGCACTGTTGACTGTCGTCACAGAGTTGCACGGTGTTGTGTAGATCAGTGCCGTTCCGAATCAGATCGTCGGCCTTGACGGTCACCGTCAGGGTGCCGTTGGAGGGGACGCTCTTCGAACCCAGATTCCAGGTGACGACGCCGGCATTATTCGTCCCGCCGTTGCTGGCGCTGACGAAACTGGTGTGGGCCGGAAGTGTGTCTTTGACCACTAACGCGCTAGTCGATGCGGCGTTGCCACTCACATTCCAGTTAACCGTGTAGCTATAAGTCGAGCCAGGGGTGGTCGTGGTCTGATTGTCAGTCTTGCTAACACCCAGTGTGTAACTCGACAACAGTTGTGTCACCACCGAGCCGTTCTTACAGACGTGCGTCGGGCTGGTGCCGTTGACCGTATCGAGGTTGAGGGCAGTCAGTGATAAGGTTGGGACAAACGGCTGTTGATCGCCGCAGACGGTCGCAATGTTTGTGATTTGCAACGGGTTCAGGTTATTATCGACGGCCACGGTGAGGTGGACGACGCCTGATTGACCCGGCGCAAATGGACCCGGAATGCTCCAACTAATTGTTGAGGTAGAGTGATCACAGCTGTTGCTGCAGGACACGAAGCTGGTGTGCGCTGGCAGCGGATCAGTCACGGTGATGTTGGCCAGCTGGGTATTGCTATTGGCGTTGATTTGCCAGCTGATGTCGTATGTCATCTGACCGCCAGCTTGAACTGTAGCTGGGCCGGTCTTCGTGACCGTCCAGTCGAAGACTTTATTCTGCTTGTTCGTGACGGTGATTTGGGCTGAGCCGTTGCTACCGACGGTTACCTGAGCTGGGCTGATTGAGTCCAGCGTGTAGTTGGCATCCGCCAATTCATTGGCGCTGTATGTACCCGGAGCCACGTCGTAGCTGGCCGGCGCGTTCTCGCCGAAGTTCTTGGTGATGTTATTCAACGTCACCATGAAGGTGTGGCCGTCGCTGACGTCGCTGCCATCCCAAGCCCGCACGTCTTTGTAGACCGTGATGTGGGCTGGCAATTGTTTGTTGACGACATAGACGTTGACCGGTTGATCGCCACTGTGAACCGTGAAGTCGGCCGGGGTAATGCTGACCAAGGCGTAATTCGCGTCAGCATTTTCAGAAACGTGAACGTTACCGGGGTTGACTTGCGTCGTGAAGTTCGAACCTTCAGCAATCGTGCCGCTAGTACTATTCACATTAGCCGTGAAGCCGTGACTGTCGCTGACGTCGGTTTGACCATCAATTCCGACGACATTCTTGTGGACCACGATGCTGACTTTCTTCTGCTTGTTGGTGACGAGCAGGGTGGTGGTCTGATCTTTCGAGACCGTCACCTGAGCGCCGTTGCCGGCATTGGCATCGGTGTCGAGGCTGTAGGACACGAAGGTGTAGCTACCGTCAGCTAACTCAGTGACGGTGTAGCTGCCGGTTGGCAAGTTGCTGTAGGTCGCGTTTGTCCCTTCGGCGATTGTGCCGTTGGATTGACCAGACACGGTGACCGTGAACTGGTGCGTGTCGCTGACCGCGCCGTTATCCGGATTGATCACATCCTTTTGGATGACGAGCGTACCGGTATCACGAGCCGCGCACAGCGTCACGTCTTTTGTTTCGCCATTGGCGACCGTAAAGTTGACCGGTAAGCTGGTGGCTTGCGGGTTCGTGCAAGAATGCGTTCCGTCATTGGTCCAGTACCAGCCAACGAAGTGATATCCGCTGACACCATTTTCGTTAACTGCGTGGTTATCAATCGTCGTGACCGCGGCTGAGCTACCCATTGTGCGATTGGTTGCACCGCCATCAAGGCTCCAGGCGTAGCCTAAGCCGTTGGCGGTAGTGTTACCGCTTTCAAACGAGCCATTGCCATCGGTGTCCAATTTCTGGTTGACGATGATGGTGCCGGAGTCGCGGGTGTTGGTGATCGTGCAGACCGCTTGCTGGCCGCTGATGACGTCAATTGATCCGTTGCTGCAGCTAGCCGAGAAGCTCGCGGTGTACCCAGCTGGCCCACCAGTTTCTGAAACGTTATACGTTCCAGTTGGCAAGGTGTAGACCGTGCCGGACTCAGAACCGTTCTGCGGGCTGGTAGCGACGTCGCTACCATTTTGCTTGACGTGCAATGACCACAGGTCAGCCGTGGCGTTGCTCCCAGCGGCGTTGACGACGTGCTTGATGACTTTCAACGTGCCAGTGTCGCGGGCATTGTGGACCACGCAGGTGGCTTGCTGGTTGGCCGTGACTTGAACGTTTGAGCAGGTCGAAGAGACTTGATGGTAATCAGTCTTGGCTTGCTCGGTCACGGTGTACTGACCTTGCGGTAAGTTCGTGAACAGGTAGGTTCCGTTGGTCGGGTGAATCGTGCCGACGCTGTTCGGGTCGGGTGAAATCGTAAAGTTAAAACTATCAGCCGAGGCGGATCCGCTATCGACGATTTTGGTGAGTTGCAGCGACCCGTTACACGAGGTTGTGATGTGCGTGTTGACGGTGTTGCTGACCACGCCGGTCGGAATCTGGTCGCTGTACGCCTTGAACGAGTTCGGGATGTCCTTGGTCGTACAGGCGGCAATCGAGTTAACCGTGACTTGGAACGAGGCGGTGGCTGAAGCGCCCGGCGGTAAGACGTGAGCATTCCAGGTCACCATCGTCCCGTTGTAGCCATTCGGGTTGGCCGGACCAAAGGTGTTGTAAATGTACCCGAACTTCGTATTGTTGATGGTGTTGAAGTCGGCCGAAGAATCTAAGGCCGAAGGATTGGCGCTGCCAACCACGTAGCTCGTGCCGGCCGGGATGACATCATCGAAGCGAACACCACCACCGGTACAATTAGCCGTGCCGGTGTTCTGGACCTTCAGGTTGTAGGTTAACGTTTGCCCAGGAGTCGCGTCGGTTTTATCAACCGTCTTGGTCAAGACCATGGCGCAGGCGCCTTGGTTTCCGAAGTTGACACCCGTGACGTCCTGACCATTCAAGACGATGTCGGCTGGGTTGGAAGATTTTTGTGTCCAACCAGCTTGAGCAACTTCACGCACGCGATACCTGGCGGCGGACAAGTTCGTGAAACTGTAATTACCATTCGCATCCGTCGTCGTAGACGCGTCAACCGAGCCATCAGCATTTTTATCGAGGTTGATCGTCCAGTTCACTAAACCAGGTTCGCCGGAATCTTTCGATCCATTTCCGTTCAAATCGTTGTACTTCATGCCGGAGATACTGCCGACCGTTGAGGTAGGAATAGTACAGTCAGTCGACAAATATTTACTTCCGTTCATATTCCAGGAGCTGTCGGTGTTGTATCCGGTACCTGCCCCGATTTGTGAATGACTGCCCGACGTCGCATTCAACGCGACGTGATACGTCACCACACACACCAAGTTCGGCTTGGTGGCCAAAATTGGATTGGTCGTTTTGTTGTGAGCGTTATCCGTCCAGTTGTCCGGCGTGGTCGTACATGGCTGGCCATTGTTCAACAGGTGCATCCCTGTGCCTTCAAGTGCTTCCGTGGTGACTGGCGTCTGGCTCGGGTTCGCCACGATCGAATCTGCGTCCGGTCCGTCGATGAACAAAGCTTGTCCCACGATCTTCGAGGTGTTGCTTGGCGAACAGGCTGTCCAGGTGTACGTACCCGACGTGTTTAATTGGCCGGTGGTCGGATCGTAGGTAGCCGTAATCACACTACCGGGCATAGCGGTATCGGCTTTGGCTACTTGTGGAGCCAATGCTAAACCGACCATGCTGACATTCAGAATGGTGGAAATCCCGACGACCGTACTAACGGTTTTCCACAACCGCTCTTTGACTGACCGCTTAACCAAATTGATCTTGATAGACATAGGTTTCGACCTAGGTTGAATAAATAAAGGTTGAGAGGCTGTTTGATTCCGTAAGGAAGCAAAAAGCCAACAGGAAGCTGCAATTTTTCGCGATCTAACGTGCCACCCCAAAAACTGCTAGGTTTCGAGGCAACTGAGCGAAAAATAGTGAACTTTTTGTTGGCCTTTTGGCTTTTTGCGAGGCTTGTACAAAGAGCGTGATGGCTGGACGGTGCGATTCCCTCCTGAGGAATGTGCGATAACCTAAAGATTAGGTCGACAGGACCTTACACTATTCTTTAGGATTTGTCAAGGGGGTGACCCCCTCCTGGTCGAACTGGCAAAGTGTAGCATATCTGATGACGTTGCCGGAACACAAAGATGACCGTTCGTGGTTTTCCGGGCGACCATTTTGTAGCCGCTCGGATCTAACTCAAGGCGGGGTGATGAGCTGTGGATATCTTTAAGCCACCTGAATTTGGCCAAGACGGCCAAAGAGACTAATGGCCAAAATTTGACCACAAAATGCAAGTGATAGGATGCCAGGTAATGCTTGGCTGCCAGTACTAGCCGATAACTCGTCGCTGGGCGGAATTTCATCGATGGTAACGGTAGTTTGAGTCGATTGTTCCGTCACGCCGAGAACTGTAGGTGTTGATTTAGTCACCGGTGGGGTGGGGGATGTGACAGGAGCAGGTTGTGGAACAACGACCGAGGCTGATCGTGGTTGGGCCAGCACCTCAACCGGAACGACGTGGGGTGACACGTCAGAGTTACCTGAAGAGACAATTGTTCGACTGCCGAAAAACATCACGACGAGTAACGTCGGGTGTTGATCGAGTATTCCGCTGACGACAGCCACGCCCACGTCTTGAAAATTTGGATTAAGAAGATTCGCGCGATGCGTCGATGATTGCAGCCATGCATTCACAACATCACTGGCATCAGAAAAATTGTCAGCCAAATTTTCACCGATCGCAGTGTACTGGTAACCAGCTTGATTGACCCACGACCATGGTGACGTTCCGTCCGGCGACACATGACTGAAATAATTTTTCTGCAGCATGTCGTTGGCTTGCGCCACGGCGGCTGAGCTGAGTTGCTGATTCGATTCCACTGGCGACAAACCTTGCGCTTGTCGGATTGAATTTGTGGCGCTCACCATGTCACCGTCAGAAAATGCAGCCTGTGAGACTTGTGGTATCGCAAAAAACAGCGCCGCCACAAATATGCTCGCAAGTAACGGAGTGCGCCGACGATTCTGACCTGCGAAATGAAGTTCCGGCGGAGCCTGAACGTGGGAACGAATAGTGTTGACGTCGGGCAAGATGATAACGTCTTGTCCGCTTGATGATGTGATCATGGTGGAGACAATTGGGTACAAAACAACGCGCTTCGCAAAAGCGCGCTCCACCTTGAATAAACGAAGTATAGCACACATTTCAGCAAAAATCAAGCTGGGCGATGTCGACGAACATAGCCCCCGTGACAACTGATATTCAAATAGATATACTGAGCGACGCATACCTGGATTCTTTCAACCAAACCTTAAAGTTTTATGAAACCTATTATAATGGCAGGTGGCAGCGGCACGCGTTTATGGCCGATGTCACGCAAAAACCAGCCCAAACAAAGTCAGCCGGTGGTTGATGGACACACTATGGTGCAGACAACCTGGCGCCGTCTGCGACGAGGTTGGCCACCTGGCGATATTTTTGTTTCAACCAACCAAGGTCATTATAAGGAACTCCGAAAACAACTTCAGGTTGCTTCCTCCCGCTACATTCTCGAGCCGGTGAAGCGAGACACCGCGGCCGCAATTGGGTTAGTGGCGGTCAAACTTTGGGCGAAGGACAAGAACGCCACATTTTTTACGGCTAGTTCCGATCATTACTTTAAGGAAGAACGAGAATATGTTCGTTTGGTGAAAGTCATGGGCCGGGTGCTCCAACGCCATCCAGATCGGACGATCTTACTCGGTGTGAAACCGACATTTCCGCATACCGGACTGGGCTATATTCAAATGAAGGCTCAGACCGATCGAATTGGTCGAGATGATGTCTTTAGCGTGGAGAGATTCATAGAAAAACCAGCCCTGTCCCGCGCTAAGCAAATGGTGGCTGGCTGGCAGTACCTATGGAACATTGGCGTCTTTTGTGTTCGAGCTGATGCCTTGTTGGCTAAGTATCAACGCTGGATGCCCAGGACGTATCGCATATTGATGCTGATTGCCAAAGATATAGGCACCAGGCGTGAACAAACAACGATCAAACGACTGTTTCCGAAACTCGAAAAAACTTCGATTGATTACGGCATCATGGAACATGACCGGTCGATGCTGGTCGTACCCGGTGACCTGACCTGGGCCGATATTGGAAGCTGGCGAGAAGTCTATCAGATGTTAGCTAAACAGGAGGGTGATAATGTGCTGCGGGGCCGGCACATTCTGCATGATAGCGCTGGAAACCTGGTCTACAGCTATTCTGATCGTTTAATCGCCGTCGCCGGCGCCCACGATATGATCATTGTCGAAACGGCCGAAGCCATTTTGGTTTGTCCACGGGACCGAGCTCAGGATGTTAAATACCTGGTCACGGAACTCGAACGAAAAGGTTTACATAAACTGCTCTAATGCGTTACGTCTGGATCGTGGTTGGAATTGTCGTGGTCAGTCTCAGTGCTGGGAGCTGGTGGGTGCTTGATACCGTCAATCACCCGGTCGGGAGCGACCAACCGAATGCCCAAGTCAGTATTTCCAAGGGTGCAGGGGTACGCGACATTTCCTCCTCGCTGGCGAAGGCCCATTTGATCCGTTCACCCCAAGCCTGGACGTTGTACGTTCTGCTGACTGGTTCTCGATCTGACATCCGTTCCGGAATCTACACCTTGAATCCCTCGATGACCGGACGACAAATCCTGCATGAACTGACGACCACCAACGGCAATGATCGTGAAGTCAAAGTCACGATTCTCGAAGGCTCAACCAACAAAGAAATTGCCGCCCAATTGGAAGCAGCAGGTGTTATTTCAGCGATGGATTTTTTGACGGCGGCCGGACAGACTGACAGTCGTAAAGTTCTGCCGGATGTGACGTATGATTTTTTAGCAAGCAAACCGGCCAGTGTTGATCTCGAAGGATTTTTGTTTCCTGACACCTATTATTTTTTTAAACAGAGTACGGCGGCTGCGGTCCTGAAAAAATTCCTAGATAATTTCGGCACAAAATATTCATCGGCAATGCGTCAATCAACGATTGATCATAGCCGCACTCTGTTTCAGGAAGTCACCATGGCCTCGATTCTCGAAGCCGAACTCAAGACACCGGCTGATCGCGCGATGGCCGCGGATATTTTTTGGCGCCGGATGGATGCGGGGATGGGTTTGAATGCTGACACGACTGTGCTGTATGCGCTAGGTCGATCGTCTGGATCACTCACGAACGCCGATCTCCAAGTTGATTCACCATACAATACCTATATCCACAAAGGTTTGCCGGCTGGACCGATTGGTAATCCCGGACTTTCCGCTATTCGAGCGGCTATCAATCCGACTGCCAATGACTACTGGTATTATTTGACTGCGACGGACGGCAAAACAATTTGGGCGAAAACCCTGGATGAACATAATCGCAATAAGGCCCAATATTTGCACTAGAGCTTGACGGTGTTTTCGACTTCAGCTACACTCCCACCCGCTTCCACAGACCATCGGTATTGCGCTAAAGCAATGTAAATCAGCCCGCTGTCGGACTGAGCCGATCGAGGAAAGCGACCCAAGTGTTGGGATGACCTGTCTGTGGATCAGCCAGGTAATTTCATTTTTATGGCCAAGTCCAAACAATCCAAGTCAGAAACACTTTCGTCACTCCGCGACAAATTAGGTCGCATGAAAGCCGTCGTCTTCACGCATTATCAAGGGATGAGCGTCAAAGACATCACGGATCTTCGTAAACAATTACGGCACGGCCAGGTTGATTTTCTGGTGGTCAAGAAAACCTTATTGAAGAAAGCGTTACCTGAAGCGGGATTTAACGCGGAGCTCGTCGATCAACTTGCAGGCGACGTGGCGACGGCTTTCGGCTATGACGACGAAATTGCGCCGGCTAAAATCCTAAGTACCTTTGCCAAGCAACATCCGCAAGTTCAACTGTTAGCTGGATTGATGAATGGTCAGACATTGAATACCGCGGAGGTGAATGCGTTAGCGAAATTGCCCAGTCGCGAAGAGTTGCTAGCCAAAACAGTCTGGGTGATTAAGGGACCGCTGACCGGTTTAGCGAACGTGCTGTCAGGTAACCTGCGTGGCTTGGTTCAGGTCCTCAGTGCGATCAAAGATCGTCAACCGGCCGCCACCTAACTCTATTTATTTTTTTACTAACGTAAGGAGTATCCTATGTCAGACGAGAAGAAGATGGTCGAGGTTCCAGAGAAGTTCAAGACTCTGGTCGATCAGATTGAGAAGTTGTCCGTACTGGATTTGTCCGAGCTCGTGAAAGTGCTCGAAAATAAATTCGGTGTAGGTTCATCCGCGCCGATGAGAACGGCCGCCGCCACGGCGGGACGTCCGGCTCGGGTGGCGCGGCTTC
>CAYLHT010000002.1:32099-145186 GCA_964383765.1 uncultured Gammaproteobacteria bacterium | reverse complement strand
CAAGTGCTCGATGAAATGGGAAATGCCGTTGATGTTTTTGGTTTCATAGCGCGAACCAACTTTGGCGAAGACGAACACCGTCACGGCTTTGGTATCGTGTAGCGGGACGGTGACGACCCGCAACCCGTTTGGTAGGGCGGTGGTGGAAACCGACATAGTTATGAATCGGTGACCGTGAACACCGTCTTCGGTCCGACCAAATAGGAAGTCAGACTGAAGTGGGTTCCGTCCGAGGTATAGCCGTAATAGTATTGCGGCGACTCGGGATCAATCCGCTCGTAGTACGTTCCGCCATTGAACTTCGACATGGCGGCATAGAGCGGATCATTCGCGTTGCGGTCGAGTTTATAGACTTGGCTGTTCGAGGTCGGGAACTTTCCTTCCACGGCTTGGTAAGCCAACAAATCATATTTCAGTTCAATCACATCTTGTTGCCGAATGATGTCGGTCAAACCTAAGCTTTGGTTCACGACTCGATCAAGTTCATTTTGCTTTTTCTGGGCCAGGCTCGTTTGGGTGGCTGCATCAAGCTTGAGGTAATCCCCGCCGCTCAAACCAATGTTCGTATTCAGAAAAGCATTACTGACATTGGTATTGGCGTTCGTGGTGTTCGTCCGGACATTGGTGTTGGCGCTAGGCACGACGCTCGTATTAACGCGTAATTGTTCTTGTTTAATTCCTTGCTGACGACCTTGTTGTAAACCGATCACTAAGCCGACGGTCACGCCAATGGCAAAAATCACCGGGTACAGCAATAACCCGACAATTTGTCCGGCTGACATTTTCTTTTTGTTTGTGTCCGGTAAAGCCGTTTCGGGATCAAGAAGGATGGGCATGAGAGCTGTACTATATCACGAAGTTACCACCCACCGCCACCGCCGCCCCCTCCCCCGCCGCCGGAACCGCCACCAGATGATCCGCCTCCTGAGGGAATGCTGACTGCGGCAAAAGCGGTGTTGAAGTGTGACAATGCTGACCAGGCGTAGACTGATGTCCAGGTTTGTCCGGCTGGACCGCTGTACCAACTGGGCGGCGGTAAGCTCATACTCGCAAAGGCTTTGGACCACTTTTCAGCCACGCCAAACACCATGGCATAGGGCAAAAATGTTTCAAACATGTTTTGCTTCTCTTGCCACTGGAGGCGATATTTCTCGGCCGTGGATAGGTAGAGTTTGAATCCTTTGAGTTGCCAATCGGCTTTAGCCCCGGTTGCGCTTCGGCGGGGCATAAAGTACCCAACCACCGCAATGATTAAGCCTGCTAGACCGACGCCACCACCGACGATGAAGAATTCCCGAGGAAGCACGTCGGAGAATTTAAAAACGATGTACGCGGCAATGGCTACGCCACCGCCAATTGCTCCGTATTTCTGACGGATCTTGCGGGGATCATCCGCGAAAAATCCTCGGGTCGTAACGCTGGCTGACATGGCCGACATGATGGCTTTGATCTGGATGTAGACTTTCGACTGTTTGCGTTTCATGCGTGATACCAGTGTCTGGCCTTGATCGTCTTTAATCTCGGGCATGTTGAACAAAACATCTAGGACTCGGCGTTCATAATCACGCAAGTCTCCATCTGCGGATTTTACTTGAGTCAAGGCGTAGTCACGGAAGTGACTCAAGCCTCCAAATTCGGGTTTACTGATTTCGGTAATCTTGAGATACCCGCGCACGGCCAAATCAATGATCGTCGCGGAGACAGCGCGGTTATTGACGTTCTCCTGCATAATCACTTGTGCCTCGGCCGGTCGCACATCGGCGGGTGGTTCATACTGAGCGATCACCGTTGAACTTTCGGCTGGATCACGGCCATATTCAGCCCAACGTCGGATCATGAACCCCGCGGCCAAAACTGGAATCAGCGCAGCTATGATCCAGAGCACAGCCCATAGAATCTGACGCGATGATTGACCATGGCGTAATCGATCATAATTTGATGGTTGGGTGACAATGCCTTTCGGCCAGTGGCTGATCACCGTCAGCGTATCGTTGGCCGTAAACACAGATTGGCCTGGAGTCGCTTGACTATGACAATTTTGGGCGGTCGAGCCAACTGGACCGGTGTAGCATGACGCGGTTGGAGTAATTGATGTATCCATCAGGTGAACGGTGGCTGACACGGCTTGAATTGGCACTTCCCAACTATTACCAGTCACGTTCCAATTCAGTTCATCAAAATCGGCAAAGAAATTCACCGCGGCGGCTACATGATATTGGATCGTGTAGATGTGATCGCCCCTGATCAAAACATCTGGATCCCCGATCTTGATGTGTTCGACATCTTGGTCGGTCACCGACGTACTTATTTTTACCGCGTGCCCGTCTTGACTAACCGCAATATCGGAAATGGGCAGGTTCACCTGCTGTCCATTGAAGGTCGCATGCAACGGGATATCTCGGAAAATTCCATGATGCTCGGTATCAAAAGTAACGTAGATCGTCTCCCCCACGTCAATCGACGCATTAGGGTTAACCGTGATGTCTGAGACATAGTTCGTGATACGCAGACCTGAACTATCCTGACCGTGAGCTGGGATCGGCAGGAGCATCAGCGCGAAGAGCACCCACGCCAATGTTTTCGTTCTCATTTTGCTTTGACCGATTTACTTATCTGGTACAGCGCGAAGGTTCCGATGTAGACACTCACGATTAACCAAAAGATGGTTGAGTGAATGGCTGTCCAAACGTTTGCATGATTAAGATACAAGTCATTCGGAGCGCTGGTGTATGAAATCGGGAACCACCAGGACAGTCCGACCGTAGAAACCTGTTTGCCCAGGTGTCCCCACAGGATCGCAAGTACACCCCACACGGCCGTCAAGCATAGTGCTGCGTATACTTGTTGTCGAGTAGGTTGAGACACTAGTGTCACCACGAATGCAGAGAGCAACCAGATTGAATTACCAATACCATAAATGTGACCGCCCTGGGTTGGGTCGTGGAAAAAAACATTATGAGTATAGAGCCAACCAAGAAAAAACTGCCACACGAAGAAGCTGAGGAATAAACCAATGGCTGACCATATCCATCGTTTGGTAGGAAATGTACTCAGCATATTACTATATGCAGATGACTAACCTAATTTGGCCCGAAAATAATCAACCAGTTCGTCAATCGCGATGTTTTCTTGCGTCATCGAGTCGCGATCACGAATGGTAACGGTATTCTGCGGACGTTTCCCGCCTTCGACCGTGTCGAAGTCAACGGTGATACACCACGGCGTGCCAATTTCGTCCTGGCGACGGTAGCGTTTGCCGATTGATCCGGTTTCGTCGTAATCAACCGACCAGTGTCGACGCAAAGATTGAACAACCTCGTGGGCCACACGCTGTAACTCGGGTTTTTTTGAAAGTGGTAAGACCGCGGCGGTGTACGGCGCGAGTTTGGGATGTAAATGTAAGACCACTTCCGTTTCTTTGACGCTCTCCGTGGTCGTCGTCCGCCCACCTTTAACCTCTTCATAGGCGTCTAGTAAGAACGCTAAAGCAGAACGATCCACGCCCATCGACGGTTCAATCACATACGGCACGACCTTGCGGTCGGCGTCTCCGACCGGAACGGCAAAGGCTTGATCATTACCTTTCGCGAACTTGCCGTGCTGTTTCAAATCGTAGTCAGTCCGGTTGGCAATGCCCATCAATTCCGCCCAGCCTTTTTCAATCGGGAAAGCAAACTCAATATCCGTCGTGGCTACACTGTAGTGCGCTAACTCATTCGAGGGATAATCGTACCGCCGTAGATTGTGGGCGCGTAAACCCAGACCAGCAAACCATTGGTAACTCTTGTCCACGAATTCACGGAAATATTCGTCGGCCTTTTCCGGAAGGACAAAGTATTCGAGCTCCATTTGCTCAAATTCACGTGATCGAAAGATGAAGTTTCCGGGCGTGATTTCATTGCGGAAGGCTTTGCCGATTTGGGCGATGCCGAACGGTACCTTCAAGCGCATGGTTTCACGGACATTATCAAAGTTCACGAAAATACTTTGGGCGGTTTCCGGACGAAGCGACGCTGTCGCACCAGTATCGGCCACCGGTCCGACCGTCGTCTGGAACATGGTGTTGAATGTGCGGGGCGCCATCAATCTTCCTCCACAGTCTGGGCAGGAATCAGAGACATCATCCGCCTTGAAGCGATGGTGGCAGCGTGAGCATTCCACTAAATTATCGACAAAGTTTTTGGTGTGGCCGCTGGCTTCCCAGACTTTCGGGTTGGTGATAATCGATCCATCCAACCCGACCACATCATCCCAGGCTAAAACGAAATCTCGCCACCAGGCCTCCTTAATATTATTCTTGAGTTTCAGGCCGAGCGGGCCCCAGTCCCAAAACCCACCAAAGCCTCCGTACAACTCCCCGGACTGAAAAATAAAGCCGCGGCGCTTCGCCAGGTTGGCAATTTTTTCCATCGGCGGTACGGGACGGGACGCTGACATAATGATCACAGTTTATCACAGATTGAATGCTGGTTACAGTTGACAGCCGGGCCAATGGCTACTAGACTTCTGCCGCTTGATTACGATGTGTCTCGTCTGTATCACATCGGAGGTAGTCAATGCGACTAATGGCACGGATTCCGTACCGCGAGGGAGTCGAGCTGCATGTCGACCTGTCTTGGGAGGGTAATTTGACCCCCCAAGTGCAGAAGCAGCAAAGTCGCCGACTCTTGGCAGTAGCCTGCTTGTTCAGCAATGGCATGACCGTGATGATTTCTGCCGAGGAACTGGCTGAGTTGGCTCCATACGTCAAGCCACGCATCAGACGGCTAGCTATCCCCGATCGCGAACGAGAGAAGCACGTGGTCATGCGGTCCTACTTCCGTTCAATTCTGACCAGTGGTTCTCCGCGCTTGAAACGAGCGCTGGAGCGGTACGTGCCAGGTTCGCTGGATGAAACGCGCGATTACGTGTCGATCACCAGTGGCGACCAGGAGTACCAGGTTCAGTGGGCTGAGCGCTTTCATCCCACTCGGACAGGCTAAGTCGTCTAGCTGCATCTTTCCCCAATCTCGTTTGAAGGCTGGGGATTTTTCTTATACCTGTTTCGCTTTCTCTACCCGGATCACGCCGCCCGGTTCTAACACCGCCACGTCGCGGCGAGAAAGTTTGCCTTGCAATAAATACTCAGCCAAAGCATTGTCAACTTGCTCCTGAACAATTCGACGCAATGGTCGCGCACCGAACAGTGGATCAAAGCCTTTGGCTGCTAATTCTGCAATCGCTTCTGGCGTGGCGCGGAGGAAAATGCCTTTGGTTGCCAGGCGCTGAGCGATTTGATCGATCATCAACCCAGTAATTTTCGCGACTTCGAGCGGCCCCAGCGGTGAAAAGACCACGATTGAATCAAAGCGGTTCAAGAATTCCGGTCGGAAGTACTGCGACAATACCCCGGTCATCAGTTCTTCTTTAATGGTCTCGAGACGAGCCCCTTGACGTTGACGGTCTTGAATATGTTGGGTTCCGGCGTTGGAGGTGGCGATGATAATCACGTTCGTGAAATCAATCGTCCGACCGCTGGCGTCCGTTAAGCGGCCATCATCCATCACTTGCAAGAACAAATTCAGAATGTCAGGATGAGCTTTTTCTAATTCATCAAGCAAGACCAGGGCGTAGGGTTGATGGCGGACCGCTTCGGTCAGGACTCCCCCACCCTCGCTCCCGCGATACCCGGCCGGCGCGCCGATCAACCGGCTAATGCTCGACAGTTCTTGATACTCGGACATATCGAGTCGAATCATGTTGTCTTCTGAACCGAAATAAGCCGCGGCCACAGTTTTTGCTAATTCGGTTTTCCCGACGCCGGTCGGACCCAGGAACAATAAGTTCGCAATTGGCCGTCGGGTATCTCGAAGCTCAGCGCGCGCGCGACGTAGTGCATTGGCCACCGCTTTGACGGCCTCATCTTGACCGATGACTCGCTCGTGTAACTGATCTTCCAAGTGCAAAAGTTTTTGTTGCTCAGACGCGGTTACGTCAGTCACCGTGATCTTCGTACGTTCGGTAATGATGGCGGCGACATCCTGTCCGCTAATCAAGGTGTTTTGGCCACGATTTTTTTTGGCGGCGACCGCCGCTTCTTCCAGAAGTTCCAAGGCTTTGCCTGGTAGCGGGCGCTCGTGCATGTAGCGGTGGGACAAGTGCACGGCCTGGTCGAGAGCATCAAAGGAAAAATAGACGCCGTACTTTGATTCGACGCCGCCAATCCGAGCTTCCAATACCCGCAGCGCATGGTCGGGATCCATTTCTGGCACATCAACTTTTTCAAAGGCCGAAGAGAGTGGGCTACCCTCTACTCCTCTCCGGAAATCGCTAATCGTGGCCGTGGCGACTGATTGAAACTGCCGTTGGCCAATCGCCTGGGCAAGCATCTGGGCGGCATCAAGACCACTCCCCGTACTGGAAATGCCGGATAATTGATCGACGTGGTCGACCGCCAGCACAATATTTCCGGCGCGAGTGATTTCGGTGATGATAGCTTGCATGCGTTGTTCGAGTTGCCCAACTCCTCCGGCACCTGCGACAACCGCCGCGGCCGAAAGTTCCACCAAGCGTTTATCTTGCATATTGGCCGGGACAGCTTCAGCTGCCATATGTTCAGCCAAGGCGTACAGTACGTTGGTCACGCCGACCCCCGGGTCACCAACCAGAATGACGCTCCGCCCGCTGGTCATAATCCGGAAGACTTCGGCCAACTCATCGTCCCGACCGACTACAAACGGTAGCCGATTATCGCGCGCCGCCGCGGTCAGGTCCCGACTGTAGCGATTCAGAATGGGCGTGGCCACGGCGGTGTAGCCTCGATCAATCGCCCCTTTTGGTTTGGTGGCCGCCTGAGAAATAAATTCTTGAACCCGGCGTCGCAAATTATCATTAATCAGTAACCATTCAATCATTGCATTCAGTTTGCGTTCGTCGACCCCTAAATCGAATAAGAGTTCCCGGGCCGGGTCGTCGAGTCCAACCAAGCCGGCCAAAACATAGGGTGGGGTGACCAGTCGGCGACCATCAGCCGCCGCTCGCTCAAAAGCTGTGGCCAGCAGGTGGCGGGTAGCCGAACTCAATTCGGGCATCAGGTTACCGGTCGGAAGCGCTTCCGAGGCACGTCGAATCCGCTGACGCAGCTCGTCCGGTACTAGACCCATGCGAATCAACATGCTGCTCACCTCAGGGATTCCGCTCAACGCAAACAGCAAATCGAAGGGCGTCACCTGGTTGGAATGGTGCTGCCGGGCTTGTCGCCAAGCATGTTCCAACACGCGCAGCGTCGCTTCATTCGCCACCCGACTCAGGTCACGGGTCGCCGCCCACGCGTCTGGCGGCGCCGTCTCGCCTGCCGGCGGAATGTAGGGTCGCATCGTGACATCGCGTTCGAGGCGGAAGACCAGGAACATACCGCACAGCAACCCAAACCACCAGGCCGTCATGCCCAAGTTCGCTGTCAATAATGCTTGGATCAACTGGCCGTTCGATAATCCAACCACCAATTGCCGGCCGCCAGTTAACAGACCCAAAATGAAAAACACGAACAACAATGCACCGACTAAGCCACTGATCGTATGCTCAAGATGGCGCTCCAGAATCGACAACTCAGACAACGGGTGTCGCCAACTCCACCAGGCTCCGGCCCAAGCGACAGCCACTCCGCTGCCGTGACAGGTGGGACATTCGCGCTGGGACTGACGCTGGTCAGTCAGTTGCCCCGCCCCATGACAGGTTGGACAGGTGCGGATTATCGATTTAGCCATGGTCAAGTTGGATTCAGATTCAAGGGGATGGCCTGACGCAAGAGCATGGCTCCGGTCACGACTGGACCAGCGAGCCAGATGACTAAGAGAATGAGATTGACCATAGTCCAGGCTACCAGCACAACCAGCCGGGTGACGATCAGGAAAATACGGAAAAAGAAACTTATGACTTTTCCGCTCCGGGTGTAGTCACCGTACATCGGTTTACCGATCGTCCGGAATAAAATCACGAGGCTCAGGTGGTCGACCAAACGTAACCACGAACGCACCAAGCTATTGACCAGGTGAATCAAGCCGCGACTATACCACCACACCGGCCAGTACAGAACATCACCAACAAATTCCTTCAGGAGAAAGATGGCGGCGCGTGATGAAGTAGATTGGGCCATGACGCGGTTGGTTGATTTCGTTGTGATTTTACCATTTTTTCTGTCGGCTCGCAATTTCCCTGGATGTGGTAGCGCCGCCTCGGGGGAATCCAGGGGCGGCGCTAGTGGAAGGCACTACAACGGCTGCGAGGGTTCGGCCTCATGTCCCGGTCCTCCATGACTACTCACAGGGTGGACGGTACTGATTGGACAACGGTACTGATGCGTGTCAATGACTTGACGCTTACCTTGACCCTTGATGGTGACGGTACCGATCAGGGCAGTGTCGGGAGCTGCATGGCCGTTGGACTGCGCCAACAGCAGCAGAATTCCCCGCTGTCCCTGACCGAACTCAACTTCAGAGTCGACGGTCAGGTCGCCGAACGACCGGTAGAACTTGGCGGACTTGCCACCGAAGTTCTGTCGCCAGTGGGATTCCAACCATTGAGTCGAATCCCACAAGTCACGGTACTGTTCAACCAATGTCATGTGCCTCACCTCCCTTCGTCGGTCAGAGGTGGTGGGTGCCGGTTTCCAAAGAACCACCGGATTGGTTTCCACAGTACTCCTCACTTGCCACCTGTCAAGTCCTTGACTGGCGGGTAAAAAATCAGTATACCTCCGGCATCAGCTTTTGAAGCTTGTCCATTGAACAAACGGGAGGTGCTCGATGCGCATGACAGAAGTATGGTCGGCGGTCGAGCGACCGACCCGACGAGGAATGCACGCCATCAATGCCTGGATCGGTTGGCCCTTTCAGTGCTGGTTCAAGAGTCGACCACTTGGCGGGCAGTGGGTGTTCCAGAACACCACCCCAAATTTCTGGAGCCTGCTTCGTTTGCCATTGGCGGTAGGACTCGGCATTGCGCTTTCAGCTAATCAGCTTGGCTGGGCGATTGCTCAGTTTATCCTCGGGCTACTCACTGACCGACTAGATGGGGAGCTGGCGCGAGCCCAGGGTAAAGTCTCGACCCAAGGCATGATCATGGATACCGTTTCCGATGCGGTCTTCCTTTCTTCGGTGCTCCTGGGTCTCGCCCACCAGTATCCACATCGATGGTGGCCGCACGTCGTCGTGGGACTCGAGGCGATTCGCCTGCTGGGAGCGCTGCTGGTCTGGACGCTGCCGCGCTGGACTGGTCGCCAACGTGGGCTCGAACCGAACATGTCCGGAAAGTTCAAAACCGGATTGATTGCCTGCTCACTGCTGGCCATCTTTCTCACACAACCCCGCTGGTCTGAAGATCTGATTGTTTCGGCCGTCATCTTCAGCCTGTGGAGTATGGGTCGTCATCTCTACGACTTGATCCAACAGCCGCGGATACACCTTGTCCCGCGGCAACCACGCTCCGAATCCGAACCACCCCTCGCTTCCTGAGGGGTGATTTTTTGTTGGGTTAGGCAGCGACGACTTTCCCCTCGCCCGCGGCTTGCGGGTCGTTCGGCACGTCGGTTGTCAGCGACGAGGCGGTAATCGAAAGAGATTTCGAGGAATAGCTATCCGTGGCTGTGCCTGAGGTCGTATCGGTCAGCACGACGACATTCCCGACTTGATCGCTGGTTGGTGTAATGCTGACTTCAAAATGCGCAGTCAATGTCGGTAACCGGCCGCCGGTCCCGGCGGGAACTTTATTGAGTGTCCAGCGCACGATTCGGCTATTCGGATCAAAGGAAATATCGCCGGCATCCCGACCGATATTTTTACCGGTCCACAGCACCCCAACCGGTAAGGCGGTCGTGACGGTCATGTCGGTGGCGTCACTGGTGGAATTCGTGACTGCCCACATGATCCGGTAGGCGGTCGTCTGGCCGACTTTGGGCGGAACTGGTCCGCTGCCAACGGCGATTTGGCTATCGTCGTAATACCGCGCATCGGCCGTCAACTTAAACACCGTTGCGAATTTAGTCAGACTGACGGTCGCGGGTGGTGTTGTGTTGGTGTTGGTGGCTAAGCTCGGCGCGGTCACCACGACAGACAACGAGATGTGTGGGTTGCGATCACTATCTGTCTTGATTGATATGGTTGAAGTTGTCCCAACACTGAGGGTGAGGCTGACGCTTTGGCCCGGTTTGATTAAGGCTAATCCCGGTGCTTGAGTTTTTGTCCAGGTCAAGGTTGTATCTTTGACGGTCGCGTTGAGCGGATTTGATAAGCTGGTCAGGTCCAATCCAGTGCCATCAAGCGTCGCGGCTGCGGTCACATCGCTGACCTCGACGTCACTTTTATTGCTCAGGCTGATGGTGTAGTTTACCGTGTCACCCGGATTGATGACGCTACTGTCTGTTTGCCCGTTGACAGCGATCGAGGTGGTCAACCCCGTGTTCACCAGGGCAATCAATAAACTTTTTTGGGCTTGGGGGTCGACGGTGCCGGCGGCATTCAAAATCCCGACCTGGACGCTCAATTCGAGTGAATCACCCAAATTGCCGCTCGCTGTCCCGGTCAAGGTGATGGTTGAACTTTTCCCTTTGGCGACGCTCGCAATATCCCAGGTGGTTTGACCGCTACTGGCGGCCGGGGTGGCCTTGGTCAAACTCAGACCATTCGGCAGCGTCGCCTCAACTCGAATGCCTTGGAGGTCATGATCGCTGGTATTGGACACATTGATCGTCCAGTTGCCAACTCCATTCGGCGACAGTTTATCCGGACCGTCGAGGTTAAGCGTCAGGATCGAGGAGGAAATCGTCACGGTCGTCGACGTCTGTTCTTGGAAATCGGAACTAAAGTTCGCGGGTCGGTAGGTCAGGGTGGCGGCAAAACTTAACTGGGCATCAACTGAGCCGATGGCCGTTCCATGGATCACGACTTGGCCGGCCCGGCCACTCCCTATTTTCCCAAGATCAAAGGCGTTATTGAAGGTGTTGGTCGGTTTGGGTTCGGACGAGCTAAAGGTAAAACCATCTGGGTAGGTCACAGTCAGTTGGCTGTTGGTCAAGTCAATCGCTTCTTGATTTTGGTAGTCAATCGTCAGTGTCATATCACCGCCGGAAGCAATCTCTTTGGGTGTATTGATGACCAGTTGAATATTGTTACCGGTAAATTTATGTCCGCGACCGAACACGAAGAAACCGGCCACGGCGGCGCCGGCCAAAATGACCAGCCCCCCGATCATCCAGCGCCATGGTCCGTGCTTACGCGCGCGCTCAAAGGTGGCGGCGGTTTTCGTGGTAGCTGGCGCTTCTTCATCCCAGACTTGCTTGATCTCGTCAACCGGGGACATTGGTTTGGCCGTCGACTTCTTGGCTGGCTGCTCGGTCGTGACGGGAACGTGTTGTTCAGCGTCAGCCTCAACTTCGGCCTGAGTGTCCGTTTCAGGTTCGGCTAGTTCCGGAGTATCGGGAGTGTCGGTATTCAAGGCCGCCTTAAAGGCGGCCACGTCTTTCGGGTCAAGGTCCGGAATGCCGCTTGAGCTTTTTGGTTTGGCTTTTGGCATGTCTCCAGTTTACTCCGCCGGTCGCCGGACTGGCAACTCGTGACGAAAAACCGAGCGCAAGACGCGTTCGCTCAAGAGCGGCTGGTCAATGGTTTTGTGAATCACGGACTCCACCATTTTATGCAATTCTATGACGGCGGCTCTTTCGTTCGAGGGCCAATCCCCTGTTTTGAGAAACACAATTACACCTTCGGACAAATCATTATTGGTCTGCGGCCAGAAACCTTCAGCCGTGAGCACCTGACTGGCCCGTTTCAACAACATCAACCAACGCCGGGAAATCGACCATCCGACTTCTATCGTCATGTCCTGCAGTTGGTGTCTGACTAAATCGTACACCTGTTTCGTATCCTGCGCTGGTTTGGTGACAGCCGCCACCAGTTCTAACAGCCATTGACTACTGACTGACGCCACCAGGTCATGATGCAACACCGGCCAACGTTCAATCACCACGCTACCGATCACGACATCCATCGTCCGACCGTCGGCTAAACTCAGATCAACTTCCGTCACGGGTTCAAGCGAGCCAGCGAGTTTTGAGGTGCTCCGCTTCGTCCCACGCGCACGCACCCGGAGTTGTCCGTGATCGGACGTTAAGACTGTCAGCACCCGGTCATGTTCGCGGTCGGTCGAGTGACGGAGAATGATGGCGGTCGTGCGGATAACGGACATCTTAAGCTTGGCTCAGACCAATCGTGACTTTCCCGTCCAATTCAATTTCAGCCTTATGGGTTGCGCCCTCAATTCCCGGCGTTGCTGCTTTGGCTCGCACCTCTTTCATAAATTGCTGATGGTACACCTCAACGACTTTGGCGGCTGTGCTGTTCGCTTGGACATGCGCCACAATTTCATCACTCGGTCTCAATCCAGCAGTTTTGCGCAAGGCATTGAATTCACGGATCAAGTCTCGTAACATGCCTTCGGCTTTCAGTTCATCGGTGACCGTGGTATCAAGGGCTACATTCTCCTGAGTCACCCATTCCTTTCCTGTCGGCAATTGATCAGCGTAGTGAATTTCTTTCACGTTCAATTCTTCGCGGATAGTTTTATCCAAATCTGGTCGTAACTGTTCCCGCGTCACGACTTGCTGTAATGGTTGTCGGACTTTCAAACCGGCTTTCGCCCGCAAGGCATGGCCTTGTTCCACGACTCGCCTTGCCATCGCCATGTCCGTAATCAATTTCTCATTAATTTTCCCAACCTGCGGCCAATCCTCGAGGTGGACTGATTCTTTATCACCTTTGACAGCCGCGTACACCTGTTCCGCTAAAAACGGTGTAAACGGTGCCATCAATTTTGAAAGTTTGAGTAACACATGTTGTAACACGGCCGCAGCAATCGCTGCTTGCTCACCTTTGAACCGATCGCGTGAGCGCCGGACGTACCAGGTCGACAAATCCGTGACAAAACTTCCAATCGCCCGGGCCGCACCGGTGATATCATATTTCTCCAAGCGCTCGGTCACGTCTTTTGTTAGGACATTCACCATCGAGTGAATCCAGCGATCCAATGGATGGGTAGCGGATTCTGCCCCCTCCTTTGAGAGGGAGGGGTTAGGGGTGGTTAATTGCCAGAAGCTGAGTACATTCATCAAAATGAGAAAAGTTTTCTTAACCCCTTCATCAACAATCTTCGTATCAAAATTTTTCGTGTCCCACGGTTGATTGGCCGTATACATGAACCAACGCAATGTATCAGCGCCGTGTTTCGTAAACAAGTCATCCAAGTTTCCGTAATTTTTCAGCGACTTTGAGAGTTTCCGTCCCTTGGCATCGTTCAAGTGACCAAGCACAACCACGTTTTCGTACGATGACTGTTTCACGACTTTGGCCTTTTGTAATAGCGTACTCACTGCCAACAAGGTGTAAAACCATCCGCGGGTTTGATCAATCGCCTCGGAAATGTAATCCGCTGGGTACGCTTCTGCCTTATCACTTTCAACTTTCAACTTATTTTCAAATGGATAATGCCACTGCGCAAACGGCATGGATCCAGAATCAAACCAGGTGTCCGCCACTTCGGGAATTCTACGCATCCTACCTTTGTGGCACTCCTGACATTCCCAAGTCACACCGTCAATAAACGGTCGATGCGGATCAAAGCTGCCGTCGGGCTGTAATAGGTGCGCATGGAATTTCAATTCCATCGGCGTCGCATTCGGGACGTCTTCTAGTCGAGTGATGGAAGGGGCGGATTGCAATGACAATGCCCACTGCGTGACGAGTATCGGATCCGCGTGCGTCACGATCACAAAGGTTTTTCCTTCGTGTTTCGCGTCCAGCTCAGTTAAAAACGTGATCATGCGTGTCCGAATATTTTTCCAGGTTTCACCACCCGGCGGCGCGTCATCTAAACGCTTGGAACGATCGCCCCAGGTGTCATGAAATTCTTGAATAGTTTTACCTTCAAATGTCGGGCCGATGTGATATTCATTAATCCGTTTGTCCTCAGTCACTTTCAAACCAAGAACCTCACCAATAATCTCGGCCGTTTCTTTCGCTCGAGCAAATTGGGAGGTGAAGATCGCTTCAATTTTTTCAGCTTTGAGTTTTTTTGCGGCTGCTTCTGCTTGTTTTTTTCCTTGCCCGGTCAGCCCCGCCGTTCCATCAGCGATCTCAGTATCCAATGTACTGATTTTGTTGTTTGTCGATTCCCCATGCCGAACAAAAATATAGCGATTCCTTGTTGGCAATCGATCAATCAATTCCTGATACGAACCTAAGCACTCCTGGTGCTTACATTGATCACACTGCCAAATCGGCAGCGGCGTTCCCCAGTAGCGTTCGCGCGAAATCGCCCAATCTTTGACTTCGCGTAACCATTCACCAAAACGGCCGTCTTTAATGTGATTCGGATACCAGTTAATCTTTTGGTTATTCTCGATTAACTGTTCACGTAACTTTGACATCTGAATGAACCACGATGTCTTCGCGTAGTACAAGAGTGGATGTTTACAGCGCCAACAGAGTGGATATTCGTGCGCATGTTTCTCATCAACTAGATAGAGGAGATTGTGCTGTTTCAAGTATTCTATGATTGCATCAGTGGTTTTACTTTCAACTTTTTTGTCGAGGTCTTTGACTTTCCATCCGGTCCAGGGTTTGACTAACGACGTAAACCTCCCCGTTTCATCAACTGTGTGGACTTTTGGTAAACCAAGTTTTTGCCCGAGCGCAAAATCGTCTACACCATACATCACGGCGGTATGCACGACGCCCGTGCCTTCATCGGTCGTCACGAAATCAGCAGGGACAATCGTGTAGGCCGCTTCGTCTCGTCCTCCCCTCGCCTGAGGGGAGGTGGCGCGAGCCTGTCGAGTGCCGGAGGGGCCAGAATCGGAGCGGCCGACTTTCCGTAAATCAACAAAATCAAAGAGTGGTTTATATGACTTACCGATCAAATCTTTCCCTTTGGTTGTGTCAACAATTTCTGGTTGACCTTCAAGTTTTTGTAGAAGGGCTTTAGCGATAATCACAAACTCATCGCCTGATTTTACTTTGACGTACTCAATCTTTGGATCAACCGCCAACGCCACATTCCCCGGCAGTGTCCACGGCGTCGTTGTCCAGGCTAATACAAACGTTCCCGGTTCATCGATGAGTTCGAATTTCACATACACCGACGGCTCTTCAACGTTCTCATATCCCTGCGCCACCTCATGCGACGACAAGGCCGTTCCGCAACGCGGACAATATGGCACAACTTTGTAATCCTGGATCAAGAGTTTCTGATCCCAGACCTGTTTCAAAATCCACCACAGCGACTCGATGTACTCGTTACTGTAGGTAATGTACGGATGATCGAGATCAAGCCAGAAGCCGACGCGCTCGGTCATTTTCTCCCACATGTCTTTGTACTTCCACACCGACTCCTTAGCCTTGGCGTTGAATTTCTCAATCCCGTACTTTTCAATGTCTTTCTTGCCGGAAATGCCTAAGTCTTTTTCCACTTCAATTTCAACCGGCAGGCCATGGGTATCCCAACCGGCTTTGCGCTCAACATGATAACCCTGCATGGTTTTAAAGCGCGGGATAATGTCTTTAAACGCCCGGGTTTCAACGTGGCCAATGTGGGGGATACCATTGGCCGTCGGTGGCCCATCGTAAAACACAAACTTGCCCTTGGGGCTGGGCTTCGACAATGTTTTCTTGAAGATGTCTTTCTGCTTCCAGTCCTTTAGAATCTGCTCTTCAAGTTCGGGAAATTTGGGGATGGCCATAAAGTCGCGATATATCAGATCGCATGAGTAGTATAGGCGACAAGCGCGGCAAAGTAAAGAAAACCTCCACCCGGAGGCAGAGGGCACAACAAGCCATTTCGGCTACCCTACTCTAGAGCTACGCCTCGTGTCAAATGTGCGCCGCTCGTCGGTAGACCGCCAGAGTTTGCTCAGCCGTTTTAGCCCAACTGAATTTACTCGCCTGGGTTACACCTTTGCGACTCAATCGATTCCAAGCGGTTTTATCGCTCAGCAATTTAAGCATGGCCTGGGCTAAGCCCTCAACATCACTCGGGTCAAGCGTAATGGCCGCGGAACCGGCCACTTCCGGCAAGGATGAAACATTGGTGGTGATGACCGGGATGCCGAGTTGCATGGCTTCCAACACGGGTAATCCGAAGCCTTCGTACAACGAAGGAAACACGAAGGCCGTAGCGTTTTTCATCAACAAGACTTTGTGGTTATGGGAAACGTAACCAGTTTGCACCACGCTCGATCCGAGCTTCATTTTCTTGATCATGGCCGCCACTGGTTCACCGCCATGACCCACCCCGCCGGCCAGGACTAACCTCACGTCACTGACCGTTTCGCGACGATGGGTCTGTAAACGTTTCCAAGCTTCAAGCAGCACGAGTAAATTCTTGCGGGCATCAATTGTCCCGACATAGAGCATGTAGCGCTTTGGCAATTTGTACTTTTTCCAAATGTTGTCACGCCGGTCGTTCAAGTCGAGCAATTCCGTATTGGCCGCTTCCGGTACGATGCTGATCTTTTTTGATGCGACGTTGAACAATTCACGGATATCCTGCTTGGTCGCGTTCGACACGGCGATAATCTGTTTGGCACGTTTGATGCTCTGGGGGACCAACAAGCGGGTCGAAAACAGACGCGACGGAAACCACTCTGGATGTTTGTAAATTGCTAGATCGTGAATAGTAATCACGCTGCGTTTGGGATAGGTCAACGGAATGGTATTGGCGGGACCGTGAAACAAATTTAATCGATGTTTCAACAACGCCGCCGAGACGAGCATGTGCGAGTACGCAAAGGGTAGAAATTTTCCATAACTGGAGAATGGAAAGAAGGTAATGGTGGTGTTGGCTTGCACAAATTCCTGCGTGGCCTCGCGCGGCATGCGGTAATCGAAAAACAAAACGTACTCATTCGTCTGGTCATGATCAAGTAGAGCTCGTACCAGGTGATACGTATAGTGCCCAACTCCGGCCCGCTCGCCTGAGTCGGGATTCAAGATTGTCCGGCAATCGATGCCGATTTTCATTACCGTCCGTAACGACCTAGCTCGAGTCGAATTCCGTAACCACCAAATCCGACCAGCACCGACCCCACCAATAAATCGATCATTGGCGGAAATGCAACTCCGGCCGTCACCCCTGGCCCAAGCGCCTGAGCCTGCCAAGCCATTAAGATCAACATGAACACACCCAAGCCGAGCCCACAGCTGGCAGCGATGAATTGAAGATGAAGATGTTTCATACCTCCGCCCCCACTATACACGACTGGCCGTCTCACTCCAAGAGCGGCACCTCAACCCGAACGTCGATGTAGTGACCATCTTTCTCCCCTTCGCCGTTCATCCAAACTTTTTCCGGCGTAGCTTTGTACAACCGAATCGGTCCCGAGCCCTGAACTTGATCAAGCCGCCAGTACGGAACGACGTGACGATCTGAGAGTAATTTGTGAGCGGCCTTAATCTCCGCCGGATCAGACAGTTCAGTCACCGTCGCGCGAAAGTAGACACCCGACCCCTGACCAGGGGGAACAGTCGAATTATAGACGACGATGTAGACCGCGTTGACTGCACGCAGATTGGTGGAATGCTGGCTATCGATGTTCGACCCCCAGAAAAAATTAAATTTGTCGTCGTTGGCAAAGAAGACTGGGGCGTTCCACGGCTGCCCATCGGCATCGACCGTGGCCAGGGTTGCATAGGTGATCCGATCTAAAATGGCCTTGACGTTCGGAATCAGACTGCTGCCGGCGCTATTTTTCTCGGTGCTGGCTTCGAAAACCGGACGGTGATCGAGGAGTTTGAAATCTATGACTTTAACATCGGTTTCCATCGTCACTCGGTCGCCGTAGTAGTCGCGGTAGTGTTGCAGCATTTCGCCCATGTCTTTGAAGCGTTCGTGGCCAAGGAAGTCCGGTTCACTAATTGCACCGAATTGTTTGACTTTGACTCCGGTGATCTGAGCTTTCGCAAATGGCCGTCCGGTTTCCCATTCGATAAATTGCAGGTCATCTCCAACTTTCAGATCCTTATCGTCAAATAAACGCCACATCACCGTTTTCTGGCCAAGCAGAATCATGCGGGCGAGGTCTTTGCGAAATTTGAGGGTCTTGATCATTACATTTTTTCCGGCGAGGTAACGCCCATCAGGCCTAAGGTTTGAGCGAGAATACGTTGCGTCACGGTTACTAATACTAGACGGTGCTTCCAAACTTTTCCGTCATCGATCACTCGACAATACGTGTAAAACTCATGGAATTTGGCGGCCAAGTCCATCGCGTAGAATGACAATTTATGGACTTCTCGATTAGCGCCAATTTCCTCGATCAGGCGCGGAAAGTGTAGCAGGATTTTGACTAAGTTCAACTCTGAGGTGTGGGGGGCTTCCTTACTCGCGAGCACCGGCAATTTTTTCGTTTTCGTCAGGATACTCGCGATTCGCGCGTGAGCATATTGGACGTAGTAGACTGGATTTTTTTCGGATTTTTCCTTGGCTAAGTTGAGATCGAAATCCATGTGGGTATTGCCGCCGTGCATCAGGAAAAAGAACCGAGCGGCATCCACACCCACCTCATCAACAACTTCTTCCAGTGTCACGTAGGTTCCAGCTCGCTTGGACATTTTGACTTCTTGTCCGTCTTTCATTAATCGGACGAGTTGCAGAATCAAAACATCGATCGCGCGGGCATGGCCCAAAGCGGCTGCAATCGCATTCAGTCGGCCGATGTACCCATGGTGATCAGCCCCGAGGTAAATAATTTCCCGGTCAATCTTGCGCTCCATAAATCTATTCCAGCGCAACGCCACGTCTGCAACCAGATAGGTCATGCTGCCATCTTTTTTGACAAGCACCCGATCTTTATCATCGCCAAAAGCGGTGGTCTTAAACCAGGCGGCGCCGTCTTGCTGAAATAGCAGACCGTGTTGATCGAGGTAGTCGATCATTTTTTCCGTCAGCTTGCGCTTATGGAGAGTGCTTTCTCGAAACCACGTCGAGTATTTGACACCTATCTTTCTCATCACGCGCATGTGATCCTTAATCATCATTTCGAGAACGCGGCCTTTGATCCGATCGCGTAAGATCGCCACACTTTGCACTTTGTACATCTGGAGCTTCAAGTGCTTAGCCAAGTCATTAACGTACTCTCCTTGGTAGCAGTAGTCCGGGTACTCAGTTTTAATGCCTTGTTGTTGCCAATATCGGCGAAGCACTGATTCAGCCAAGATTTCTACTTGGTTGCCCGAGTCGTTAATGTAGTACTCACGTATAACTTTCCAGCCAAGTAGTGAGAGGATATTCGACAACGTATCACCCGAAAACGCCGCCCGACCATTGCCAAGCGTGACTGGGCCGGTTGGATTAGCCGACACAAACTCCAGCAACACTTTTTTCCCGCCGCCAATCGTACTAGCGCCGAACTTTTTTTCTTTGGCCACCCCGTCGATTTGCTTCAATAACCACAACGGTTTGAGCGTGAAATTTATAAATCCGGCACCAGCCACGTCGGCTTTTTCAATCATCGGGGCCAGGGTTCCGAGTTGTGCGATCAAATGCTGAGCGACTTCGCGCGGTTGTTCATTGAGTTGCTTCGCTAATTTCAAAGCCACAGTTGAGGTATAGTCTCCGAACCGCGCCTCAGCCGTCGGTTCGATCGGAATTTCAATCTCCCCCACCTGCGAGTAGGCCTTGGCAATGGCTTTCTCAAGAAGTTTTCGGAGATGCTGGTCGGGCAGAATCATACCGAAAGTATACACTATCGCCGCTGATGGTTCGACTAGCCACTGCGTGGCTCCGCTCCACTGTCACCCTGAGCCGACCCGAGGCTAACGAGAGGCGAGGGTCCGAAGCACAGCGGAGGACCCTAGTCGAAGGGTCAGTGGAGCGGGCTCCCGCCTGCCGAAGCCATGCGGCGGGCAGGCACCATGACAGCGGCGAAGCTACTTTTCTGGTACACTTTCCGCATGCCTACCTTCGCCACCAATCGCGACGCCCGCCATAAATTCCAGATACTTGAAACAATGGAAGCCGGCATTTCCTTGACCGGACCCGAGGTCAAATCAATCAAGGGCGGCAACACCAGTTTGAAAGGCAGCTACGCCACGATTCGCAATAGCGAACTGTGGTTAATCAACGCCCATGTCGGCGCCTACAAACCGGCTTCACAAATGAAACATGATCCCACCCGTAGTCGCCGGTTACTGGTTCGACGTCGGGACATCGATAGGCTCATTGGAAGTTTACGAAGTCAGGGTTTGACCTTAGTGCCGCTTTCAATTTACGATAAGCAAGGATTAGTGAAGGTTGAACTCGGGTTGGCGCGGGGGAAAAAACAATTTGATAAACGTGCATCGATCAAAAAACGTGAGGTCGAAAGGAAAATTCGACGGGCGATGAGGGTGAAAGCATGAAAATTACATTTTCAATTCGCGCTGCCCGTCTGTCTGATTGCCGTGCCGTCGAAAGACTCGGCCGAGTTCCGGAAATCGCGATTGCGCCGGGGTGGTACCTGCCGCTGGAATATTACCAACGCGTAGTGAAAGGTAAACACATTTTTCTGATAGCGGTGATGAATAAACAAATCATTGGATTTACGATTGCCGAAAAAATCGTGGCCGGATATTTATCTCAGTATATTGTCGTGTCAAAAAAATACCGCAGTCAGGGAATCGGTCGAACGTTGTTGGAAGCGATGGAAAGCGAGGCACGACGACGCAAAGCTTACTTCCTGCTAGCCTACGCGGTCACGAACAACCCATATATTCAAAAACTTCATCGTCGACTTGGTTGGCAATCCAACCACGTGACTCGCGAGTGGACTAAAGGACTTGCAACTCGACCACGACGCGGACGCTTGGGCGCGCCGAAAAGGAAAAGACTCAAACCATGAAAAAAAGATTTTGGATAACTTTTCTCATATGTTACTTTCTTGTCTCAGGTTTGGGCCGGGTGTTGATGCCTTGGCGTACCGATGCGAATCTGCTGGTCAATGTCGTTTTCTTCGGCGGTATTAGCGCGGTGATCGCGTTGGCTTCGATCTATGTTTTCCCTAAGAAACTATCTCCCAAACAAAAACCACCGTCAGCATAGACGGTGACTTGTGGTGGAGATGGCGGGTCTTGCACCCGCGTGGCGACGAAGAACCGAAGACTACTGGTCCCGTGCGCAGCCGGCTCAAGTTACGTCACCAGGATCAGAGTCGGCCAGAATCCTGCTGACGGCGTTCAGGCAGTACGCAGTGAGAGCGCTGAACAGTCTCCCACCGGCCCGACAGAAATGACACCCGCGATCAGGCTAGTCGGAGTCGCCTGGACGGATGGCAGTCGCGGTTTAGGCGACGGCAGGAACAAACGACGGTTGGGCGAAAGCCGAAGCTACGCTGTCCCGAAGTCTGCTGAGAAGTGTTTTGGCACGTATCTCATTCCAACATTTTTACGACGTTGTTGGCGTGTCGGCACGATAGTCTTGAGTTCTCAACGATCGTTCGACGTTTGAACATCCCCCGGCCAGTACCCATAGTGTCATTCCGAGCTCTAGCGAGGAATCTATGATCAACAGGTTCCAAAGCAGATTTCTCGTCGCTACGCTCCTCGAAATGACAGATAAGTGCAGGCCGGCGAAGGTTCAGTACGGCTGAGACTAGCGCAAAAACACCATTTTGTCAACCAGCTTGCGATCGTCAAGACTTTACTCTATACTTTCCCTACACCTTTTCTGCCTTGACTAGTAACCCGCACGACAATTAGCCGCTTGACGCCTCATCCGTTCTTCGGGTCGAGCGCCCTGAGCCCTGCAAAGGGGCGATTTAGCCAATCACAAAAACACTATTCCGCCTAAACACTATCGGGTGAACGCCCAGATCCGGGTCTCCCCGGTCTCGGTCATCGACGAAACGGGAAAACACGCCGGTGTGATGGAGACCGCTCAGGCCTTAGCCTTGGCCCAGCAGCGGGGCTTGGATTTGGTCGAGATCGCACCGATGGCTAAGCCGCCAGTCGTTAAGATTTTGGATTTTGGTGCTTTTCAATTCCAGCAAGAAAAGAAAGAACGGAAGGCGAAGGCGCATCAGAAAAAAGTCGATCTCAAAGGAATTCGTCTTACCTTCAAAATGGGTCCGCACGATCGTGATACCCGCAAAGCCCAGGCCCTGAAATTTTTAGAGGAAGGTCATAAAGTCCAGTTGGAAATGCGTCTGCGCGGCCGAGAAAATGCCTTGAAAGACGTAGCCAAGAAATCCATGGATCAATTTGCGACTGACTTGGGTGATAAAGTCGTGGTCGAATCGGCGCTCAGCCAGCTCGGCAACCGGCTGACGATGATTGTCGGCAAGAAGAAGTAGACTTGACGGGTAGTTCCAGTTCCGGTACACTAGCGCGGCTATGAAATTGAAGCTCAAGACCCACCAAGCAACGGCCAAGCGTTTTCGCCAAACCGCGGGTAAGAAATTCCTGAAACGGCACGCCGGCCAGGACCACTTTAACTCGCGCGACCGCGGCGTCCGGACCATGAGTAAACGACGCGATGAGTCGGTGGCTGAGGTCAATGTCCCAGCCGTGAAGCGCTTGTTACCCTATTCGTCGTAACCTATGCGCGTCAAACGCGGTGTCGCCCACCTCAAGCGGCGAAAAAATCTTCTCAAGCGCGTTAAAGGCTTCCGCTGGAAACGGAAATCTTCGATTCGGCTTGGTCGCCAAGCCGCCACCCGCGCTGGCGTGCACGCCTATCGCCATCGCCGTCTGAAAAAACGTGATTTCCGCGCCCTCTGGCAAATTCGAATCGGCGCAGCCGCCCGGCAACACGATATGAGCTATAGTCAATTGATGCATAAACTCAAGGTGGCCAAGATTGAACTGGATCGAAAAGTTTTGTCGGATCTGGCCGCCACACAGCCGGAAGTTTTCGCCGCCATCGTCAAACAAGCGGCCAAGTAAGAATTCGAAGTGAGCAGCGTCAGTTAGCAGTACTGGCGTTGATTTTTTGTCTCCGCCATGCTATACTAGCGTCTACAAACTAACGAACAACATGCCTATGCGACATCTCACTCGCGCGTCAGCCCTGCTGACCGTCGTTTTGGTTTCTCTCACCACCGCCATTCCGGCCCAGGCCAAGTACGGTGACGTCAAGACGTATTTCAGTAAAACGTACGACGGCGACGGTGGGGACGCCAACAGCGCCTTCCTCGACACCCCCCAGGGTTTTGTCGCGGACAGTTCGTGCAACCTGTACATCGCTGATACTGGCAATTTCGTCATCCGCAAAATCGACACCAGTAACGTCATCACCACCTACGCTGGCTCCGGACAGTATGGTTTCAAGAATGGTGTACTGGCCAGCAGCAAATTCACCACCCCAACTGACATCGTGATGGGGCCAGCCGGTGAATTCTACGTCAGCGATGCCGACAATAACCGGGTGCGAAAGATGAATGGCATTGGAGTTTCAGCCTGGCTGACGGGATTAAAAAATCCGCAGGGCGTGGCCACTGATGGCACCTCACTCTTTGTCGCCGACACCGGACACAATAAAATCCTGAAAGTCAACCTGGTCACGCAAGCCAGCAGTACGCTTGCGACGTTGACGACTCCCGGCAAGATGGACATCCTTGGTTCGACGCTGTACGTCATGCACAACAACTCCTCGACCTTTGCCAGCGTTGACCTAACGACCGGCAGTGTGACGGACTTGAAAACTGGGATGGTCGACGCTGAGGGGGTGACGGTCTACAACGGCGATGTCTACTTCGTCTCCGGAACGAACGGCACCACCAATTACATCTGGAAATACGTGCCGGGTACTGGTGTGATCACCCAGCTGCAGGCCGTGGCTGAAACTGAATGGTATAATCACGCCTCCGATCTCACCTTCTGCGGTGGAAAAATGTACTTGTTGTTCAAGTCCGGATCGAGCGTGTATACCGCTGACCTCGACGGCGCTAACCCAATCAAGATCGCCGGAGCCCATCGTCGCAACCAGCGCGACGGAGCATTGTCACAAGCGCTCACTGGTCGGCCAGTCGCAATGGTATTATCAACGGACAAGAAAAAGATCTACCTGCTGGAAAACGATCAGTTCAAAGTCATTGACCTGACCGCCAAAACCCTGACGTTCTTAGCCGGACATCAAGACGACAACTTCGTGGATGGGATCGGCACTCTTGCTCGCGTCAGCGGTCCCCAGCAAATTGCCATCAACCCGGGCGGCACCAAAATTTACTTCGCCGATCGAAATAACAACCGCATTCGGGTTCTGAACTTGGCCAACAATGAAATCACCACGCTGACTGGCGCCGGCAAATTCAATGTTTTCAGTGGTACCGCCAACGGCTACGCTGAGGGTACCCCTTGCCCGGGAATGACCGACACCGGTGTGGCTGGGTGTGCCTACTTTGACCGACCGACCGGCATCGCCATCAGTGCCAACGGGAAAACTCTCTACGTGGCCGATAGTTTTAACCACCGGATTCGTAGCGTCGACGTCGCCACCGGTAATACCAAGCTTCTGGCGGGCAACAGTACTGCTGGCATTAAAGACGGGATCGGATCAAAAGCTCGCTTCAAACGACCGAACAGCTTGGTCTTGAGCACCGACCAGAAAACCCTGTACATCGCTGATGAAACTGGCAATACGGTCGATAGCTTGAACCTGAAGACCAAGCAAGTCACGAAGCTCATGGGCAATGGCAACGTTGGATTGCAGAATGGGAAGTGGTCTCAGGCAGTCCTGGCCTATCCTCAAACTTTAGCCCGGGGCCTGGGCAACACCTTGCTGCTGACTGAAACGGGGAGTAATACCGTCCGCGTGATTGACCTCGCCAAGAAAACGATCTCGTTGCTCGCCGGGTCAGGCAAGCGCGGCAACTTCAACGCTGACCAAACGCATGCCACCTTCAACACCCCGCGTGGCGTCCTGTTGCTCTCGAATAAGACCGTCTTGGTGGCTGACCAACTGAACGATTTGATCCGGTCGATCAGTCTGAAGTAATTCAGCCAACAAACACACCCCGCCTCGCGGGGTGTGTTTTGTCTAGACAAAACAGCCTTTCGGTGCTACGCTGGTCCGGCATTTCTTTTTGGGCCCATGGTGTAGCCCGGTTAACCCAGCCCCACATCTCGAGACTCGATGTGAAGCTGGGCAGGCACGCCAAACACATTTTCAATCCGCTTCGCTCCTGGGGACCCATGGTGTAGCCCGGTTAACACGTCTCCCTGTCACGGAGAAGATCAGGGGTTCAAATCCCCTTGGGTCCGCCAGGAGCGAAGCGGCACGGAGGAGTCGAGTTCCGCCCAGCGGAACGAGACGGGTTCAAATCCCCTTGGGCCCGCCAATGCACTTTTTGACGTAGGCAAACACCCTACTTGCGCCTTTGCCAATGCCCAAACCCATCAGTCTCTAGTCTAATATCTCCGCTTAGGTCTGTCCGTAGAATCTTCGCTCCAACCTGTTGAAGGCGCAGAAGCGCAGTCGGGTGTGGATGATGATACCGGTTGTTGACACCATCGGAAATCACCGCCCACACTGGTTGAACTGACGCCAAGAATTTCACACCCGACGAAAATCGAGAACCGTGGTGACCGACTTTGAGCAAATCGGCCCGAACATCTCCGCCACGTTCGAGAATTCTGTCTTCAATCTCACTCGATGCATCGCCCATCAGCATCGCCCGGCTACGGTCACAGGTCAGCCGCAAGACAATCGAGCTGTCGTTCACTCCCCCACCATTGGCCGCATTATCTTTCTCGATCGAGTCGTGAGACAAATCACGATTCGGCCACAGTACATCCAACGTGGCCGCACCAATCACATAGCGTTGGCCTGACACGGCGACGTGCTCAGGAATATGTTGCTGGGAAAGTTCATCCAGCCAGGCGGCGTAGGCGCCTTGTTGAAATTTCACCTCGGTCAGTATAACCTGTCGAACCGTGAATCTCTGCGTCACGGCCACCAGACCATTCACATGATCGGCATGGGGATGAGTTAAGACCACCAGCTCAAGATCACGATCGCCGAATGGCAAGTATTTTCCTAGTTTCTCTACGACCTGATCGCTCGGTCCGCCGTCAATCAGAATGTCTTGGTGATCAGGGGTTTGAATCAGCAGACTATCCCCTTGGCCGATATCGAGCGCGGTAAACGCGCAGCCCTGATGCCGCGGTTTGGGTATTGCCCAGGCCGCTAAAAACACGACCACTACCAGGCTAAGCAGGATGAGTTTCATCTACACATGGACTATGAATAAGACGAATGGTAATCAAGAGGAATGCTAAACCGGCCAAACTCGTCAGTACTGCTGGCAAGTACACTAACGCGATCGGTAATCTGGAGCCGGTCGTTATGCATATGAGAATAATTCGCAATAACGCGTCCGTGGTTGCTACGATTGGCGTGGCGATCAGAGGAACCGCCATTCCAACCAAGCTCAGTGTACCCAATCCCATCGCCAATGGGATCATCGGCAGGACGACAATATTGACCAGCGGCGCAATCAGTGACAGCCGACCGAAGCGCCACAACAACAACGGCTCAGTCGCGATAATGGCCGAGAGCGTCGTCGCTAAATTTTCTCGAAGCCCTAGAGTTTCAGGAATTCTTGTCAGCTTCGTAGCTAGCGGCTTCGACAAGAACACGAGTCCAAAAGTCGCGAGAAAGGACAACTGAAATCCTAAATCGTGGAGTAGGATCAGCGGATTCTCCCAGAGCATGATCAGGGCGGTATACGACAAGAGCCGTGCCGGATGAATCGGCCGACCAAGGAACAAACCGAGCTGGACAATGACTGCCATGACCGCTGCTCTCACGACCGATGCCGACGCCCCTGACATAACCACAAACAGGATCACCAACAGTAGGCCCGGAATCCAGGCCCACCGCCGGCCGATTAACCGCACCAAGACGACCATCACTGAGCTGACGATAATCGTCACGTTGAAACCGGAGAGGGCGATAATGTGCGTTGTGCCGGTGGCTTGGAATGCTTGAGTCAGTTCAGCCGGCATGCCATTCTGATTTCCCAAAATAATTCCGGCGAGTAGCGACGCTTGTGGTTCGTTGTACGATCGATGAATATACGTAACCACCGCCGCTTCGATTTTTCCGAGCTGTAAACGAAGGGACGGCGCAACTGAAGTCAGATGAACAACCGTCGCGTTGAAACATCGTACTTGAACTCCGTGCGACCATTGGCGCCAACGTTGAGTCGGAGTAAATCCCATCGGCGTGCAGCGCACGGTCAAATGTTGGCCCAGGTGGTATTCCGGAAATCGAGGCAAAGAGATTTGTACTTTTCCTGACCAGCGTGCATTCTTCGTTTCAATATTCGTTAGAAGTACAGTCTGCTGGGTGTCGACGATCGGCATTTCAAGAACATCCCCAGTCGCTTCGATAGAGTGATCGAGGAACTGAACGACGCTGTTTGATTTCGGGTTGGTGGAAACTGTCCACCGCCACGATCCGAGACACAACCCGATCACCAGTAATCCGATCAACCTCGTTCGTGGAGCTGACGTCACAATCAAACCAGCACCAACGCCAATCGCGACGATGATCATCGGCACATGCCAAAGCTCGGCCAGGCCAATCCCGCCGCAAAATCCAATCAGTAATGAAAACAAAAATGACCGACGCATAGACGCAATTCGGCCACCAGAAAGTCACTTCGACCCTAAACGAAATCCTGCAGACTGTCAAGACTGGACAGTGTTCGGGGCCGTAGAGAAAAACACCCCTGAAACTGTCGGGGTGTATGGAGCTAGCGCACGGTTACGGCTTTCGCCAGGCCGCGCGGTCGATCCGGATTCTTGTGCCGGGCTTCGGCCGCGCCGAGCGCCATCAACTGGAGTGGCACAACGGCCAGTGCGGACAAGAGCCCATGCTGCAGATCTGGCACCGAGATGACTGCTCGCACCTGCGAGTTGGCTGCGTCGATCTGCTTGAGGAAGGAACTGTGCTCAGCGCCGACAGCGATCAAATGCCCGCCGTTGCTGAGGACTTGGTTGACGTTGTCGAGCGTGGCCGCTTCGATCTCCGGTCGACGCGGGTCGGGCATGCCGATGGCGACGACCACCATCTCCGGATGGACCAGGGCCAACGGCCCGTGCTTCATAGCCGCGGCCGACATCCCGTGGGCATCCATCTCGGCGATTTCCATCATCTTGAGCGCCCCTTCGAGCGCCACCGGTCGGTTGAATCCCCGACCGATGTAGAACATCCGCTGGACCTCCCGCAGTGATGCCCCGATGGCCTGATAGTCGTCGGCGCGGTTGAGTTGGTGCGCGACGGCCGCCTTGAGTTGAGTCGCCGCATGGCCGAACTCGGTGACGGTGCGGGTGTTGACCTGCTGACGCAACTGCGCCAGGGCCAGACCAAGTAGTCCGCCGCTGATGACTTGGGCCATGAAGGCCTTGGTCGAAGCAACGGCTTTCTCGGTGCCGGCCATCAAGTACATGCCCGAGCCGAAACTGGTCAGCTGGGTGTGAGGCTTGTTGCACAGCGCGAAGCTCCACAAACCAGCGGCTCGCACCCGATCCATAGCCTCGAGCAGATCTTTGGTTTCGCCGGACTGCGAGATCGGCACCACCAAAGTTCCGGGATGAAGCGTCATCGGCGCGTAGGTGAATTCGGCCGCGTCGATGGCCTGGGCTCGGAAACCCAGTTCCCACAGGAACCGGGTGATCGCGTAGCCAGCGTAGAGCGAGGTGCCGCAGCCGAGGATGACGATATCCGTCAGCTCGTCGCGGACGAAACGCTGGAAGTCTGGCTGACGCTCGATCCCACCCAGCCGGATCGTGCCATCCAGACTGAGTCGACCTTCCAAGACCCGCTCGACGACGTCCGGCTGCTCATGGATCTCCTTCTCCATGAACGTCCGATAGGCGCCTTTCGACAGCGCCTCCAGTTCATACTGCACCTGCTGCACCGACCGTTCGATCACAGCATTGTCGAACGTGAAGACTCGGTACGCTTGGTCCTCAACCAGCGCGACTTCGCCGTCCGCCACATTGACGAACCGGTCGGTCGAGGCGCGGAAGGCCTCGGCGTCCGAGGCCAAGAACGTGCCGTGGTCCGACAGGCCGATCACCAGCGGGCTGCCGTTCCGGGCTCCGATCAGTGAGCGCGGATGTTCCTGACGGATCACCCCGAAAGCGAATGCCCCTTCGGGCAACTTGGCGGTCTTCAGAACCGCCGGGAACAACTGATCGCCCTCGCGGATGAACTGCTCGACCAGGTGCACGATGACTTCCGTATCGGTCTCCGAACGGAACGTGTGACCCTGCCGCTCGAGACGAATCCGGAGCGTGGCGTGGTTGGTGATTTGGCCGTTGTGGACAACCGCCAGCCGACCCTGACAGTCAGCATGCGGATGGGCGTTGAGGTCCGTCTTGAGTCCATGCGTCGCCCAGCGGGTGTGACCGATGCCAACGGTGGCGACCAATTCCTTGGCCTCGACCAGCCGCTCAAGCTTGGTCACGCCCTGGCCACCCTGACCGCCGGGGCGAGGAGGATCAGCCGTCTTGACTACCTTCAACTCGTCGTGGTCGAGCACCGCGATACCGGCCGAGTCGTACCCACGGTAGTCCAACAAATCCAAGCCCCTCAGCAGCAACTTGACCACCGGTTGATGGCCAACATACCCAATGATTCCGCACATGCACTACTCCCTTCTCAGGTCGCGTCAAAATTGACGCACGTGAACGTCAATGAACGAGCCAGAACTACAGTCGGCTAAGAATGCCAGACTTGTCCGAGTCCGTCAAACTGTAATACAAACTTTCATTTCGACAAGTCTGCGAGGAGAAATCTGCGCGGTATCTTGACACACTGTAATTTTCTCCCTCCGGTCGAAAAGACATTCAATGTACACTCGATCATCTACACCGGCAATCCATACTGGTAGAGCTTCTTCAAGACGCGGATTGGTCTCGACGAAGTTCGACGTGGCGACCATATTTTTTAGTAACCGCCTCATACAGGCTGATGCCATCTTGACTGTAGGTCCACCCAAATAAGAGGGGGTCATCGACCAAGGGAACCCGCTGCACAACTTCGCGCAAGACATCTTCTGCCAAACCTTGTTTTCGGTATTCCGGGAGTGTGAAGACCGCGCTAAAGTACAGTGCTTCGTAACGCGGTTGTGGTTTCGTCAATGCAAATAATTCTCGTTCCGTGATCCCGCCATCGAGAAATTTTCTGGCCAGTTCTTTCGTCGTCGGAACTGCAACGACCCAGCTGACCGGCTGACCATCGACTTCAGCACACAAAACTGCACTTGAGTCGAGTTGTCGTAACTTCTTTTCGGCCGCCTGATTAATCAAGATTTGATCCGGATCTTGAGCCGTTCCAAAATATTGCTCGGCAATCTGTCGCATCCTCACGTGTTGTTCTGCAGTGGGGATACTAATCTTATGCTTCATCTTCACCCCCTTTGAGGTTTGGCCTTCCGGCCTTGACCCATCTCAAATACGCCTCCATAAACGGCAACAAGTCACCGTCCAATACCTGGTCGACTTGCGACGTTTCGTGCTTGGTCCGATGATCTTTGACCATCCGATAGGGTTGCAAAACATACGATCGGATTTGGTTGCCCCAAGCAGCTTCATGATACTCCCCGCGCAGTTTGGCTTTTTCGTCGGCACGTTTTTGTTCTTCGAGGTGGTGGAGTTTAGCTTTGAGAATTTTCAACGCCGTTTCTTTATTCTGGGTTTGGGAACGTTCGTTTTGGACCGAGACCATAATTTTCGTCGGCAAGTGGACGACGCGCACGGCGGAATACGTTGTCTGGACGCTTTGCCCACCGTGGCCAGAAGACAGGAAGGTATCGATTCGCAAGTCTTTAGGGTCAATCTGAATTTCTTCCATATCTTCAAGCTCCGGCATAACTTCCACTAGCGCGAACGACGTATGCCGCATTTTCTCGGCATCAAACGGTGAAATTCGCACCAGCCGATGTACCCCCGCCTCTGACTTCAAATATCCAAAAGCGTAGCGACCCGTGACTTCGAAGGTCATACTCTTGATGCCGGCCTCATTCCCCTTTGATTCGTCGACGATTTTCGCTTTCCACTTACGTTGTTCACAAAACCTCAGCAGCATCCGTGATAACATCTCCGCCCAGTCCTGCGCGTCCGTTCCCCCCGTGCCGGCATGAATGCTGACGATCGCGTTGGCTTCGTCGTGTTCTGCATTCAACAGCAATCGAAACTCGAGTTGACGATACTGTTCCTCCAGCTCAGCCACATGCATCTCAACTTCTTTGCGCTGTGACTCTTCAGCCATGCCCGCCAGCTCAATCCAACTTGTCACGTCATGGTCAATCTTTTGCCAACCTTCGATTTCTTCTTTCAGCTCGCTCAAGTGTTTGCTTTTGGCCTCAGCGGCTTTCCGATCAGACCAAAAGTCTGGCTGGCTCATCGCCTCCTCGAGTTCCCCGATCTGTTGTCGTTTCTGATCTACGTCAAAGCAGCCTTCGCGAAACGCCAATGCGCTCACGAAGGTGTTCCAGTTTTTTTACTAAATCATTCATACAAAGTAATCGTTAGGCTGTCCTGAGCCTGTCGAAGGATAGCCTACGCGACGCAGAAATTTTGTCGCGTAGGGTCTCCAGTTTTCTGACCAGGTCGTTCATGTCGCAAGATTATCACAGTTGCTAAAAAACGTCGAGGGCGGCGGCCCGCAGTTCCTCTCCTTGCAGAGGAGAGGTTAGGTGAGGAGCGGGCCGCCGACCGTCTTCAACACCCGTGGTGTAATCTCTCTAGCCGGCACTTATTTTGGACACGCCGCAAACTCACAGGTTGGTGCTTGGCGTGCCACGCGTGATCCATCCGAGCAGGTTTTGACGTCGGCCGCGCAATAAATCGTTTGATTGGTGTAGGTGCGCCAGCCAAAAATAGTTTTAGGAGTGGCGGCTGGTGCGGGGATGGCTAAATTCAGCACGAGCAAAAACGCTGTTACAGCTAGAAAAGTGATGAGGATTGGAGTTAACTCAGTTCGAGATCGCACGTCTTATTTCGTGAAGGTAAAGGTGGAAATAATGCTAGGGTTTTCGCTTCCAACTATATCACCATGCAGATCGGTTAGTTCATATAAAACGTTGTTGTGGAAGATGAAATATTCTGGGATGCCGGAGCTCCCTTGATCGCCATCGGTCTGAATAAACGTGTTGGCTCCGAGGGTAACTTCCCGAGGATTATTGTGATACGCCACCAGGCTTGCTGTTCTAGAAAATCCATTTTTTGCCCAGGTGTAGAGGTCTTCGTTGGAGTTGATGTTTTGATCCGTTTCTGAGAAAACAATAATATTCACAGCTTGAAGCGCACTTTGCTGCGGGGAACCATTTTTTTCGAATTCTATCGTGCCACCATTAACTTGTTGCGTGTAGTTCGGCGGATACTGGATTGAATAATGATTCACGGTATTCGTATACGTCTTCCATCCGGCGGTGGGGTTCGTATGAGTGACTCTCAGCGTTCCTTGCCAAGTGGTTTTCTGATCGTTCGACCCCCAAATACCGTATTGGCCGATACTGAAAAATAGAAATCTATCGGGGTGGGCGCTATCCATCATAAAGTAGTTCTCGCCATTCGTTTCAGTGTAGTTCGGCGGACAATTTTCCCCGGGCGCAAACCACGGATCGACGTTGTTATTTGCGTATGGAAAAGAAATCCTGGCAGTCGAATAGGTCGAGGGGTAACCGGTAGAAACGGTCGCTTTCACAAAACATTTCTTTGAGTCGTAGTTGACGAGGAATTTTTTTTCGATGGCTTGAGCGAGGGTGTCGTTGGTATCTTTTGATATCACCTCAACCCATTGGCCAGTGGTTATAGATTCGTTCGCCCGAAGATTTTGTGCGACGTAGACTTTATCGCCGATTTCTTGAACGGTTGTGGTATAGTCTTTACCCGTTGCCAAATAAGTGAACGTTATCCCTAGGTCGTCCGAGGTAAATCTTTTCACCCCAGCCGGCAGGGTTTCAGCGGTAGTATTCGTGTTTGCGTTTCCGGTTGAAATATTCGACCCTGCATTTGTAGCTTTGGTTTTAATTACCGGCACACTCACCTTAAACTCGTCCGACTTGGGCCAAATGGAAAAGGCATAGACTGCAATCAATGCTGAGATCGCCAAAATCACAATCACCGCTGGAATCAGATTGCCTCGGCGGGTATGCATAGGTCCTTCTTGGTTATTGGTTTCAATATGAGTATACCATAAAGCTACCCGGCGGGCGTAAGCCCGCAGGGTAGAGAAGAAACGCAGGCTACTTCCGCTCTTCCAATTTCACCTGCACGTCTTTCACCTTCCCTTGGTGGTAGACCTTTAACGTCACGGTATCGCCGACGTTGTATGTGCCCAGTAAGCCGGCCAACGTATGATCAGTGCTAATGTCCGTACCATTCAGCGACACGATGATATCACCGGCGACTAAGCCAGCTTTATCGGCCGGTGAACCAGACACGACCGCTGGATTATTCGTACTGTCGTCGGCTTGGATCAGCGCCCCATGATCAACGGGCAGTTTGTTATTCTGCGCTAATGCTTTTGAGACTAAGACATAGCGCACACCCAGGAACGGCTTTACAATTTTTCCTGACGCATTCACGCTATCGAGGTCGCGTTTGACGGCGTTGATCGGAATGGCAAAGCCAATCAGTTGACCGGATGAATTGACCGCGCTATTCATGCCAATCACATGGCCAGCCAAGTTCAGCAACGGTCCGCCGGAGTTGCCGGGGTTAATCGCCGCGTCGGTTTGGAAGACATCTTCCAGCGTTTCCGATTGGCCGGTGGTTGAATCGCCGGCGGTGATGGTTCGGGATTTTCCGGAGATGATGCCTTTCGTGACGGTGTTACGATATTCGCCTAGGGCATTGCCGATCGCGATCACGGTTTCGCCAATCACGACCTTATCCGAATCGTCGAGTTGCAAGGTCGTCAATCCGGTTGCCTCGATTTTGACAATGGCAATATCGTTTGTCGGATCTTTGGCCAGGACTTTGGCATCGTAACGTTTGCCGTCGTTCATGACGACAGTGTAGGTCGCCTGGTCATCGTCGACGACGTGTTTATTGGTGACAATCAACCCGTCCGACCCAACAATGAAACCACTCCCGCCGCCAATATCTTGTTGACCTTGGGGGACTTGCTGGCCGAGGGGAAATCCGAAAAAGTTATCAAATGGCGAGGACGGTTGTTGGCCGTAAATTTTCGAGAAGTCTTTGCTGATGATAATGCTAACGACCGCCGGGTTGGCTTTCTGGACGACGTCCACCGAGGCCGAGTCTTCCTGCACCGCCAAGGTTTGAGTCTTGGTTGAGGCGGAGGTGGCCGCAGAATGCGTTCCACCCAGGGCCGAACTAGCTAAACGATAGCCAAAGGCACCTCCAATCAGACCGCCGACGAGCGCGGCAATCAGCAGTGGTAATCCGAGGGAAACGCGTGGCGGTTGTGGAAATTCAGACATGGTGTGGTCCTTTCTACTACAGTATGTAGTAGCAATGCTGAGCTGTCAAATCAGCGGTTCTGACGCCGCCGCCTGCTGCGTTGGGCTTACGATTGTAATAAGGTGGCCAAACTGACCGGCGTGTAGCCGAGCGTTTTGAGCTTGGCCACAATCATGGTGACTGCCGTTTGGGTAACGTCGTACCCGGCGTGCAAGTCAATCACTGCGCCGGCTTGAAGTTTGTCAGCCACCCGCTGATTGACCTGGTCAGCCGTCACCCCATCTTTCCAGTCGAGTCCATCCACCGTCCAGGTGATCGCGCAGTAGCCTTGTTCTTTGGCAGTAGCCACCAAATCAGTACTGGTGTTGCCAAACGGCGGTCGGAACAAAGGTTTAGTCGTTTGACCCGTGGCGGCGCTAATGTTCTCTTCAGCCGAGGTTAGGGATGTCACCACCTCGGCTTTAGCCAGCGTCGTCATGTCCACGGTTTTTTGTCCGCGGCTGTAGACTGAGAACCCTGAGCTGGCGACTGATTTCACGAAGTCCGCGTTGGTGTCGGCGAAGCTGCCACTACTGAAGAAGCTAGCCGGGATTTTCTGTTGCTGTAAGTAACCGATGAGCTGCTTGGCTTGATCGTTGGCGGCCGCCAAATCAAAGGTCAAAGCCACATACTTCTTGGTGGTCGTCACCGTCCCGATTGTTCCGCTGCAACTGCTGACCGAAAAATTCGCCCATGACTCGCTCACGACCGGTGCGCTATTGGTGTTGGCATTGCTGTTGCCGTTGAGTGGTAGGTCTGAGGCGTTCGTGTTGTCGTTGACCAACGCAATGTCGACTTGGTTCCTATTCGTGGTCGCTCGCTTCTTTGATCCGCCGTGACTAAAGATGGCCTTGCCAATCAGAAATAGGACGACGACAATCACCGCCCACACCAGCCATTTCCGCCAGGGAAAGGCCGGCGCACTGCGACGAGGTTGATAGCGCTTAAATTCAGTCATGCACGGCGACGGGTGCCCGTCGACGAGAGTATACCACGGCTAACTGGTACAGGCCAAAGAACAGGCCGGTGTAGCCGAGGTCGCCGAGCACCGTGTTGCGGAAAAACGGCAGGCCGGCAATATATGCCTGCAGTAGTCCAGTCCCAGTCTGCACATAAATCGAACTGAACGCCCAAACCGCGGCGTTGGTGACCAGAAAAAAAATAATTGAACCAGTCAACGTTCCGATCACCAAACGAGTGACGCTGAACTGTCGATTGATCCAACGGCCAATCAAGTAACTAACGGCAAAGCAAGCGTAAATGCTCAGGGTGATAGGTAGCAGATCAAAACCGATGACCATGTCGGCTACCAGCATTAATCCCAGCGGTACCACAAAGGCATATCGCCGCGGCAAACCAATAGCGCTGAACATCGCCAGCGCGCTGACCGGTGCCACGTTTGGGGGCAAGGGCAGGTAACCAAAATGCCGAACTACACGTAATCCAGCCCCAATCACAATCAGTCCCAGGGCGTACCAGGTCAGGGCAGAAATTATTTTCATCCCGTTAGAGATTGCTCGAATGAATAGAAGCTGAACATACAACATGGGCATGACTCACGACCACCGTAGGTTGCGACTGATGAGTAGTTGGCTGAAAACACAGGTGAATTTGTAAATGGACTCGTTTGGTCATTGAGTTGGCGACCACCAGCTGGAACAGTCTCTAACGGGATCATTGCCAAGTAGCCGTCACCTGGTCACCTTGATTCAGGGTGACTAGACTCAAGTCGGTCACCGGTGCCCCGTTGACGGCAATCCCCCAATGCCCAGCTGGACTATTCGAAGTCTCAAGAAAACTCGTTAGGTAGATCGACGAACCGCGACTGGTGTACCCGAGTGATGAGTTGAGAGCCGAGGCGGCTCGCGCCAGTGCTTCGGTCAACGTGCCCGTCGACAGAATAGTCGTGGCGCTAGCGTGTGAGAATGGCGCAGAGACGGTGACGGTGACCTGCAGTGGTTGCGTAGCTGAAACACCCAAAATGTGTCCTTGGGTCGTTGACTGCGGTGACTGGTACCATCCGGCGACCGCCACGGAAATCACCATCAGACTAGCCACAGCGACCGCGGCCCCAATCCAAGAAATTTGCCAAGCCCGCGGTTGGCTCAATTGGACTGTTGGTCGGGGTGGATTCTCCACCATCGGCGTCCATCCGACCGACGTCGGGAGTTGATGAACGGCTTCGGCGGTCACGGTTTCGTGGTGGTGCACTGCCGGCACTAAGCTGCTGAGAGCTTGTGCAATCGGCACAGCCCGTGATCCGCGTTGAACCGTTAGCCGGACTGAGCGACGGATTGGCTTGTGGGCGCCGCGCGCTCTGCGCGCGGCGCCCGTTTTTCCAGCCCTAGAAGCTTTCGAGTTTCCACTCGATCGCGTCTGTGGTTTTCGTTTGGTAGTCTTTCGCACCGACATCGGATAATTTACCGTTGATGTAGAAGGCCCAGTACTGGTGGTCGCCCGGCTTGATGCTATCAATGGCGTTGACAAAGCCCTGTGCGGACGTGTCGACCTTATGACTGGCGGTGAGTAACTCTAGAGCATTTTTGCCGGCTTGTCCACTGTAGGTAATTGACGCGCTGATGTTCGCGTTGGCGCTGGCGTTGACTGCGGTGTTGGTATTCCCGGCCGATCCGTTGACGTTAATAGTTTGCATTAGGCTGCAACCGGCGCCGAGCACGACCAGGCTCAGGACGACGGGTCCGCCCAACCGCCACAGGCGCTTGGCGCGGGCGGGCAGCAGGATTTTGCGGAGCTTCATAAGAGTGAAGCTAATGAATAAATCCCCTGCCGTCGTAGAACAGCAGGCATTCTGAGAATGCCAGCCTTTCCACGAAGGTCTTGTCTTTACTCCGCGGACGAGGCGGAGACGGTGTCCGAGTTCCTCCCCTCTCCTCTCCTGAGGAGAGGGCTAGGGTGAGGTCACGGTGGCGGGACCCTCCCGGAATTGCGCCGGGTTACCTTGTGGATAGTGTACGTGACCCGATTGAGGTCGTCAACGTCGCTCCAACGAACCCATGGTATACTGAGTGTATGGAGAATACTCAGCTGCCCTCGACCCGCTGGTTCAAAAAAATCTCTTGGCCGTGGATTATTTTTTCGGTTTTGTATTTGATCGATGTCCTTAACCCAGCTTCATACACAGACCTCAATTGGAGTGATTGGACCAATGTGTTCGTCTCAATTCCTTCCTATGTCGTGTTAGTCTTGATCGCGTTCCGACGCCGGTGGCTGAGTGATCGTGGCTGGAAAATCTATGCCGTCGCATTTCCGATTGTTGATATTTTCCTGAACGTTCTTTCACCACGAATTGATGGGAAACCATTTTGGACAACTGATACTCTCTTCGGATTTTTGTTTGAATGTATCCTATATGCTGGTCTGATTCAGTACGCCTGGAAAGGTCGCTTCCTGTATTGGTCACCGGCTTCCCATTTTGAAACTGAAAGCGTCCGCCATCGCCGCCGAGTGGCATTAACCGACCATCACACCAAGTGGTTGTGGGGCATTAATATTTTCTTTGTGTCAGTGTATGTCCTCGCGACATTGCTCGTATTACTGGCAACTGCACAAGGTTTGGTTGACAAGGCCAAGCCGCTCGGTGCGTTCGGTAGTATTCTAGCAGGCGTCGATGTAGCGATTGCGGTTTGGATTCTTTGGGAAATTATCATGACTTCGACACGGGTCCATAAAATTCTCTACGTCTTGATGGTTCTGACGATCGGCTCACTCAGTAAAACGAGCTGGACCGCAATTATTTTGGGAATTATGCTTCTGCTGTATTGGCCGATCCACAAAAAACTTCAGGCCGACCAGGCCAAGACATCGATTTCAGTTCCGCCACCGGCGCCAGCTCAGTAATCTAACCCTCGGGTGGCAATAATCCCTTTGTAATACGGATGTTTCACCATCTTCATCTCCGTCACTAAATCCGCGTACTTCAACATCCACCCGATTTTTTTGTGGCCAGTCCAAATCAGATGAACTATCTTCGCGCGGTCATTTGACTGTCGATCCTTGAGCATTTTCTCGACGGGTTTACGATCCAAAATTTTCTCCTCCACTGCTGAACCCAGTTCGTCAGCTACCACGAGTTGATACTGTCCGGAAAATATTTTTTCGCGTAAGGTTTTCAGTGCGCCCAAAGCTGCTTCTTTATGCTCGCGTTCAGATTTCTTATCGTTCAAAATTTTATACCAGCCTTGTCCGAGAACATCAACGTCGATACCAAGTTTTCTCAGACTCTCCCGCTCCCCGCTTGGCCACTTCGGTTCTTTCATGAATTGCAAATACAAAACTTTCCAACCGTAGCCAGCCGCCCGCACCGCCGTACCGACCGCGGCCGTGGTTTTACCCTTGCCATCGCCGATGTAGGCGTGGGTTAGGCCGCGATCAGCGGGACGAAGTTTGGTTGGCGCGCGACGCATAGACTTCTGTCATTTCGAACCCGCGGCGGGTGAGAAATCTATGTTGCTGAATTCTGCCGCGCAGATTTCTCCTCGCAGGCTCGTCGAAATGACAAATTAGAAATGTATCTTCTGACTCCAGCCGTACACCACGGGCAGCTGATACCGTTTCCCCTGCCAGGCTTGAATGAAGCCGACGATCATCCCGATAATGGCGAGGACGAACAACAGCTGTCCGAGGATTGGGATCCACCAGAAAATGGTCAAGAAGGTCAGAATCACGGCTTGCTTAGCGTGGAAATGAACGTACTCGTCGTTGCGTTTGATCAGCAACAAGACAATCGATAACCACCACACATACGACAAGGCCGCCAGCATATTCTGGTCGGAAGTCGAGGGAATTTTATTCAATTCTTGTTTGACTTCGGCGCCGGCTTTCTTGGCTTCAGCCTTGATTTTATCGGCGGCGGATGGTTTTGGATCGGGCATAGGAATAGGATTTAGGTTAAAGGTTATAGGTGAAAGGGTTGAGGTTCAGTATACCATCCGACCTAAAACCTACAACCTGTTACCTCTAACCTTCTTCACGAGCACCCCGTGGTCGTCCCGCACTCAATGCACAACATGCACGACCCATTGCGCTTCATTTTCATCGAACCGCAATTGCCACAGGTGTCGCCGGTAAAGCCTTGAGCCTTGGCGACAGCCAAAGAGTTGTCCGGCGCCGGGGACATGGAGATGGCCGTGGCGGCTACGTTTTTCGGTTTTTCAATCACCGCAGTGCCTGGAAGTTGGGCTTGGACAGGTTGTTCCGATGTGTTTGGTTTGACCTGAACGAGGTCGTCGCGGTTCAAGTACTCGTAGCCGAGCAATCGGAAAATGTAGTCCAGAATTGACGTCGCCATCTTGATGTTGGGATGACCAATGACTGGGCCGGCCGGATCAAAACGCGTGAAGGTGAACGTGTCAACCAGTTCTTCCAGCGGCATGCCGTACTGTAAACTCTTTGAGACCAGAATCGCGAAGCAGTTGATCAGCGAGCGGTAGGCGGCTCCGTCTTTGTACATATCGATAAAGACTTCGCCCAAGCGACCGTCGTTATATTCGCCGGTGCGGATGAAGACTTTGTGGCCGCCGACAATCGCTTCCTGTGTCCAGCCGACGCGCTTCGGCGGAAGTTTTTGTTTGACCGCACGAATCGCCGCGGCATCGTTCACAACCTTAGGTGTGACCTCGGTCACGTCATCATCAGCCGCGCCCAAGGCCGCGATCTCATCATCTTCGGAGACGCTGTTGAGTGGCTGTGACAACTTTGACCCATCTCGGTACAGGGCCACAGCCTTGAGCATCATTTTCCATGAATCCCAGTACACCTGTTTGACTTCTTCAATCGTGGCCGAGGACGGCATGTTGATGGTTTTTGAGATCGAGCCGGAGATGAATGGTTGGGTCGCCGCCAGCATTTTGACGTGCGCCGGATAGGCAATGTAGCGCTTACCTTTGACGCCGCACGTGTTGGCGCAATCAAAGATCGGGTAGTGTTCTTCTTTCAGGTGCGGCGCGCCTTCGATCGTCATCGTGCCGACGACGTATTCATTCGCTAACGTAATCTGATCTTTAGTGAATCCAAGTGCTTCCAGAACGTTCAGGGCCGGGTTCTCCATGTGCTTTTCTAGCCCCATCCGCACCAGCATATCGTCACCGAGGGTGGCCCGGTTGAAGACGAAACGAATATCGAACGCACCGTCGAGGGCTAATTCGATCTTGGCTAGGTCTTCACCGGTTAAGCCTTTAGCTTTCAACGTCTCATGATTCACATGCGGCGCGCCAATCAAGCTGCCCGAGCCTTTGCAGTATTGCTCAATTTCTTTGATCTGCTGATCGGCATAGCCTAAGCGCTTCAACGCTTTCGGGACAGACGAGTTCACAATTTTGAAGTAACCGCCGCCGGCCAGTTTTTTGAATTTCACAATCGCGAAGTCCGGTTCAACACCCGTCGTGTCGCAGTCCATCAGTAACCCGATCGTGCCCGTCGGAGCGATGACCGTGACTTGGGCATTGCGGAAACCGTATTCATTCCCCCACTGGACGGCTTTGTCCCAGGCGTCGCGACCGGCCTTGACCAGATACTCCGGCGCCGATTTCGGATCAATCCCCATCGGCAGAATGGTCAGGCCCTCATACTCACTCGCCGGGGCGTTGTAGGCCGCGCGACGATGATTGCGAATCACCCGCAGCATGTGTTCTTTATTGCGATCGTACCCGGGGAACGCCCCGAGGTGTGAGGCCATTTCCGCCGAGGCGGCGTAGGATTCGCCACACATGATGGCGGTCAAGCTACCGGCAATCGCTAAAGCTTGGGGCGAGTCGTACGGTACGCCCATCATCATCAAAATCGTGCCGAGGTTGGCGTATCCAAGGCCAAGCGTTCGGAAAATGTAGGACAGCCGCGCAATTTCTTTTCCGGGGAACTGGGCCATCAACACCGAAATTTCCAAGGTGATCGTCCACAGCCGGGTGGCATGCTTGTAGGCTTCGACGTTGAACGTCCCGGTGTCAGCATTATAGAAGTGCGCTAAATTAATCGAGGCTAGGTTGCAAGCCGTATCGTCCAAGAACATATACTCCGAACACGGGTTCGAACCATTGATCCGGCCGTCCTCGGGACAGGTATGCCATTCGTTGATCGTGGTGTCAAATTGCAAGCCCGGATCTGCGCAGGCCCAAGCCGCGTACGCGATTTCTTCCCAGACCCGTCGGGCCGGAATGGTTTTGGCCACATCACGAGTGGTGCGCCACAGCAGATTCCACGGCTGATCGCGTTCAACGGAATCCATATAGGCATTGGTGACGCGAACAGTATTATTTGAGTTTTGACCGGAGACCGTTTGGTAGGCTTCCCCTTCAAAGTGCGTAGTGAAGCTCGGGAAATCGAGCTGATCATGACCCTGCTCAACCAAGGCTAATGCCCGCATGATGTAGTTGAGCGGCACGTGTCTTTGCAGTGCATGTCGAACCGTTTGACCGAGTCGAACATTTTTGTGGTAGTCGATGGTATTCTCCGTTACGGCCGTTTCCATAATTCGGTTGAGTTCAACCGAATTGATTTTGCTGCCGGCGACCAGGTCCGCGACTTTCTGTTCTTCCTGAACTTTCCAATCAATAAATTCTTCGACGTCCGGATGATCAACATCGACCACCACCATTTTTGCCGCTCGACGCGTCGTCCCGCCGGATTGAATCGCGCCAGCGCTGCGATCAAAAATTCGCAGGAAGGACATTAAGCCGGAACTCCCGCCGCCGCCCGACAGTTTTTCACCGCGGCCGCGCAAATTTGAAAAATTCGAGCCGGTGCCGGATCCGAATTTGAACAAGCGCGCCTCGCGAGTGACCAAGTCAAAAATTCCACCCTCATTCACCAAGTCATCGTTAATTTTCTGGATGAAGCAGGCGTGCGGTTGCGGGTGCGTGTAGGCGTCGGTGGAAGCTTTCAAGACGCCAGTTTGCGGGTCAACGAAAAAGTGGCCTTGCGGACTACCGGTGATGTTGTAGGCCCACTGCAAGCCCGTGTTGAACCACTGCGGCGAGTTCGGAGCGCCCATTTGGCGAATGAGCATGTGCTCCATTTCATCTTGATAGGCTTGCGCATCATCAGGCGAGAAGAAGTAGCCATGCTCTTGCCCCCACCAGCGCCACGTGCCGGCTAAGCGTCGGATAACTTGTTTAGCGCTGCGTTCTGAACCAAGTACTTGCCGACCATCGGTCCCGAGAATCGGCCGGCCGTCAGGATGGGTTTGCGGCACACCGGCCTTGCGGAAGTACTTCTGCGCTAAAATGTCGGTTGCAACCTGGCTCCAGGTGACCGGCACTTCCACCTCTTTAATCTCTTTCACCACCGTTCCATCCGGATTCTTGATGACCGACGAGCGGTTCTCATACTGGAGCTGCTCGAGCGGATCTTGCCCGGCCATGGTGAACACTCGCTGGATTTTCATGCCAGGTCCGCGACGCTTCGGAACTACTGCAACCGGTTGATCAACAATCGCCGCGCTTTGGCGCAAGCGTTCAGAGGTAGTCGTCGTCTCGGGCATGGGACCGGAAGATGAGTGAATGAAGAAGAGGTTAGGTTTTCGACTTGCTGGAGCGGCCTTTGGCCATTCGGCTGAGCTCGCGTTGGAAGGATTGGACGTCTTGGAACTGGCGATAGACTGAGGCGAAGCGAATGTAGGCGACTTGATCGACGCGTTGCAGCCGTTTCATGATAATCTCGCCAATTTGTTGCGAGGTGATCTCGGTCCGACCACGAACTTGGATATCGCGTTCGATTTGACCGACCAACTTCTTGAAAGCTTGAGCAGTGATCGGTCGTTTTTCCATGGCCTTGTGCAACCCGGACTCCAATTTCTCGCGATGGTAGGGTTCGCGCCGGCCGTCGCGCTTGATAACCGTCAAGTTGAGGATTTCAACCTCCTCAACCGTCGAAAAACGGTAACCGCAACGATCGCATTCGCGGCGACGGCGAATGGCCAAGCCTTCATCGGTCACGCGCGAGTCCGTGACGCTAGTTTCGGCATGATGACAAGATGGACACTTCATCCCGTTAGAGGTTCAGACTGATGATCAAAGCTTGCGCGTACCCCGCCGGCATGACTGAACACCGTACTTATCCTCCGGGCATGGCTTGAGGCGTTGTCGAGACATCGATTTCAAGCCGAACCTCTAACGGGATCATGATCGGCGCTCGCGGGCTGAACAGTATAGCATAGCTTGAATGGGTGGAGAGTTAGACGTAGCTGAGGGCATAGGCCCATCATCAATCCATCACAAAATCTCAGTAAAACAAGCCTCCCTCGCCTCGACAGGACCCGCCGGCCCTGACGGGACGACGGTTGAAGGCCGTTGAATTGTTGAATGTTCTCGCCTTTTGGTCTTCGCCGGCCAGCCTGTGATGTTCTAGACTGGCGCGGGTGGTTCAACTACTAGATGTAGTGGATCTCACAAGCAGTATACTACTAGATCTTGTGGTGGTCAAGATGAGCCAAAACGGCCATTTTGATCGCAAATGCGCCTCAACGGCGTTCATTCGACAATCTTTTCCGACACTCACTTCTCAAAAACTGTGGACAACCCTACTGACCGAGCAAATGATCGGGCCAAGCTGGCAGTGGTCGAGGCTCATCCCCTATTCTCTGCCAAACCCAGACGCGGTCGACCTGATATCGTTTGGTATAAGCGCTGGAACTGGCTAGCCAGTCCTGCAGCCGCTCCAGCATGATTTTTTCCGCCAACCGTTTGTCGCTCGTCTTCAGGTCAGCTGGAAATTGGCGCTCTAAAACGACAATGTAGTCCGCTTGCTTGACGCCACTGGGCAACAAATACACCGTCGGCCGTTCAGCCAGGGCTGGACCGAGGTTTTGGGTCGTGGCTACACTGGCGCGAGCTGGAATGATGTTCAGCGCCTCAGTAACGTTCGGTGCCAAATGCTCTTTCCAAGCCACCAACGGCCACCGCGTCTGTCCAGCGCCGGGTAACGGCCCCAATCGGACTGCAGCCCAGCTTGTCGACAGAACCAGTGCGCCAATCCAGACTCCATCAACCAAGTTTTTTCCCCTCCCGCGCCCAAATCCCACTGTCCGGAAACATCGCCAAGCAAACATTGATGCCAAGAACACCACTGGAATAACCAGGGCGTGATAATGCAATACCACCGTTTGCTGGTTCGGGCTGTCCGACAGCCAATAGAGCAGCAGTTCTGGAATTGCTAGCAGTATCATTGGGCTAAGCAGCGCTAACAGAAGCCCGCCGGGTAAGAGTAATTGAAAACCAGAGTTCAGGTGAACTGCTGTGGCGAGTTTGTGCCAAGCCAGGCTGGGGTTGAAGAGACGTTTCAAGAAGGCAAGACCAGATTGCCCTTCTCCCCCGCCGTAGAATTTGTTCGTGAAGCTCGCGGACACATGTTGCCGAGAGAGCGGAATCACGGCGCCGATCTGGATGATCACCCACGCCCAACACACGCCCAGTGCCCACCAAGCAAGTTTTCGGCGACTTTGCCACCACAACACCAACCAGCTAATCAGTCCTAGCGTGATGCCTGTGTTTTCTTTCGTGATCAACGCTAACCCTGCCCACATCCAAAACGCGCGATTACGGCGAGCCAATAGTGCATCAACGGCCGCCAAGATGAACGTGATCGCCAGCGTGACACTATGAAACTCAAACATGGCCGCGAACTCGAGCGGGGGCGCTGACAAGAATAGCCCGGCTACAATCACAGCTAACCACGGCCGCCCAATCAACCGAGTCGCAATCCGCCAAGCAAACCAGGCGCCGAGTGCAACCACGGCAGCTTGGATGATCAGTAGTCCGGCGACCGTGTTGCCAAACCAACTCAACGGCGCAAGGAGAATCAGAAAATAGTCGGTATGAATACTCGTCCGCGGCGCTGTCCAGCCATGCGCCCCACCTGGACCAAGTTCTGGGTTGGTAAACGTAAATCCAAACCCATGGCTAGTCCGCCAGACCGTCTGGGCCATAATGCCCAAGTCATACCACCCGGCGTTGAAATTCTGGGCCCGCTGAATGGTGAACCACGAAAACCAGAGAGCAAAAATCGTCGCCAATGTGAAAACGACTATTTGGGGCCAGCGATGTTGACGCCACGTCGGCTGCGTTAGCGTCTCAGACCGAAGATCGGGAACGAAAAATCGAGATAAAATCACGTTGTTAAACTATGACTCATATTTCTCAAAATCATTTGCCAGAGTAACAATGTCATTCTCATCTAGGGTGTCTTTTGAAAATTTTGGCCGGAAGTCGGTTAGGCGTTGATAATCTTGATTCGACATAAGGAAATCCGTGGCCGCAATGTTCTCATCGATGTGCTTTTTGTTGGTCGACATCACCATTGGGTGATAGCCTAAATGACTCATCCAATTCAGAACAATTTGGTTTTGCGTCCGTTCGTACGTCTCGGCTAACTCCCTCAGCAAGTCCCAATTGTGTTGTGATGTTTTACCGCGTCGTAAAGGGCGCCAAATAATATTCGTGACTCCGAGCTGGTTGCATAGGTCAAATATCCCCTTATCTTGCAGTACGCGGATTTCAAAACTCAGATGGCCCTCGTGGGCACAAAAGGATTCTCCAAACTCTCGGTGAAATTCCTGAATTGCTTCCGGCCTAGCGTTGGAGAGACTGACATATCGCGATTTCTTTTCAGTTAATAGTTGATGTAATAATGAGAACACTTGGTCTTGGCCGAATTTACGTATGAGTGATTCCGTCACCAGCGTTGAGTCAGCGTAGCTGGTGTCCATGACTGTGTAGAAATCGGCGACATCCTTCTGAATGATGTCCTCCGTTGCAAGGTCCCTCGGATACAAAGAATGGGTCAGAAAAATATCTCTGCGATCGACGCCACTCTGATCCAAAGCTCGTTTGAATAATCTCAAAGACTGACCGTGCCCGTACCCAAGAGCTATCTCAGAGAAATTGACACCCTGTTTGAGGGTATAGGTTAGAGCTTTAACGTAGACTTTATCTTCACCCTTTTCGGTGATTTCCATGTCGCGATGGCCGCGCCCGCCAACACCGTAACTGCCGATACCAATTTTCGAAATATCTTTTCCGGATACAGTCTTCATGATCAAAAGTATATCACGTTAAGCTAAAAACAACTCTCAAACCGAGAGCAGACGATCTTTCTAATTTTACAGCATTTTCTTCCGGATGAAGGCTGGGATCTCCAGGTCATCTTCCGGCGCTTTGGGAGCTGGGGTGGGAGTGCGCGGAACGGTTGGCAGCGGGGTTGAGACCGGCGCGGCCTGTGCCTTCGGCCGTTCCGGGAAGGTCATCGGTTCAAACGCGGCCGGTGTGGTTTGACCGCTGCTCATGATTTTCTTGGCTGGTCGGCCACCTTTGCCGAAACCGGTAGCAATCACGGTAATCTTCAGGTCATCTTTCAAGGCTTCGTCGATGACTGCGCCGAAAATGATTTTGGCATTCGGGTCAGCGGATTGGGTGATCACCCGGGCGGCTTCATTGACCTCGTACATGCTCAAGTTCTGACCGCCGGTGATGGTGAACAGAATACCCTTGGCGCCGTCAATTGGCATTTCCAGCAGCGGCGAATCGACCGCGGCTTTGGCGGCGTCAACGGCTCGGGTATCACCCTTGGATTGACCGATGCCCATCAGCGCAGTGCCTTGGTCTTTCATGATGGCTTTGACGTCCGCAAAGTCGACGTTGATTAAACCTGGAACAGTGATGAGTTCGGCGATACCTTGAATCCCTTGGCGCAGGACATCGTCCACGACTTGGAACGATTCAAGCAGCGAAGTTTTTTTATCGATGATCTGGAGCAGTCGGTCGTTCGGGATCGTGATAATCGTGTCGACCTGTTCGGATAAGGCGGCGTGACCTTGATCGGCAATCTGTCGACGCTGGGCGCCTTCGAAGGAAAATGGTTTGGTCACGACTGCCACCGTCAATGCGCCAACGTCGCGCGCGATCTCGGCCACCAGCGGCGCGGCGCCGGTACCGGTACCGCCGCCCATGCCACAGGTGATGAAGACCATGTCGCTGCCTTTGAGCAGTTCATGAATTTGTTCTTGATCTTCTTCGGCGGCTTTCCGACCGACTTCCGGATCCATCCCGGCGCCTAATCCGCGCGTGGCGCTCTTCCCGATGTGGAGTTTGGTCGGAGCCGCATTGTGGTGCAGAGCCTGCGCATCGGTATTAATCGCCACAAATTCAATCCCCCGGATGCGATGTTGCATCATCCGGTTAATGGCCGAGCCGCCGGAACCGCCGACGCCGACAACTTTGATCTTGGCGAAGGTTTCGATCTCAGGTTTGACTTCCATGGTCGAACGGGAGGGCATGATGTGGATAGTCTATCAAACTCAGTTCAGGCCAGCAACCCCGGCCACGGGAGCTGAACACTTTCGGTGTTCAGTCGAATAAATCCTTAGGGTAAAAAACTTTTAAACCAGCGACGCATGGTGTCGACGGAGTCCGTCACTGCTGACAGGCGACCTGGTAAACGACTGAAGACACCGCCATCGCCGCTGGTACTAGCCGCCCAACTCGCTAAGCCCAGGGCGGTCGTAAAGGCCGGATCATTAATTTTATCAATCGCGCTCAGATAACCGACGGGGAAACCAACGCTGGCTGGTAATCGGAATGATCGCTTCGCGACGTCAACCATACCAGGCAGCTTCGCGCCGCCGCCGGTCAGAATAATTCCAGCCGGCAAGAGACCGGCCCGATCAATCTGTTGAAGTTCGCGATCGGCCAAGGCATACAATTCTTCCACGCGCGCGGCAATAATGTCGGCCACATGTTTACGGGAGACGCTTGCATCATCACCGCCGACGTCGTGCAAATTCACCTCATCGTGTTTACCAACCTCTTCCGGCAAGGCCGTACCAAATTCTGTTTTCACTTTCTCAGCCAGGTCAATGCCGATCCGCAAACCAATCGCTACGTCGTTCGTAATGTGGGCGGCACCGACCGGGAAAATTTTGGTGTGCAGCACGTCGCCCTCTTCAAAGACCATCAGGCTGGTCGTGCTGGCACCAATATTGAGCAGGGCTACGCCCAGCTCTTTCTGACGCTTACTGACGCAGGCCACCGACGATGCTAAAACGGCCAAGACCAGGTCATCGATACTGACCCCGGTGCGATAGATCGCTTTTTGAAGATTCTTGATATTCGCGCTCAGGCCCTGGATGATCTGGGCATCAACTTCGAGTCGCATCCCTGACATGCCCACCGGATCTTTGACGCCATGTTGGTTATCAACCGTGAACGAGCGCGGCACGACGTGCAGAATTTCGTAATTGGGCGGCGTCGCGACCGCCTGAGCCGCTTCCAGTACTCGGTCAACATCGTTTTGCCGAATTTCACCGTCCGCTTTTGCGACCGCGACAATACCATGACTCTCCTGAGAGGCGACTTGGGGACCGTTGATGGCCACGGTCGCATGTTCGACCGGTACGCCAGTCATTCGTTCAACCTTCTCCAGCGTTGACGACAACGCGCTGACCGCATCATCAATACTCGTGATCGTCCCCTTGCTCATCCCTTCGGCCGGCCCTTCGGCTGCACCGAGGATATGCAAACCTTCCTGCTGGGGCTCGCGTTGAGCGACCACCACTCGGATGGCCGATGAACCAACGTCAAGACCGGTATAGAGTTCAGACCGAGCCATAGTGAAGGTCTAACCACTGTCGCATAGTGGCTTTAGTATACAATATTGGGTGGAAATTGACGAGGTTGTGGATAAATCAAACTGAACACTTTTGGTGTTCGGCCTCGTCAATGCGTTGGGTAAAAAATCAGCAGCCCGATGATGACCGCCGCGATCGTCGTGATGAGCACCGCCGCCGCCATCAGGTCCTTGATGATGCCAACGTAGGTATGCACCCGTGGCTCCAATAAACCGACGAAACGCTCAACAATGGTATTCACCAACTCCAAGTTGAGAATCGTACTAATCACCAGAATCAGAATCGCCGCTTCAATTCGCGGCACCCGGAAGACAAACATCCCAATGATGACCAGCCCGGCTACCAGCACGTGAATGCGAAAACTATTTTCACTGGCTAAGGCACGTCGCAAGCCTTGGCGGGCGTAGCCGAAGCTTTTCCAAAACCTGGACCAGCTGATCGGCGTCATGCTAAACGTCGTTCGAAGACATTCCACCGACGCTGTTGGACCGGTGTCTGATGGTCGAGTCCTAGGAGGTGAATCATGCCATGGTGAATGAGAAATCGCAGGTACGCACGATACGTTCCGCCGAACTGTCGGACTTCTCGTCGAATAACCGCCGGACACAGAATCAACTCACCCCAAGCGACTTCATTTCCTAATTTGGCCAGGCGATCTCCTAAGCTGAAGGAGAGTACGTTCGTGGCTCGGTCGTGTCGACGATAGTGTCGATTCAAATGGCGGCTCTGCTTCGGTCCGACCATGACCACGGAAATCGTTCCCGACCGCGCCGGTAAACGTTCGCGAGCTGAACGGACCCACGTCACAATGGTACGGTCACTCACACCGCTCGGACTGAGTTGTCGAACGGCAACGGTCTCGGGTCGGAAAGTCTTAGCTCGCGACAAGTCGGAAGCTCCGGACCATCATATCGAACGTCGTCCGGTAGTTGACCTGCGTCAGCGAACCTGGGTCATAATGAATGCTGTAGACCTTGGTGTCTTTCAACAGGTACACGGTGCTCAGGTCTTCACTGTAGACTCCATCCAAGCCATTCACCGCGATGGTCATGAGTTGATCGACGTTGGCCGTTGGGTTATTCGTCTTGTACCAATCTTTCGGGCTGAGCTTGTTTGGGTTGTCGCTGATGTTGGTCTGAAAGAATTCTCCAGTTTGCTGAGTCGGATTGATGAGGATGCCTCCGGACTGATCGGCGGTGCCGGTCCAACTACTCGGCATGAGCAGGCTGTAGGTTTTGGTGGCATTCTCAACCCGCTTGACCAGACCTGAGCCCTCTAACGGACCGGTGCCTTTAGGATTGTATCCAAGGTAAAGTTCTCCAACGATTGAACCGTCTGAACGCTTCTGCTCACCATCAATAAACGTGTCTCCATCTGTATCGGCCTTGGCTGGATCCGTGCCATACACCGCTTCCTCAACGTCGGTCAATCCGTCCGCATCAGTGTCCAACGAGGACGGTAACGGGCTGGCGGGAGTGACGGTCGAGTTCGTATTGCTCGGTTCGGTGTTACTATTCAGATTCCCGTTCGCGTTGGCATTCGCGTTCCCATTGGTATTCTCATTCGAGAGGTTGAGGTTGCTAGAGGAATTACTCAAGTTAAGATTGTTCGTATTTTGGTTGGTGCGATTGATGACAACCGTATTCGTGTTCGCGTTCGACTTGTTCAAGACATTGCGGAACACATACAAACCGGCGAATCCGAGACCGCCGACCACCAATACGACTACCAAAATAATCACCAATTTCTTGGTTGAACCTTTCCCGCCGCTGGGTTGTCCGCCGCCGCCTGCGGCCCGGAAGCGTTCCGGCATCGTATGAATCGGCGCGGCTTGCGTTGGAGCCGGCGGAGCCATCGGTGGCGTGGGAGTGGGGCTCATGCCGGGAGCGGGCATGATCGGGTTGAGCGGCGTACCTTGGGGTTGGGTTTGATCTTCAAACATAGGCGGGTGGTTTAATGAGTGGTTGGTTTGATAGCTTGGTTCAGATTGTAGAGCGGGCCGGGACCGGCGGGGTTCGTCCCTTGCCGAACTTCCGTTCCATCCGCGACACCGTCGCTATCACTATCAGACTTGAGCGGATCGGTGTGGTAGATTTTGACCTCATCATAATCGGACAAACCATCAGCGTCACTGTCCGATTTGGTTGGACTCGTGCCCAGCCGTTCTTCTTCAGCGTCGGTCAGACCGTCACGATCTTGGTCGGGTAAGGCGGTCACCGTAAACCGTTCAAAGGTCGGGGCGGTTTGACGGTTGACGATGGGTGCGTTGGCGGTCGGCGTGATGTTGAGATTGGCGACGTTGGCTTGATGCCTACGCAGTCGAGGCAGGATCAGGATGCCTAATCCCAAGAGCACCACTACTCCACTCAGTATAGCGAATCGGCGATTCCGCGCCAACCAAGACGTTGGCGCGTCATCCGGCAGCTGTGGATAGCCCGAAGCAGGGGTGGATTCGTCCGGCATTTAGGATCCCGTCAATTTGTAATTGAAACAACCGCAGTTTGACCCAGCTTGACTGCTACAGGGGTCATCGCTGGAGTTGGTGTTGGCAAAGCCGCCCGCGCCGGTGTATTCCATGTGACCATACAGACTGTAGGTTGAGCCATCCGAATGATACAGATAGACGTGCGAGTCATCCGGACACTGGAAAGCGTGGTTGGCTTCACTCCAACAGGTCGAGGCGGCATAGTCGGTCGGACAGCTTTGCGCAAAGTCATTCGAGGGATCCGTCGACAATGACTTGTTCAGGGTCTGACCAAGGGTAGATTGCCATGATGGCCAAGCCGAGGTCGAATACCCGGGCAGATAGGTACCGCTGTCGAGCTTTGGATACCCGCCGTGCAGAGTTTTATAGTTGTCCAAAGCGACTTTGACGCTGGCCAAGTCTTGTCCCCGCTTGGTATCGTTGATAATCGCTTGTCGATTCGCCGAGTTGTCATTGCGATTGAACAAGAGGTGATCAATAATTTGTCCGTAGATATTCTTGGTTGTATCTGAGGCATTGTTCGAATTATAGTCGAAGACGAACATTAACCCTTGGAGTTTTGTACCGGTGTTGTTGGTCACGCCGACATAGGTCGTCGTGCCAGTTTTCACCGCCGGATACCCATTAACGGTCGCTGACGCGGCGCCGGTTTCTAACGGGAACCGCTGCGCGAACCAGTCGCTGGGTGAGAGCAAGGCATCATTCTTGAAAATCAGGACCCCAATCGTATCGCGGCTGGTTTGTGATTCTTTAAAGAAATAGCTTTTGAGCCGGGTGGGATCAGCCGCGTTGACACCCTCGATCACCTTGTAACTGAAGTCGGGTAACAACGCGGAGCCACTTTGATCCCGACAATAGAACATTTGATAGTTATAGACATTACAGGTTCCCGACGTGCAGCTCGTCCCATTCACATCATCTTTGAAGATCCATGGGTTGTTGCAAAAACTGACGGTGATGTCCGATTGTCCAGTTCTCTCCGACTTGTCGTTCTGGTTGGCGGAGTTAAAGGTGACTTTCGCCTTGGCTTGGGCGGTTGTTTGGCCATTCGCTTTCGCCGTCACGTTGGCTTGACTGGTCGAACTGTTCGGCAACGTGGTCATGGTCGCGGTGGCTATAGTGCTGTTCCCACTCAACCACGACCAATCCCAGCTATAGGTGGATAAATTCTGGAGTATCCAGCCATTCTGGCTGTACGCATAGGCCCGAGGAATTGGGTTGGCCAGTTGATTGACGGCCGTCAGCAGATAACTACTCTGCGTCACCCCAACATGATCAATCGTGCAGATGTTTGTTCCGGCAGTAAATTTCAACGGCGAGCCACTGACATCGGCCAATACGCCATGGTCACTGCGCAACAATGTACCGCCGCCAGTTTCCCGGGTCAGGGAAATATCATCGCACCAAATCTTAGAGCCAGCATTCGCGAAACAGTCAATCGAGATCAGATCGGTATTGGCTTGGGTTTTAGAAATAATCACATCAATTTTGACCCAGCCATTGCTGCCACGACTGTCAAACAAGCCCGGAGCAGAGCTGCCTAGGTCATAACCGCAACCATTCCCAGTCGCCGAGCATCGGGTGATCAACCCAGCCGAACTGGCCAACGACACCTCGGCCTTGACCCAGCCGGTCAGGTGGTACGTGATATTCGGTGCCGATGTACCGGGAATATTTTGCGCAGCGAACGCTTGACCACCGGTGCAGGCGCTACAATCACCTAAAGCGGATACACCAGAGTGTCCGGGCGGGACATCAGTTGATTGCTTGACGAGGGTTGACCCCCATTGGTCTGGCACTCCATTCGTGCCATTTTCAAAACTCGGGTTGTCAACGGTCACAGCGGCCGAGTTGGCGGTTGTTAAATCAAGCTCTTGCGCCGCGCCCGGGCTGAGGACGCCCGGGCTAACCGTAATCGTCGATTGATTGCTTTGATTATCGAGCCCCACACTCGGTAACGCTTGCGCATTGCCATTGTAATAACGGATGGTGTTGGTGTTGACGGTACTCGGATCGAGCGGCTGACTGAGCGTGACTTGGGGAGCGATATTCCGACAGACATTCGTACTGTTTTGCGGCGGTTGGAAGCTGACAATCGTGGGGATGGCGTGGCAACATTGGTCGGTTAACCCACAGCCCAAACCCAGCGCCGTGCAATTCGCCGCATTATCGGTGAAACATTGCTGACCAGCCGGACAGCTCCCCGGACCAGTTGCATTCGGGTCATTGACGTGGAACGGCCAGGGATTCGAATCTTGGCCATCATTCTTGACCCGAGCTTCGTTGTCGCCCAAACCGGCAGTCGCCGGTACAGCCGTGTCAATTGACGCTTTGGTGCCGGTGTCGGACCAGGCCGTGTACGTTGTCATCAGCACTGGAGTCGATGTTCCGATCTTGGTTAGATTAGCTTGGTCCTGGGCCGTTCGTTTGGCCGGTTCGTCAGGGCCAAATCGGATACCATTGATGGTGATACTCGCATTTGGCAAGGCATTATCCGGCACAATCCGACAGAGGCCGGGGTGGACCGTGGTGTTGACGGTAAAGCTGCCGGTTGAGGCGGCGGTTTTGCCATCATCGCGCGTGACTTGGACTGGACCAGTGGCCGCATCATTACTTGGGTCATTTGGGCCGATATCAACCTTCGGAACCTCAGTAATAATCCGTTCGTTCTCCCAGGTTGAACCGGCCGGTCCACAAATGGTTGTGCTCGGAACTACACCATCTCGATCATCGGCCGTTCCGCTGCCACCGAGGAACGTCACCTTGCTTTTGTTCGGATCGTATCCACTAAACCAGCAGCCCTTGACCGTAGTCCACGTCCCGATTGAACCACTGGTCGGATCGACGCCATTCACGACTGGGGTACAATGGTTGTTCACACATTGTGAGCCCCCGCACGTTTCGCCATAGCGATTCTTGGCACAGTCGGCGCTCGTCTGGCAGCTCGTCGGATCATACGTAATCGTGACTGGAGCTGAAGTCTTGGTGGCCACCGCAACTTTGATTTGAGCTGATCCGACATCCGGCGGTCCGGGTTGTGGATCAGTTGCCACGTTGCTCGACGACGTGTTCGTGGGTTGAAGATCAGCCACGTGCGGAGATGATGTGATTGACCAGGTAAAAGTGCCTGTCCCAGGATTTAAGACCCGGCACGATTGATCAACGGTTAGCGCGGTCAGTGGTTCACCGTTTCCATTGATCCCATATGGAGTGGTACGCTCGACCAACGGTCCGGCTGGCGTGATTGTCACCCCGGCGACTGGACAATTGTCGTTCGTGTCCGCCGTCTTGAATTGCCAGGTATACGGACTCGCCATTGGTTTATTCCCAACGGAGATATCGGATTTGACCCCGGTCGAGATGGTCACTTCGTACAGGGTATTTCTTCCAAAACCCCCATTCGGAGTCATCGTGAAACCATTATTCCCTAGCTGATTGACCGGGGCGGTGACCGGATTTGTGCAGCTCGTTGAGCTGGTGCATGAACGCAGAGTGATATTGGCAGCAGTCAGGGTTGCTAAATCCATCGGCATGGTAAACCGGGCTGAGACCAGGGCATTCTTACAAACCTCAGTGTCCCCCCGGCGCGGGTTTGGACTGGGGGTGATGTTTTGGGCAATGTCGCAACTAGCATTTTCTTCGACCGTGGGCGTACCGGTGGTTGGCGCTTGGACGGTAAACGGTAATGCATTGCTGGTCGCCCCATCGGATCGTTGAACACTAATCTGCGCAGTAATCTGACTTTGTCCGACGGGTACATTCGTGGCCGCCGAAATATTATTGATTTGGGTAGCAGTCCAATCGTTACTGCTGGAGATTGGCCATGCTCCAGTTGTGGACGGACTCGCCAAGATTTTACTTTGATTCACAACATACGACCCAAAACCTTCTCCCGACGCAACTAGGCCTGACCCGGTTTGACCTTGGTTGGGATTGAGCGAGTACAAGCACACACCATTCGTGTTGGTCCCGCTGTTCAACAAGAAGTTCATAGCGTTGCTCTTGAGCAACCCAATCTGCCCGCCGTAATCAACTGTCACTTGGTAGGGATGGGATTGGCCGGCCGCTAAATTCGTCGCGTCGACTTTCGAGACAATCGATTGTCGATTCCAGGCTCCGGACTGAACAGCTTGATTCTGGCTGCCAAGAGTCAGCTTGTCATTCGTACCCGGGGAAGTGGTATTCGGCTTGAGGAAGTAATCGCCAATGACGGACACGCACTGCCCGGCTTGTCCCTGGTTGGGTTGAACGGCGGTAATCACCGGCGGTTGGTAGCACTTGTCGGCCGGGTCGACGGTGAAACTCCACGGCCCCTTGGACGGCGTGCTGGCCGGCGGCGTGTCGCCATAGTTGAGCTTCGTGCCGTTCGCGTCATACACCAAGGAAGAGTCGACTCCAACATGGTACGTCGTGCCGGGGGTGAGGTTCGCGCTCTCCGGCGTGAAGCTGTACATCTTACAGGTGTTATAGGGGTCGGCTTGATTGAATTGATCAACCACAGTAAACCCTCGCCCGGCGGGAGTCGGCGACATCGCGCCATTCGTCACGTAGGAACCGGCTGCACTGGGGGAACAGTTGAAACTACCGCTGCCCACCTTCCACATCGAGGTGGTGTACTGAATGAAGACTTTCGTGGACGGACAAGCATGGGAAAATTGGTCGCTCGGGTACACTTGGGCCACGCCCGGAGCGGCGTCACTCGTTTCAAATACCCAGGTGTAGGGATTCGCCATGGCTGTTCCGCACAAATTGCGAATTTTTTCAACCACGACTTTATACCACGTGAAACTTTCAAACAGTGTCGTTTTCAGCTGCAGCCAAGCACCCCGACCATCAGGGCTGACGCGAATGTCAAAGGTGGCCGGATCGAGCGGGTTCGTATCCGTCACGCCCCCGTTGCCCGTATTGGGGTCAGGCGGAGTTGTAAACTTGTAGACCCGGAAGTTCGCCGTGCTGACTGAGGCCGGATCAATCGCGGTGGAAAAGCTGACATTGAGCGCGGCGTTGCGCGGAATATTGCGATCGGGCTTGGTGTTGGAGGATGCGACCAGGTACGTGGAACTCGGTTGGGTCGACGTGACTTGCAGAGCTGGACCATCGGTATCACTTCCGGTTTGGAACGTCCAACGGATCAGGTCCGGATTCGACGTGTCGCAGTGATCGCCAACGATCCCGCTCAGCGGATCGTCACCACAGTTCTCTAACACCCGGGACTGCATGTCGAGTAGGGCCGTGTTCGAGGTGTGACGGGGAATAGTCAAGCGGTAATATTTTCCAGCTTCAAAATACTGGTTATCGGAACTGGCTGGATCGGTGGAGAACGATAAATGATAGAAGGTGACGGTATTACCGCTGGCGACCCATTCCTGCTTGGGACTACCCTGGGCACCGGTGGTGGTTGCGCCGGAGTATATTTGCTGGTTGAGCGGTTTGGGCGTGCTCGGTGTTCCGCAATTCGGGTCAGTTCCACAAAACTCAATCTGGAGCTTCGGATTGTTGGCTGCACCGCTCGCCTCCACCGCTTTTTTGACAGATTGACTATCGACATCAGTATTGAACGTCATGGAAATCGCGCTCGAACGCGGTACGTTGTCGGCATAGTTCGGCGCCGCAGAACACGACGTCACGGCGGTCAGGTTAAATGTTCCGCCGGTGCATAATGGGCAGGGTGGTCCGCCACCGGAGTTCGTGTTACTGCCACTTGTGACGTTACTGGCCGTGCGCGCGGCAAACAGGACAATCGCCCAGGCCAGGATGATAATCACAATCCCAATCACGGCTTGGAGAATGACTTGTTTAGCTTTTTCGACGCGCTGTTCATTGCCGGCCGCCGTCAACCACAAATACCCGCCGTAGATAAGATATGAGACAGCCACGAGCGACACAAATCCGAGCGCCCACTTGACGACATTGATCGCAATATCAACCAGGTCAGTCGAAGCCAGGCCGAGAGTGTTGCCAACCGGTTCGATGCTCAAGGCCGACGTGACACGCGGAACCACGAACCATCCGCCGACCACGATCACAGCGGCGGTGATCACACCGACGATGAACAGTCTTGAAATTGTAGTTTTTCTCAGGGCAAGCATCCTGAGGTGGATTGGCGTTACGTCTGTTTAATGAAGGTTGGCTTTCACGCGAGCGGAGACGCGGCTACCGTCGGCTTGGCCTTTAACTTTGGCCATCACCGCCGACATAACTTTTCCGAAATCTTTGGGCGTGGGTTTGAGCTCCGCGATCACTCCGGTCACAACCTGATCGAGCTCACTGTCACTCATCTCGGTCGGCAGGTAATACATCAATTCCTGCAGTTCCGCATTTTCCGATGTGACGAGATCCTGACGGTTAGCTTGTTGATACATCGCTATGGCTTCGCGCCGCCGCTTGGCTTCCTTGGTCATGACTGCGATAATTTCGTCATCGTTCAAGGTGTGCCGAGCTTGAATTTCCGCGTTTTTGATAGCCGCTTTGACCATCCGCAAGACATTCACCTTGGCATCCTGGTGTGCCTTAAATGCAACTTTGTAGTCGTCCTCGATTTTTTGTAGCAGCGGCATGATTACGCGGTCGTCCGTGGAATTGACGGTAATCGCTTACGCGGTTTGCCCCGTTTCTTCAGGTCGTACTCTTCGAGTTTGCCGAGTTTGCGGAGAATTTCCCGTTCTTGCCGGATGTGGTTGCGGCGCAGCGCATCAACCCGAAGTTCGCGCTTATTCGGCGCGGGTTCGTAAAAACGGCGTTTTTTTGCCCTCAGCAGAACGCCGGATTGCTGGACACGCTTGGTAAAGCGGCGAACCAGACTTTCACTCGATTCGTTGTCGCGTTTTTTGACTTCAATCATTGAGGGACACCTCCTTCAACAGGATACGCCGAACCGAAATTCGGCAGTGCGACTGTACCACCTTTTCGATGATTCGTCAAATTGTCTTAAGCACGAAGTGGCCCGAGCGGCTCGCCGCCCAGTAAATGCAAATGCACATGATCGACTTCTTGGCCGCCGTGTTTCCGGACATTGAACACTAACCGGTACCCATCGGCCTCAATCCCCTGCTCGGCCGCCACCAGTTTCGCCCGCCACATCATCTGACCAAGCATCGCTGCCTGATCTTCAGTCATGTCGGCGACCGATTTCATCACGTGATCTTTAGGAATGATGAGCACATGCACCGGAGCTTTTGGGTGAATATCCTTGAAAGCGATCAAACTGTCGTCTTCAAAAACAATTTCGCTCGGAATGTCGTGTCCCGCAATTTTACAAAACAGGCAATTCGGATCACGCATCGTCGGCGCCATCATCGATCGGCGGCATCCGGGTTTCTTCTTGGTCGTCGTCGGGCTGACTGTACTTCTCCAAACGTTCCGGTGCAACTTGACCGACCACCGGCGCAGTGCCATTACTCTTGGATTTTTCCAGGCGCTTCTTGATTTCGCCAACCACTTTGGCAAAATCAATCACCTCTTGAATTCCGTTCTCCATGTCACGGATGAGAATCGTGCTGTCCATCAATTCTTTATGACCGATGATCAGCGTGTAATGCGCCCCAAGTTTATTGGCCATTTCGAGTTGGGCTTTCAGACCATCTTTCACCAGATTCTCTGCGACGCGCACTCCGGCGGTTCGGAGTTGTTCAAACAGTTTCAACATTTTGCGGCGAGCCGGATCGCCGAGCTGGGCCAGGAAAATTTCTGGGCGGGCCGCTGTCGGGGGCTGTAATTGCAGTTCCTTGGCTTTCAGTAGCACTCGTTCAATGCCGCCCGCAAAGCCAGCGGCCGGGGTTGGTCGTCCGCCCAGCGTTTCAACGAGGGTATCATAGCGCCCGCCGCCGCCCAAGCTGCTCTGGCCGGTGTCGTCCCCGAGCGGCCAGAATTCGAAGACCGTGCGATTGTAATAATCGAGACCACGCACCAGACGCGGGTTGAGGGTAAAGGCGACCTCAACTTCATCCAAGTAACCAACCACCTCTTGAAAGTGCTGCTTTGCGGCTTCATCCAAATAATCAATCATTTGCGGCGCGTCGGTTAAGAGTGTCTGCACAGCCGGATCTTTACTATCCAACAAACGCAGCGGATTTTTCTGGAGCAGTAGTCTCTGTTCTTCAGACAATTCTGACTTTTTGGTCCGGAAGTAATTCTGCAGCGCCTTGATGTACTGTTGGCGGGAAGCTTTGTCACCCAAGCTGTTAATTTGGATCGTCGTCTCCAAACCTAGGGCTTGGTAAATCCCACGACCGATCAGGATCAGTTGGGCGTCGATCACCGACTGCGGGGCACCCAGGACTTCAAATCCAAATTGCCAAAACTGGCGGTAGCGGCCGGCTTGCGGTCGATCGTGTCGGAAGAACGGCCCGAAGTACCACAGCTTGACCGGCTGCGGGAGGTTGAGCATGCCGTGCTCGATATAGGCCCGGGCGATACTGGCCGTGTTCTCGGGGCGTAAACTGACATTATCACCGTTTTTATCGGTGAAAGTGTACATCTCTTTCGAAACAATGTCAGTCGTTTCTCCAACTGAACGGGTAAAAAGATTGGTGGCTTCGAGCACCGGGGTCTCAATTCGTTCAAAACTGTACCGTTCAGCCATTTCCCGCACCACGTCAAATAACCACCACCAGTAGGACTGGTCGGCAGGCATGATATCTTTCATGCCCCGTAATAACTGCGGCGGAGCGGCAGAATCTTTGGGCATGATTACTTGACGACTTTTCGATCGATGGTGGGTGTGCTAAATGTCCGCGCCCGATATAACGGCCAAGCCCGGACTGCCGTCCGGCCGATAATCGCCGACCGAAGGACCGGTCCAAATACGCGTGAGTCCAAGCTGGCCGGCCGGTTATCACCCAGGACATAGTATTCTCCCGGCCCTAAGGTGACATCGAGTTGCCCAAAGGTTTCTCGACCGGTCGGTAAGTAACTTGATTCGTCGAGCACTCCGCCGTCTGGCCAGGTCGCGTTATAAATCGTGACGGCACCATCCGCAATCGTCAGACGCTCATTCGGTAAACCAATAATACGTTTAATCAGAAATTCTGACGGTTGGCTGGGGTTTTTCAGCACGATCACATCACCGCGTTGGGGCGCGTGCAGGCGATAGGAGAGTTCATCAATGATTAAGTATTCATTATCGTGAAAATTTGGTTCCATCGAGGCCCCTTTGACATAGAACGGCTGCAGGATAAAAAACCGAAGTGGGATAATGATCGCGAACGCGATCAGAATAATCTTGATCAGTTCACTTGCAAAACCGCCAACTGAACGTTGAAAGCTTGGTAAAAACTCTGATCGCGGCTCGGTGGCCGCCAATTTCTTGAGATCGGTACTCAGGCCCTTAAAACGGCGCGGGTCGCCAAGGGGATTTTCGGGTGGCTGCTGGGAGTTGGGGGTGGGCATGGTGGGTGATTCAGGATTTGAACCTGAGACCTTTCCGATGTGAACGGAACGCTCTAACCGGGCTGAGCTAATCACCCGCGGTTCAGGCTTGGTCAGGTTAGAAATGCCTTAGCTGACACAAGAATAGCCACAGGATATCAGCTTTTTCTTCCGTTGGCAAGACTGGTACCCTGAGGTGGTTGCGACCTTGATCATCCCGTTTACGATCGGCGACGGCCAGTGCGTCGAGGCCGACGAACGGTCGAGCGCCGAGGCCGAACTAAGTCTCGTTCTATATCCTCCAATGATTCGTCCAGGCCAACCGAGGTGGTTTGCCCACGTTTGACCCGCCGTCGTAAATCTTCAAGTTCGCGTTCGACGGTTACTTCCCGCAGATGCATGCGTCTGACTGTCCACAGTAGCTGCGCCATGCTCAAGGTGATCAAACCAACTAAGACCACAAACCCGATCGCGGCCACCGGGGCCAGGGCGATCGTCGCAATCGGTTGGCCACTCAGCCAAATTGAGTGCCCCGATACGAGGAGCGGGCTCGGATCGGTCATTACGCTGAGTTCGCCGTTGACTCCCGCGGCTTGGGCGGTCACCTGATAGTGCCCTGGCCGAAAGATATGGTCGGTCGTCAGAATCCACGGCGCCCGGACCGTCACTCCTTCCGCCTGAGCACTCGTATCAACCTGACCAGCAATGGCTTGGCCAATCGGTTGATTGTCTATAAAGACGGTCACGGTGTCGCCGGCCGTGGCAGTCCCTTTAACAATCAGTCGATCCAGTAGCAATAGTGGGCTCGTCAGATTGGTGATGATCGGAGCCGGATAACCGACCTGATCGAAAGTAGTCTGACTAGTCGTCTGATTACCGGCTCGATCAAAAGCGATGACCATGACGTGGTGGTGGCCGGCAGTCAGATTAGCCAAATTGGCCGGACTGCTCACTTCAGTGGCCGTCCCACCATCAAGCGATAAGGTGTAGTGATCAATCCCGCTGGTTTCATCAGTGGCGGTAAACACAACGTGGGGAGAGGGGTCGGTCACTCCACGATCGCGCTGGATCTGTATGGTGAAGTCGGCGGGCGGAGTATGGTCGCGCTGAATGCGGAAGCGGCTGGGCGCGCTCCATCCGCTTGCAGACTTGGCCCGAACGGCAAAGTACCACACGCCATCGGTCAAGACATCAATCGACGTCGTGGTCGAGGTGGTGTCAACCGTTTCATCGACGACATCGTTCAGATCCTGACTGAGATGAAAGCTGAAGCCGGTGACTCCGCTTGGTTTCGTCCAACTCACGTTCCCCTGCTCGGATGTATACCAGGTACTTTGGTCTGGGAACGTTGTCGAACTCACGATTGGGGCTGGTCGCGGTGAGTCAGTTGGCGGGGTGGGCGGAGGAGCGCTGGCGGCGCCGATGGTCAGGCTAGCTGAACCATAGGTAGTGAGGACATTTGTGCCTTGACCGTCGTTGGCTAAAACTTTCGCGCCCGAAATGGAAAGTTCGGCGGTACCGCTACTGAGCGCTTCAAAACTGAGGCTGACAAGTGTGCCGCTTGAACCAGCGTAGCCCGGATTCGGGAGACCGCCAGAGAAGCTGACTGTGCCTGCAGTAGTCGAACCATATGGTTCGACTGGCCAAAAAGTAAAAATTGATCCGCTTTTGCTGATGGAGACCAGCCGCAGCAGCGAATTGGAGAACCGGATACTGCCCTCCGCAGCATTGATTGCTTGACCTTGAGCATTGACCTTGAGTGTCACGGTTACTCGACCCCCGGTGACAACTGATTTTTGACTAGGACTAAAATACAGGCTGGCCGCCGAGGCTCGGGCAGGATGCAAGCCAAACCACAGGAGCACCACAGACACAATGACGATTGCCGATGACTTCGTCATAGCGATGGCACTGGGGGTGGGGGTGGGACGACTGGAGCGGACGGTGGCACAGTTGGGGGCACCGGGGCGGACGGCGTCGTCGTCATGGTTCCACTCGATGGGGCGGGAGCGCCGACGGCCGGTTGAATCATTTGCTGGGCTTGCCGCAAGGCATCCAACTCGCGTTGGAGGGCAGCCGCTTTTTTCTCGGCATCCCGTTCGAGGGCCGCCACGTCACGCTGGACCGTCGTGCGCAGACGGAGACGCCGGACGACTAAATATCCGAGCATTAGGACCACCGCGATCAGCAACCCCAACATGGCGGCGTTGGCAATGGCCGGATTCTTCAAGAGTGGGACGCGCGCAAAGAATGGCAAACCTCCCGCCACGACGGACAAACGGACGGTCCCATCCGTCGAATTGCCGGCCCGATCAAAGGCTCGGACTTGAAGTTCATACTTACCGGCCGCGACGGGTTTGACGACGTACGGACTACTGGCTTCGACGAACAAGGTATTGATATCGGGCCCAGCATCAACCGTCACCTGTCTGACCTCGTAATGATCAATTCCGGAGGCGGCATCTGAAGTCAAAAAACGTAAGGTGGTTGAATCGTCCGGGACAATCGTTTCACTGTCCAGTTTCGGCGTGAAGGCGGCTGGCGGCGTGGTATCAATCTGCACGGGATAGGTTGTGGTCCCGCCCCAACTGGTCGTTCGAGCGCGAACATGGAAATACCAGACGCCGTCGCCAGTAGCTTTCACGCTGGTGGCTGACTGGGCCGTATCAATGCTCTCATCTGGTGTCGATTTTGCTACTTGATCAAAGCTATAACTATAGCCTACCGCTCCATCGATCGCTTCCCAGGTAAACTGAATGTCCGGATTGCTGTACCACTGGTTACCATCCGGATGGGTTGGACTCGAGACCACCGGCCCGGCTGGTGGCGGCGTCTTGAGCGTATACTCGGCCGTACCGGTGCTGGTCAGAATATTGGTCCCCTGACCGTCGTTGCGTAAGACCTGCGAGGTGGGCGCAAACTTAATGATAGCCTGCCCCGGAGTTTTGACCCGAAATGTAACTGTACTAATGACGCCACCGCCGGTCTTGATTCCGGGGTTGGGTAAACCGCCTTGGAAGTGAATGGTCCCGTCGGTATTCGAATAAGTCGGCGTCGTCACCCAGATCGAAATGAACGAGGTACTGGCCACCGGGTTGACCACTTGGAGTTTATCGGCCGGAAATTGAATATCAGCTTGGACAGCATTGATCGCGTCGCCGCCGGTGTCTACTAAAAACGAAACATCGACCGTACTCCCGACTTCATAGGTTCCGGTCAGCGGAGAAATTTTCAAACTGGCTCCAGTCGCGTCAGCCCCGTGGACATTCAACAAAAAAATTGCGGCGACCACTCCGCCAGTTACGGCTGGTTTGAGCAACCAGCGATGCGTCAAGATGCTTTCGAGTCGGCGCATACTCACCTTGAGTATATCACACTGCCCGGCGAGATTTTCGCCTGATCGCCCACGCGCTGATGCCGATCGCGAGGCTCGCCCCAGCGGCAATCGCGCCCGCCCAGGATTGACGAATCCCGGGTACCTTGAACTCAGCCAGACGTTCGTTACCGGCGCCATCCAGCGCCCGAATGGTTAGCCGCGTGCCCGACCATTCGGGATCGAGCACCAACGGGCTGGTGACCGAACCCCGATCATGGCCATTGATCAATACACGATACTCTGCCACTCCAGACGTCTGGTCTGTGGTTGACCAGCTAATCGTGGCTTGGCCGCCGGTTTGATAGGCCGGGAGAGCGAAGATCTCGAACGCGGCCGGTGGTTGGCGGTCAATCAGAAAGCGAAATTGACTGACCCGCGACCATAACCCATCCCCGAGCTTGCTTTTGATGGTAAAGAAATAGACGCCATCATCCACCTGGTCTTGAACAAAGGTACCGGGATTGGTTTCCGGAGTATCGTCCGGTTGATCTTCAACCACATTCGACCAGCGATAACTATAGACCGTGCCTGATTCAACCGGCCAAACAATCTTGACCCGATCGTTGGCAGACCAGGCATCCGGGACTGGGGTAGTTGCGGGATCAAGTTGAATGACCGGCACGAGACTATCTCCAATCGGGACATCTAGATGGGCGCCGGTCGCGCCGACTCGGGTTCCCAACCCATCATTCAAGTACACGGCTGAAGCGGGTTGGGAGATAATCACAGACGTCAAGCCGGCGGCCATGACTCGAAACAAAACGGTCGCGACGCTGGCGTCAATCGCCACTAACCCATGCGGACGACCGGCGCTCAGTTCGAGTTGCCCGGTGTGGTTATCCCAACTGGGACTATTCGGCCACAGCGTCCAGATACGATCTTGGCGTTCCACCCGGATAATCTGCAGATAGGTCGGACTATAGGCCACGTGGAGGTCAATCGTGTTCACCAGTCGTCCAGCGCTATCAATCCTGACCTCCACCGCAATCGTATCACCGCTCCGAATAATGCCGGTTGGTCCAACCAGGCGGGTTGTCGGGGTCGCCGCCATAGCCGGTCGGGTCCAGATTGCCAACCCACCGATAACCACTCCGATGGCAAGCAGTTTTAGTCGGTCCATTGGTACAAGAGAATACTAAAGTCAATCAGGTTCACGATCCCGTCGCCATTAATATCGACGCGAACATTGGCTGGCGCGCGCTGTAACCAGTAGAACAACATGATACTAAAATCGACAATATTGACGTGGCCATCGACATTAATGTCAGATGGGAGTTTGCCAAAGGCGGGATTGCTGCCCACGCTAAAACTAATGATCTGGCTAAAGCTGGAAACTGTTCCGGCCGACACGCTCCGGGCCTTGGCGGTATGCGTTCCAACGCTCAAGTCGCTGGTTTGAATGACGGCTGACCAGGCTCCGGTGCTGCCAGCCGTGACAGTCACCGACTTGGCCGACACTGAATTGACCGTCAACGTCACCGCACTCGACGGCACAGTCGTACCAAAAATGGTGACCGGTGAACCGAGCAAAACCGAAGCATGATCAATGCCGATTGAGGGCCCGAGAAAGACACCGTTGACAAGTGTCGTTGTGCTGAGTTGTAAACTCAGGGCGAAGGTCACGCTGGCGAGGGTATGGCCGTCAGCATCACGCCCACTGACCACATACACATGACTGCCCGTCGGCTGGTCGGACAAGGTGATGGAAAAGTTCGCTTGGCTGTCGGCGGAACTCGTTTGCAGCGCTTGATCATCCCGGCTAATGGTCACGCGAGCATCTGGCGCGCTGAATCCAGAGAAGGTTATCACCGGATTGGTGGGTGATGGAGGCGTGGTATTGGCAACCGTCGCAGTCACTAGCACTTGATCATTGGTGGTGACCGAGATAAAAAAGGTTTCTGTGTCCACGGTGGAGACGCCATTGGTGGTACTGAGTGTGACCATGATCCCTTGGGCAGGGGGCGGCGTGCCGAGCTTGGCACTTGAGCCATCACTGGCTGACCACCCATACACAGTTCCGGCGGTCAGCGGCCCTACGCCAGTAATCGTAATGGTATCGAAACTCCCCGTCCCACTCCCGATCGTGCAGGCGCCGGTCAACGTTCCGGGCAAGGCAGTCGCACCCTCAGTTGCCCCTTCCGGATCGGTGATTCCGACTACGACCAGATCGCTGCCCGCGCCCCGACACCACGATCCGTCATCGGCATCAGGAAACTGATAGACCACCGTATTACTACTGCCGGGCAAGGAGGTGATCGGACTAAAAAACACTTGGTGTCGTTCACCGCTGGTCAGATTGGCTTGTTGACGACTAACGTAATCCCGCAGGTGGTTCAAACTGCCTGCCATGGCCGGTCGAGCCAACACCAACATGGCGGCGGTAACCACGAGCGACCACGCGACTCGTGACCGTCCGACCATGGAAAATTTAGCCTTTGCCCGGACCCCGTTCGGCCCGCTTGATGATCATGGCGTTGTAATTGCGAATCCCGAGAGTCAGCAAGATCACGACCGCCACGATGATAATCAGCAAGACCAGTAGGAGTTGCCAGGGGAAAATCGTGAAGCGGACATCACTCGATAAGGCTTGCTGATTCGTTCCGTAGGTCACCGCCAATGAGGCCGTGTACGTCCCGAGGGCGAAATTGTGCCATTCGGCCGCGACTTCATGGAAGAAGCTGCCCGGGGTTTCATCAATAGTGCCCTTTTGCCAGGTAACGTCAAAGCGCCGGGACGAATTCGGTAGAATTGCTCCCCGAGCACTATTGAAGACCAGGCTGGTTGTTTGCCCGCCAATCATATTGTGAATCGTGATGGTGCCTTCGGGTCGGACGTGAACGTTACCCTGGTTTTGGATGACGGCTTCGAGCGAGACCGGCGGCCGAGTCAGAGTTTTCTTCTGACCTTTGATCACAAAGCTCGTGACGGAGGCCGATTCGTTAATTTGACCTTCAACGCGCAAGATGACCAAGGTGCCGATTTTGGATTGGACTGCCACGCCTGAACCGGTGGTCGCCGCCGGTGCATTGCCAAAGAACAGGGCGGCGTAGTGCCCGCCGGGATCGGCGTTGGCCGGAACCGCGATCGTGACTGCCACGGTCACCTGTTGATTACTGTCGAGCGTGTATGATGCTTTGTCGACTTTGATCCAGCTGGCTAGGTCAACCTGCTTTGAATCAGGATCAAAATTCGGTGTTCCGTCTTCATCCCCGGCGGTAAAATTGGCCGTCGACGGGAAGAGGGTCTGAGGCTGACTCGTCTCATTGTAGAGCTTAATCTCAGTTTTTACGGTTTCGCCTTTTTGAACAGAAAATTCAAGACTCGGCGGGACCAGGGTTAAGGCTCGGGCCGGCTTGCTAAAAGCAACCGCCAGGGACACAACCGCCAGTACCGAGATGGGCCAGGCAATCCTCCGTGACATGGACTTGGTCTAAAATTTAGCCGTGGCGACGACCGTCGCCGTGCTGGTATAGCTGCCTGCTTTAGTGCTGACATTAATTCCGGCTAAGAAACACAGTGTTGTCCCTTCGGCGTTCACCGGACCGGTCCCCGAGGCAAAAGTCTTGAAGGAGGTCGATAAGGCCGTCGCGTTCGAGGTTGTGGTTGTGGTTGAACAACTCGTCGGATTCCACTGGGCAATAGTATTTCCAGATTGTGATGAGGACGCGCCAAATTCAGAATCGGTACCGGCCACAATCGTTCCACCCGAAGCGTCGCCGATGGTATCCGAGCCGGACGTGAGGGTGGCGTCATATTTGACCGATGAGTTATACCCGCTGGAGGCATTGGTGGTGACAGTACTGGTCACGCCGGCTTGGTTGACATGGGTTAGGTCCAGAGTTCCGAGGGCGGCCGACGTCGGACTTAAGGTGACCGTCAGTGAGGGGTTGACCGTAGCTGTAACGGCAACTTGATCGCTAGTAATTGTCGATAGGGCAAGCGTACCGGTGTCGACGTCAGCTGACCCGTTGTTCGTCTTGATCGTGACTTGAATATCGTTCGCCGCTGATGCGCTTCCGATCTTGGTTGAGCTGGCTTCGACAACCTGGACCCCATACTTGGTTGCTCCGCCGCCGCTCAGGTTGTTGACCCCGCTGAGAGTAAAGGTGTCAGGGTTCTTCGTACACGCTCCGGTAAGTGAGGCGCCGGGTAAACTCGTGGCGCTTTCCGTCGCACCGGTTGGGTTAGCGATACCGGTGACGACTAAATCGCCAGTTCCGACGGTATTACACCAGGTCCCGTTTGCACCGGTGAAGACGAGGATAACTTTATTGTTGCCGGCCCCCCCGCTGACGGCGGTGGCTGGGGTGAAGAAAATCTGGAACGATTCACCGGTCGTTAACCCGGCTTGCTCACGGCCAAGATAAATACGCGGTGTGGTCAGAACCCCAGTCGCAAACGTGACTTGTGGGCTCAACGAAAACAACAATGCCGCTGCACTGAGTCCAGCCACGATACGGGCGAGTACAAACCGTTGGTGTTTGGTCATGACGCTAAGATTAGCCATAAAAAAACTTTTTTCTTTTTGTTTATGTTGAAACTTATTCACAGTATAGCATGTTTTTGAAAAAAGGTCAAAGCCCGATCAGAATTTGGCAGTCGTGACTAGCGTGGCAGTGCTAGTGTAGGTACCCGGTACGTTCAAGACGCCCACGGTCGAGATAAAACACAAGGTAGATGGATCATTGTTAGTGGCGCTCGAGTTCGAGGCATACTGTTGGAAGCTGGTGGTCAAGGCTTTAGAACTGACCGCGTTGTTCGTCGTGGCAGCAGTGCCATTCGTAGAGCATCCCGAAGTGTCGGAATCAGCCAAGGTAATTGTCTGGCCTGATTTTGAGGTGTTGACGCCGAAGGCGCCGCCGTTGACAACCGGGTTCATGCCCGCGGTTTGATTATCCGCCCCGGAGCCGGAAACATCCGCGATCGTGTTTGAGCCAAAAGTCAAGGTAGCTCCGTATTTGACAAACGAGACATACCCGTTCGCAGCAGTCGTCGAGACGGTTGAACTAATTCCAGCAAAACTGTTGGTGGATGAGCTGAGCGCTCCTAAATTGACACTGGTGGCCGACAAACTGACGGTCAGTTTACCAAACACCCAACATTTATCGTTCCCTTCATCATGATTCGTTCCGTCCGAAGCGTCAATCTTTCCCCCGTCGCTCCCGCACGCGTCGGAATCTTTTTCGAACGTATTCGAAACTGTCCGACTCCCCGTGCCGGCGCTGAATGTAAAGGTGGTGCCGGCGTTTGAACTATGTAAGACGACGGGCGTGCTTGTGCTTTGCCCATTCAGGTTGATAGCGGTTGGGGTGTAGGTACTACCGGCGTTGAAGCGCAACTTGGTACCGGCGGTCGCCGCGGTCAAGGTGGCGCCGGTGGCAAGATCATTTGCGAAGATAACGGATGGTGACGAATCCGGGTCGGATCCAGAATTGTTCGTGATGGTCAGATTATTGAACTTGTTCGAACCGGTCATCGTGCCGGTGAGGGTTTGCTGGCTGGCCCCGTCGATGGTGACCGTACCGGTTCCCGCCGTAAAGACTCCCCCGCTTGTTAAGGTCCAATTGCCAGCCACGGTGAAGCTGGCCGTGGATGAAGCCGTCAACGAACCCTTGGCCGTGATCGCCACGGCTCCATTCGCGTCAATCACCCGGTCATTCGTTTCATTATCCACGGTCGTGACGTTCGAATCGCTCCCGTTACCGATGGTCAAGGTACCGCTGACAATCACTTGTCCTGATCCGGTTGAGGCAAAAGTTACGGTCCGATCGGAACCAGACGAGTTCGAGAAGGTCAGATTATTGAACGTCCAATCGTTACTCCCCGAGGTTGAACCGAAGTTTTGTGCGGCCCCGACTCGTTGTTCGAAGGTCCCGCCGGTCAAGGTGACTGTGCCTGAACCGCTGGCGGTACCATTAACCGTGACGTTTTGCGTGCCGCTTAGGGTACCGGTCACCGATAAGGTGCTTCCAACGGTGACGCCGCTGGTTTGAATCGTAATGGTTCCGGAAACGGTTAGGTTGTTGAGCGTGGCTGATCCGCCGGTCAGGGTTTTACTCGTGCCGCTCAGCGTCATGGTTGTCGATCCGGCTGAGATGGTGTTATTCAAGACGACGTTGCCGGTGGCTGTCACGCTGTCAGCCAAGGTCGTGGTCGTGCTACCCGAGAATGTTACGTTGTCGAGGCTGTTCGCATTCGTCGTCAGCGTTTTTGAGGTACCATTCATAACCAGTGTATTACCACTCGTCGCGGTGTAGGTGCCGCTGCCGCCTCCGGCCGCTGAGAAGTCGACACTGCCCGAGACGGTCCAGGTGCCAGTACCTGAAGTAATCGCTTCACTGCCACTCCCCGTTCCGCGGAAATCAAGGTTACCGCCAATCGTCATCGGCGAATTGACCGTGGTCGCGCCCGTCGCATCGAAGGTGGTATTGCCTGTGCCATCGGCATAGATGTACAGATTGGCGGTTGAGCCGGTCAAGGTGTATGTCGAGTTGGAATTGGTCTTGAGGGTCTTGTTGTTTGAAGAATTATTGTAGGCTTCGACCGCGCCATAGTCCGCCCGTTGCGGAATCACCATGCTTCCGCCGGATGAGACATTCACCAGGTCGAAACGAGCAATCAGAATACTGGCGAGCGCCCCTCCGGCTGGGAAGGCGGTGGCGCTATTTTGGTAGGTCAGAGTTCCAGGGCCATTGATCGTCCCGGAGAGTGATAGGGTGGTGCCGCTATTGCCTGACAGGGTTAACGTTCGGCTGCTGTTGATCGTCAGTGATTTCGAAGTGTTGACGGTCAATAGGGTACTGACGGTCAGGTCAGTCGTTTGTAACGTAATCGTGCCGGCGATGGTCAGGTTACGCAGCGTTTTACCGGCGCCGGTAATTGTTTTATTGGTTCCCGTCATGTCGACCTCGGTCGAGGTTCCGGCATCGGTAAGTGTCCCGCCAGATGTGAGCACTAGGTTACCGGCAATACTCTGAGCCGCGTTCGCGAGTGTAATCGTCCCTCCGCCCGACGTATCAAGAGTAACATTGTTGAGAGACAGACTATTAGAGGTCAGCGTCCCGGTTCCATTCATAAGCAGCGTGCCCGTCGCGCTTAGACTACCCAGACCGGTCAAATTGAAGCTACCACTCACTGTCCAGGTCTGGTTGCCCATGCTCATGCTTGATGCGTTACCTGGGTCTGTCACACTAAAGGATCCGCCAATCGTCACAAAGGGGTTAAAATCTCCTCCGTCCAGGAAGACGGCGTCACAGTTGAAGCTACAAACATAGGACATGTTCCCAGTGACCGCGAATGTCCCAGTGCTGAGAAAGACTGAGCCTCCCCCATTCGTATTATCAAACGTCAGATTCGCACCATACGTGCGAGCGGTGGCGTTGATGTCACTCGAAACTATCGTATAGGTGACATTGGCACTCAAGGTCCCCTGATCGCTAAGGTTACTATTCTCAACGTTCAGGGTCCCAGATCCACTAATGGTATCGGTTGCATCCGTCAGCGTCACCGCCCCGGCCGTGCCGGACAGAACTTGGCGACCTGAGCCAATCGAGAGCACGTCGGTATTCGCCGCCGCATCGCCGCCGATGGTCAGCGTTCCTGAGACCGTCAGGTCTGATCCGGTGACCGTGACCGTGCTATTCGTTCCGTCAATCGTGACATTCTTGATGGTTTGACCGGCGGCTTTCAAGTTGGCCGTTCCATTCATTTTCAGCGTTTCAGCACCAGCCGTCCACGTGCCGTTCGTCAGGTCGAAATTTCCGGTCACTGTCCAGGTCGCGCTTGCATCCGGCGCGGTTACGGCTTCACTTGTACTTCCAGTCCCGGTGAACGCAAAGTCTCCACCCACGTTCAAGGTTGGATCATTGGTACTGCCGTTCAGGGTGACGTTCCGGCCGCCAGTGTTGCTGTTGGCGATCACGTCGAGGTAGCCACTGGTCGTAATAGTTTGTGATGAGGCCGTACCCAGAGTAACGGTCCGAGCGGCGCTGATTCCGGCGTCACCATACGCCTCGATCGAGCCATAGTCCGTACGGGCTGGGACGTGGAGGTTACCATTCAACGTATCAAACCGGATGATGGGATTAGAAGCCAAAGTCCCCGTCGTCGGGAAATACGTGCCGCCGTTGTCAGCGGTGAAGTTTTGGTACACCAGTGTCCCCGGACCAGTCAGCGTGGCATTCGTTGGCAACGTAAAGGAAGCACTGGCATTGTTACGAGACAAGGTCAAAACTCGGCCGGAAGCTAAGGTGAGATTGGCATTCGCGCTGATCGCCAAGACGGTACTAACGGTCAGATCAGATCCAGTCAACGTGATGGTACCGGACCCATTCGAAATGGTAAGGTTCGCGAGGGTCGCGCTACCACCCGTCAGGTTCTTGCCAGCGCCGTTCATCGTCAAGGAACCGGCGCTCACCGTGCTATTCAGGATCACGTCCCCGGCCGCAATCGCGGCGTCTGAGAGCGTCGTCGCTCCCGCCCCTGAGATGGTCAGGTTAAAGACCGTTTGGCCATTTGAGGTTAGGGCCTTCGCTGAGGAGCCATTCAACGCGAGTGTGCCGCTGTTATTGCTGAAGGAATCAATATTCGTCAGGTCGAAGTTGCCGGACACAGTCCATGTTCCGGCGCCCATGGTGAACGTCGTGTTCCCGGTGCCGACTGAGTTCGTGACGTTGCCGGTGATCGTCATGGTCACCGGAGTGTTGGTGTTTCCATCCAGCGTCAAGGTGTTTGTCGCATTTGCATTCTGGATGTCGAGGTTGCCGGACAAACTCAGACTCTGAGACGCGGCTGTTCCCAAAACGACACTGACATTCGCGATGCCATTCTTGTAGGCCTCAATCGTCCCGTAATCCGTCCGAGCGGGCACGTGTAACGTACCGTTCGCAGTATCAAATCGAATGGTGGGAGCATTCGGCGAAGCAGCCAAGGTCCCGGTTGTCGGGAAGTACGTGCCGCCATTATCAGCCAAGAAATTCTGATAGATCAAGGTGCCTGTACCGGTCAAGGTTCCGCTCAAGCTGAAGGAAGCGCTGACGTTATTGCGGGACAGGGTCAAGGTTCGACCCGACCCTAACGTTAGGTTAGCACCCGAGTTAATGGTCAACACGGTATTGACGGTCAGGTTTGAGGCGGTCAAGGTGATAGTCCCAGATGAATTGGAAATGGTTAGGTTGGCCAACGTAGCCGAACCGCCCGTTAGGTTTTTCCCGACGCCAGACATGGTCAGGGAACCGCCACCAATACTGCCATTCAACACCACATCACCGCTGGCTGAAATGCTATCCGCCATGGTCGTCGTACCGCTACCTGAGAACGTCAGATTTGAAAAGGCGTTGCCATTACTCGTCAGGGTCTTGGTCAGGCCGTTCATCACAAAGGTGTTGCCGCTCGTCGCTGTGTACGTTCCGGCTCCTCCGCCAGCCGCCGAGAAGTCGACGGTACCCGTGACCGTCCACGTACCCGTACCGGAGGTGATGATTTCACTGCCCGCACCGGTACCAAGGAAGTCGAGGTTACCGGGAACCGTCATTGGCGAGTTGACGGTTCCGGCGCCCGTTGCATCGAAGGTAGTGTTGCCGCCGCCATCGGCGTAGATGTACAGGTTGGCGGTGATACCGTTCAGTGTGTAGGTTGTATTCGAATTGGTTTTGAGCGTCTTATTACTCGCCGAGTTGTTGTAGACTTCGACCGCCCCATAGTCTGACCGTTGCGGAATGACCATGCTGCCATTCGCGGCCACGTTGACCAGGTCAAACCGGACAATCGGGATGCTGGCCAGCGTGCCATCGGACGGGAAGGTCGAGGTGCTTTGGTAGATCAGTTTGCCAGGGCCATTGATGGTCGCACTCGTCATGGTGAGGCTTGTGCCCGAGGTTTTAGACAGGGTCAGGACGATCCCTGAGTTAATGGTTAACGACTTGCTCGAAGAGACGGTCAGCAGGGTGCCAACGGTTAGATTGCTGGTTTGCAGCGTTACGGGCGAACCGGAGACCGTCAAATTGTCGAGCGTCGCCGTTCCGCCGGTCAGGTTCTTGGTCCCGGTCATCGTCAGCGAACCGGCGGCCACTGACGTGTTCAACACCACGTTGCCAGCGGCGGTGACAGTCCCGGAGAGCGTGTCAGTTCCGCCGCCGGAAAAAGTCAGGTTGAATAATGTTTGGCCGTTGGTCGTTAAGGTTTTCGAGTTGCCGTTGAGGACAATGGTTCCCGAATTGTTGGCGAATGAAGCAAAATTCGTCAGGTCAAAATTACCGCCCACTGTCCAGGTACCAGAACCCATGCTCAATGATCCACCCGTGCCAGTAGCCGAGACATTGCCCGAAATGGTTATATCCGGATGATTTGAACTGGCATCCAGCGACGCCCCGTTACCATTATCGGCCACCAACAAGTTCCCAGAAATCGTGGGCGTGCCGGTCAGGAATTTACAAATCGGCGTGACGCCGGAGGGGTTATCATAGCAGGTGACGTTGCCTCCGAATGGCGCCGAGGCGGTTCGGTTCGGGATCAGACTAAAGCTGTCTCCGCCGTTCCCATTGATCGTATCAAACACAATGTTGGCTGTAATTGTGCCGGAGGTCGGGAATGAGGCCGATGAGGTATCGCCTTTTTGGTAATACAGTGAATTTGATCCGGCCAATGTGCCGGATAAAACAAATGGCGTCCCAGCATTACTGGTTAATGTCAGGTCCTGATTAATGGTGAGTTGTTTTGTGCCACTAATCGTCAGCACATGCGAGACACTCATCGCCGCCGTTTGCAAGGTCGTGGTCCCATCGATGGTCAAATCGTACAAGGTTTGCGAACCACCATCGATAGTTTTCGTGGTCCCGGTCATATCAATCAGCGATGTTCCGGCTGTAATCGTGCCGCCGGTCAAACTCAAGTTGCCGGCAATAGTATGCGTAGCGTTCGCCAAGGTGATCGAGCCAGACAAGGTGACATTATTCAAGGTGCTCCCACCCGAGGTTAACGTCTTGCCACTGCCGGTCATGGTGAGCGTTCCACTGTTGTGGGTGAATACTCCACTGTTTGAGAATGTCCCAGAGGTGGTTACGTTACCGGACGTGCTGGTCAAGGTCCCGCTTGAAGCAATCGTAATGTCGCCGTTCACGGTCACCGTCGTGCTCGTATTGCCGGTAAATGTCCCGCCGGCATTGATGGTCAAGCCGCCGGTCGTAAAATTGTAATGTGACGCAGCGCTTGTATTCAGTTCGGACGTGGCGGAAGTTGTACGCGTGATGGTAGTTAACCCGGTAAAGCTGGTGGTGCCGCCCAGGGTGAACGTTAGCGCATTGGCACCGGAGGAGGTCGGGTTGATTGATAGCGCGCCAGTTGCGGTGATCGCGCCATTGGCATTATAGGCGGTGGCAGTGGTGATGGTCGGCGCGAGGGTTAAATTGTAGTAGGTAGTACCTTTAATATCGGTCGTGGCGTCTGCGCCGGTGTACTTGAACGTCGATGCATTGCCAGTCAACGTTCCGGCGTTGATCAACGGGGCAGAAGCGCCGGTGCCAGTACCCGATAAAATCCAAGTACGATTGCCAGCATCTAACGTCGTACCGGCAATAGCGATCGTCATTTGGTGCGTGATGGTAATCGTACCTGGCGAGGTGGGGGTGGTGCTGGTAGTTGCCGTGGCGTTACCATCGAACATCAAATCGTAGAACTTCCAGTTCGTCGTGTCGCCCGATACGCTGGTACCGAAGTTCTTACTGCCACTGGTCAGCAAGTGCTCAAAGACACCAGTCCCGGAATTCAAGGTCATGTCGATTGATCCACAGGTGGCGCCGCAAGCAATATTTCCCTTCACAATGATCCAGTTGCCACCGTTACCCTGAATGGTTCCGTTGGTCAGGGTGAAGTCGCCATCAATCCGAAAATTGTTTGCATTTGGACGCCACGCTCCCCCAATGCCATCAAAAATAACGTTGTTAAAAGTATTGCTGCCTCCACCGACATCAACCGTATATGACGACGTACCAATGAATTTGACCGTGCCGCTATTGCTCGTAAAGGTACCGGAATTTGACCAAGCCCCGCCGGCCGTCATGATCGCGGATGCCGGAGCGGTCAGGGTGGTGTTGACGCCGATCGTAACAGTACCAGTCACAGCCACGGCTGGGCTGCCGGTAGCCGCGCTTAGAGTTGCGCTGAGTGATGTCCCGCCGCTTTCCGTCGTTGTTAATGTAGACGAGAATGTGTAGGCTCCAGCTGCCGCGGTTATCGAGTGTGCCCCGCTGCTGTTATACAGCTCAACTGCACCGCCGTAAGTGCGGGCGATAAAGATGGTACTCGGAATATTGGCCGCCGAAGCATCAAACCGAACAGACGCGCTCAGCGTCCCGCCCACCGGGCCGCTGGTGGATGTGTCCTTAATCACAAACAACCCGGTTCCGGAACTGGCTATGGTACCACTGGTGTTCATGGTAATCGTATTAGCAGCGGTCATGGTTCGACCGGTAGCAATCGTCAGGGAATCGGAGTCACCGACATTCAAAGCATTATTCACCGTTACGTCATAACTGCCATTCAACGTCACGGCCGAGGTGCCAGATACATTGACGGTTAACTTGTACAAAGACAACGTTGTGGTCGAGGTACCGTTCATACTCTTGGCGACGGTATTGGTCATCGTCAGCAAGCCACTGTTATGTGTATAGGCGCCGGTTGAATTGACGGTGAAATTTCCGCCGACGGACAGGTTGCCGGACGTGCTCGACAACGTTCCACCGGCGTTGATCGTCACATCGGTGGTGACAGTCACGGTGGTCGTTGCATTCCCCGTGAATGTGCCAGCATTCGAAATAGTTAGAGCATTTGTGGTCAATGCATAGTTACTGGCGGTCGTTGTCAGGTTGGCGGTGGCACTGCTGGTCGGCGCAATCGTCGTCGTACCACTAACCGTCAGTCCGCCTGAGCCAAGGTTCACGGTCAGTGCTAAAGCTGAGCCGGCGGCCGGAGTAACGTTGAACCCGGAATTGATAGTGACGGCATTCGATCCAAAGGAATACGCGCGACCGCTGGTCATCGTTGGACTCAAGGTCAGCGTATTGAACGCATTAGACGACGTGAACGATCCGGTGCCGCCGGTCAGGTTTTCGGTCGCCCCATCAGACTGAATCGTGACAGTGCTGGTACCAGCGCTGAACACGCCGCCGGAGGTCAACGTGAAGAGCGTCGAACTACCGGTTGAGGTGTTCAGAGTCAGAACCGGCGCAGTTCCAGTCATCGTCAGATTACCTTTGGCGCCGACCGTCAGCGTCCCCGACGTTAATGAGTTTGTATCAGCCACGGTATCGAGTTTGCCGGTGGCGGTTGTACCGTCAATCGTGGTCAGGCCGGTGGTTGTGATGTTACCAGCCATATTCACGGTCAACGTGTTCGCAGTATTCGTTGGCTGGATCGTGAACGTTGTAGCTGCGATTGCGCCTGTACCAAAGGTGTAGGTCCGGTTGGCCGTAATGGCCGGAACCAGTTGGAGTGTGCTAAACGCGTTGCCGCTCGTAAACGTTCCGGAGGTTAACGTTTCGGCAGCGTCAGATGACATTTTCAGTGTCGAGGTGCCGGCAGTAAACGTCGCGTTACTCGAGGCCAAAGTAAATAGCGTCGAAGAAGCCGTCGAGGTGTTGAGGGTAACTGTTGACGTTTGGGCCAGGAATGTACCGAAACTTTCAATATCAAGGGTGCCGGTGGTTAAGTTATTTGAGCCAACGGCATCAAGTTTGCCCACGCCATTGACTGTGCCTGAACCATCAATCGTGGTCAGTCCAGTCACATTGATCGCCCCAGCCATGGTGACCGTTAAGGTATTTCCGCTGCCAGTGCTGTCGGTCGGGTTGATGGTGAAGTTGTTGCTAATTGTGGTCGTACCGGTTCCCATTGTATAGGTTCGGTCGGTTGCATTGAACGTTGGGGTCATCGTCAAGTTCCAGTAGGTCACCAGGGGGATGGTAATGCCCGCGTCGCCGTTAAAGTCGACGGTATTAGCATTCGTACTAGCGCTCAGGGTTGTAATGGTTGGGGTGGCAGCCAGGTGCAACGTTCCGCCATTGCCATTGGTAAAGTTCCCGGTGCCGGCGAGCGTTCCGGTGCTGGTCACGAGACCGGTGTTGGTCAGCACCGCCGGACTCGTGACCGTCAATGTTCCGCTGACGGTTAGTCCGCCGGCTCCCGAATGGGTAAAGGCTGAAGCCGTATTTGCCGTCAGGGTCGTAATTGACATGGCGGTCGTCGAGACCAATGCCCCGTTGTTCGTGCTCATCGTGACTGTGCCGGTGATCGTCACGGTGCCGGAGGTATTTGTAATACCACCAGCAGTTGCACCGCTGCCCAAGACAATACCCGCACTCGCTCCGGTCAGGTTGCCAGTGCCATTCAGCGTAACTAAACCCTGGAGTGTTTTTGTACCGGTTCCGTCGAGCTGCAAAGTACCGCTGGTGATGCTGGTCGTGCCGGTAATAGTTAAATTGAAGTTTCCAGTTGTGAGTGTTCCCCCTTCAACTGTCAGGGTGTTCGCCACCGTCACATTCTGTCCAGGACTCCACGATCCAGCCGTCATTTTCAAATCTTGAATGGTATTCGTTCCAGCCGTAATGGTACAAGTCTTCGTTCCGCCCCCGCTGAATTTCAAGGTCTGATAATTAGTGACTTTGCAGGTTTGTGCGCCGTTCTGACTGTAGTCAACTGTGTTGCCGCTGTTCGTGTTAGCGTCCAGGGTAGCGCCTGACATCAAGGTGGTAGTGTTACCGCCAAAATGCAGAACCGCATTCGTACCTTGGGTCCAAGTCGAACCTGCAACTGAACCGGTGATACCACTCGTGCCAGTAGTCGTTACTGTTCCGTTGTTCGTTAGGGTTACTGCCCCAGAAATCGCAAAGCTCGTGGTGCTTGAAACTGATAAGTTAGCATTCGAACCGATCGACATCGTGGCACTCACAGTCACCGTGCCGGTAGTGAAGGCAATCGAGGCTGCACCGCCGCCGCTCGTCCGACCGTCAATGACACAACTCGCAGTATCTAGGGCCGCCCCACCAGAGGTACCACTGAATGTTCCATCAATTCTAAATCCAGACGTATCGGCACCGGAGCATTTGTCAGTCAGTAAGAATGTCGCGCCCGCGAGGGTTGCACCTGCGTCAACTTGTAGCCCGGTAATTGTCTGGGTTGCGCCCAACGTGGTAGTACCTGACACTACTTCCCATTTCGCCCAGGTGCTTGTTCCGAAAGCTGCATTGAGCGCAGTCGACGCGCCAGTAAACTTTGTCAGCGTACCTGAGTTTAAGCTCAACGTCCCGGCCCCGGTCCAAGTACCGACGAAATTGATCGTTTCGGTACTTGAAGTCGTCAGTTTCGCGTTGGTAATTGTTCCTCCCGCCACCTCGCTTAGCCCTGCATTGATGTTCATGGTCCCGTTCGAACCTTTCAGCAAGGCCACTCCAGTTGCATTCGTCCCGCCGGTTAGAGTGACAAGACCATTAGCGGTAAATGTACAGCCCTGCATATCGAGTTCCGCATCACCGGTTGAGGTCGAATTACCAGTCACATTGACCGTCGTCGCCGTAAAGGTGCCCGAACCTGCATTACAGGTTACTTGTTCGGACACATTGGTGTTGCCAGCTCCGGACGGAGCTTGCAAAGTCAATGTCCCGACGGTGATGTTGGCATTACCGTTCATTTGCACCATAGTCTTTACGGTGCCGCTGGAATTGGCGGTGAACAGCATCGTATTGGTGACCGACGTGGTTGAACCGGTTGTGAGTGACAACGTATTGGCGACGGTGGGATTGGAGAACGTCAAGCCGGTGGATCCGCTGAAGGTTAAGGTGCCGTTCGTAATGCTATTCGTGAACACTGATCCGGATGCAATCGTGACGGTCGCTTGTTGCAGGTTAATACCGCCGGTACCACTCCCAGCAAATGTCGGGCTCGCTGCCAACGTCAGTGTGCCAGTCCCAGTTTTGAACGAGCCGGCGGTATTACTGTTGTTGGTCAGGGTTGCATTCGTAAACGTGACTGTCGGATTCTGTCCGGACAGATCAAGCACCCCCGGATCACTCACGGTGACCGCGCCAGTGAACGTCAGCGTTCCGGTCGCGGCGGTGGCGGTGGTGAATGTCCCGGTGATTGACGACGTGCCGGTCACGGTCATGTTGGCAGACGTGGCGCCAACTTTTGTGAACTTCCCGCCACTATCGATCGTCAGAGAAGCAAAGGTGAAGGCCGCGGCTGTGGTCGCATTTTGGGCCGTGGCTGAGCTGGTGGTCGCAATCTCAACTGCGGGGTAGTTCGCGGAGTTGACCATCGTTTGGGTTGCACTACCACTCATTTTGACGTTGCCAGATGCGCTGGCGTTCAACGTACACTCAACCGCACCGCCAGATCCAAAAGCCCCGCTCGTCACGTTGAACAAGTTCGTCCCGCTGCTTGGCGCAGTCATGGCAATCTGTGCATCGGCGGCAGTCCCGGCGCACGTGACTCCCCCGCCCGCGGTAATGGTACCAGCCGCTTGTGCGCCATTCCCGACATTCAGTTTCCCTAAACGCGAACTTGAACTACCGCCATTGATGGTAATCGCCCCGTCTGCGGTATAGGTTCCGCCCGCCACGTCAATCGTATAGTTGGCAGTTTCGTTGGTAGCGCCAATGGTGGTGGTACCGGTCGCGTGCAAGGTATTCCCGGCACCGAAGGTGAGCGTGGTGATTGTGTTGAATGTACTTGTTCCTATAGTCACGTTGGCGACGGTGTTGGCCGGGGAAACATTAAGCGTAATGGTCACGCCGGTGTTAATTTGAACGGAGTCGCCGCTAGCGTTTTGCCCTGGGTAGCCACCGCCAGTACAGCCCGACCAGCCTGCCGTGCTCCAGTTCAGACCAGTTCCACTCGCGATCGTGCACGTCGCGTCTGAAGCAATTTGCCATTGTCGAGCTTCCTGAAAATCTCCGATCGTGAGTGGTCCAAGTTGGTAGAATTCTGGAGACACATCGGGGAAGTCGACGGTGTAGCCGAGGGTATGCGTTTCTCCGGCTTTCCAGTCAACGGTCCACGTCACGTCTTGGTGATCGGCACTGACGACCACATTGCCGTTGTCTGAAATCGCGGTTATGTCAAAACTCAATGGCACTCGTTCGGTGACTGGGCCTTGATAGTCTTTGTTGGCCACGATCGTGAACTGCTGGTCGTATGGATCACCGTACGGGTAAATCCGCATCGAGAACTTGGTGCGCTGGACATCGAAATCAACCTGGTTTTGCACCTCAAACGTATCATCAATGGAAAAATCACCTTCGCCCGTATTGGAGCTTACATGCAAGCTGTATGTTCCAACTCCGCCGGTGGTGTAGGGTGCGGCGAAATCAAAATCATTCGTAATGTTCCCGTTCGCGCATGTGTCGCTCCGGACAATGCTTCCGTCCTTAGTCGTCAATGTCTTTGACTGGCCATCCGGATCAGTCACCACGAGGGTGATTGGGACTGCGCACTCGGTATGGCCATACTTGTTCAAGACCGCTAGGCCGATTTGGGTGGCGGTATTTGGACGTTCAATTGAGCGCCGAAGGTTGACTGCGAGTACACCCCAAGCAAAGGGGCGGCTCTCGACGGAGGTCGTCGCGCCGTCGCTGAGTGTCAGTTGAAGTATGTATTGCCCAGGGTGAAAATCCCGACTGGGCGGGGCGAGGTGAAACAACTCCAATCCCCGACCGTTCCGTACTATATCGTTCGTGGTCGTCGTGAAGTTCTCAACTTCGCCAGTGGCGAGTCGGACGAGAGAAATTTTCGTGACGGCGGCCGGCCGGTTCTTCCCGACGCCATTCTTGACTTTATCTCCTTTGAACCGATACCCACTTTTGTAAATCTTGACGTCGACCGTTTCGTCGCGTCGATACGAGGCTTTGAGCGGTTCAATCACATCAGTTTGGTCGGCCGTAAAGTCCGCGTCGCCAACCGTTAAAATCGCGTCCGACGCTAATTGCCACTCCCGCGGTTCTTGCCACTGCGCGCCTTGAAAACTATTTCCTCCAATTTGTAACGGCCCAAGAGTAAACAACGCCGGCGAGATGTCAGGCGCGTCAAAGGTGTAACCTAAGAAATACGTTTCACCTTTTTTCCAATCAACGTTCCACTCCAAATATTGTTTGGTCGAGTCCTCGATGACTGGGGCCAGGCGTGCGTCGGGAAAGGGTTTCGTAATCACGAAATCCCGAGGCAAAATTTCGCGCACCGACCCTGAAAAGTCATTTTTCGCTGTGACCGCGATCCGGATTGGATAGGCCGCGATTGGGTACAGCCGAGTTGGAAAGTTCACGCGTCCGACATCGAACGGAACACTATCATCAACCTGGAAACTCTCTTGATCCACCCGCTTACCGGATTTCGTCGTGGCCGACATGCGTAGCGCGTACAAGCCGGAGATCGTCGGTTTCAGCGTGACACTGTAATCCGGTTCATTGGTCACATTCTTATCAACACACTGGCTGCTCTTATGAATGCTCTGTTCTTGAGTACTATAGCTCGTGACTTGGCCGCGGGGATCGGTGACGGTCAGGTCAATCGTGGCATCACATAAGGTGCGTCCGCCGTCATCGAGCACAGCCATGCCAATCATTTGCTCGTCGCCGGGGCGAGCAATCGCATGGGTGACGTTGAGAGCCGTCACGCCCCACAAGAACTGCTTGGTGACCTCGGTCTCAACCCCCTCGGAACTGACTGAACGGAGTTTGAGTGAATATTTCCCAGGATGGAGATTATGAGTATCAAGTCGAACGGACGAATTGACGTCCTGGCCGGCGAGAATGTCCGTCGTACTATATTTCAACTCCGACTCATGCCCAAGTGAATCTCTGGCCGTCAGGCTTTGAATAGTCCAGGTGATGTCTTGGACTTTAAACAAGCCCAGGGCCCGAATCGTTTTCTTTTTTGGAACGGTCAGCACGGGTTGTTCCGTCGAGCGGTAGGCCTGCTGGGAAAAAGCCGTCAGCGCGTCGACTTGCCGTTTCGTGCGGGTGACATCACTGGCCGTGATGTGAATCGGTTGCTGGTAGGTCGCGTCAATCCCCAGGCCATCAACCGCGACAGTACTGTCTTCGAGTGGATTGAGGTCGGTCCTCAGGCGGAGTTGTAGCTTGGCGAGTTGACTGCCCTTGAGGTCTGTCAGGTCGACCCGCTGGGAACCGACGATGCGGTCACCAATCCGAAATGTTTTGAGTTTGGTCCAAATCTTTCCGTCGATTGAACTCTCAAGCCAAAACACCCCGAGTGAGTCGGTCGAGCCGGTCACAGCTAGATTGAAGCTGGCGCTGGCTTTCGCAAAGAGTGTATCGGCCAGCCGGTCGCCATGAAACCCGCTACAGGTTAGAGTCGGATCGATTTGATCGAGGGCGGCACTGCCGGTTGGTTGCTGATCGGAGACTCGCAATCCATTACTACTGATTGAGGCAGTGAGTGAAGGACGATAGCTGGCCGGATCAGTCGGATTGTTCACGTCGCTCGTCACAGCAGCCGGTCCATTCATCCAGCCCAAGCAACTGGTTGGCAGTAAACGAAATGTTTGGGGGGTACTATTCCCAGCTAAGGCCGCCCCGGTCCAACCGAGCACGATGATCACGACGGCGATTAGAGTTGAAACCGCAGCCATCCGCCAGCGCGGCTCGCTCGTCACCCGCCACGGCACAGCGACGGGTTGACGCGAGAGATACAACGCCTGGACCGCTTCGCGCGGATAACGCCGATCTTGGCGTGGGCCGAGTCGAACCGCGCGTAACACCCCACGTTGATCCCAACTGCGAAGTGTGTTTGGATGAACGCCAAGCAACCGAGCGGTTGTCCGGAGGGTCAGGAGTTGGGGCAGGCTCGCCCAGTCAATCCAAGCGGTTTTTGGAACCGGACTGAAGAGGCGACGAACTAACCGGGCTTGTTGCCAAGCTCGTTGAAACCAAAAGCCCCACCTTTGAAAACTTTTGCTTTTCACTTCAAAACTTTACTGACCTATTATATCACGTCTGACGCCTTTTGTCAAAGTTAGCTTTTTGGATTTTTTTGGCTAAGGTAAGGCGCTTCTGAATAACAACTTACCATGAATTTTTGTCCGCCCATCAAAAAATGATGACAATTTTGAATCGAAAAAAGCTTGTCACCACCGTTGTCCCTTCATCACCTTTCCGATATACTGCCTGCGCTAGAAATCCATGACTACCCCTCCCCCGGCAACTTCGCCCTCACCCACTCCTCTCCCCCCGGCCCAACTCCCGCATCGGCGCCACCGGCTGCGTTGGACGCTCCTCTCAATCAGCGCAGTCGTGCTGATTGTGCTTGTGACCGGCGGTTGGTTACTGTATCGAGCGATTTCAGTCGTCAACACCCAAAAACTCGACGGCAGTAACCGGCGACTATCCTTCATTCAGCAGCTTTCGCATCTCGTCACGGCCAAGGATCAAACACTGCAGGGCGAAGACCAAGACCGCGTCAACATTCTGATCTTGGGCATTGGCGGCCCCGGTCACGACGGGCCGTATCTAACTGACACCATGATCGTCGCTAGCGTCCAACCCTCGACCGGTAAGGTGGCGCTCTTGTCGATTCCGCGTGACTTGGTCGTGAATATTCCCGGCTACGACTACCGGAAGATTAATAATGTTTTATCCTTTGGTCGGGACCAGAAATATCCGGGCGGGGGCGAAGCCTTGACGGTCAAAGTGGTCAGCGATTTGCTTGATATTCCCATTCAGTATTACGCGCGAGTCGACTTCACGGCTTTTCAGGAGATTGTTGACCAAGTTGGCGGCGTGGATCTGACGGTCAACACCGCTTTTAGTGATTATTCCTACCCCACCAACAATTACGGCTATCAAACGGTCAAGTTCAAGGCCGGCCCGCAACACATGAATGGTGACCTGGCCCTCAAATTCTCGCGATCACGACACGGCACAAACGGTGAAGGCTCTGATTTCGCTCGTTCGGCTCGGCAACAAAAACTGCTGGTTGCGCTGAAAGAAAAATTGCTGTCGTTCGGCACGCTCGCCAATCCGAAACGGATCTCCGATATTCTCGGCGCGGTTGGCCAGCATAGTCAAACCAATATGGAAGTTTGGGAGATCGTGCGCTTGGCCAAGTTGTCGGAGAACGTCAACTCGAGTACGATCGTCAACAAGGTGATTGATGAAACCACGACCGGTCTAGTCAAATCTGCCACCGGGGAAGGCGGGGCCTTCATTCTCGTGCCGATCAGCCGCTCGTACGCCGATATTCAATTTTTAGCTCAAAATATTTTCCTGATCGGACAAGCTGAGGCCGAACATGCGACGGTCGCCGTTGTGAACGCAACTGCGCTGACCGGCCTGGCTGAGACCACGACTCATACCTTGGCAGGCTACGGACTGTCGATGGCCAAAGCCACCACCCTGCGACAATCGACCGCTCCAACGACCGTCACGATTGACACGTCCGGCGGACGATTCCCGGCTACCCTGCAGCTCTTAAAACTCTACAAGCGGGCTCAAAGCACGCTCAGCTTGGCAGATTGGGAAGGCCAAACTGGAGATACAGTTGTCAGCCAATTGATCTCACCACCACTCACGAATCGTAATACCAGCCTGACGAATACTGAAACGATTACTCCGCCCCAAGTCATTCTCGTCCTGGGTCAGGACCAACCTAAAACCGTCGTGACGACGCTCCGCAACTTCACCCCCCGACTATCGACGCCGGCCCCCAAGCCGGCAGCTAAAACAACCGCAGTTGTACCGAAGGGCTAAGCTATGATGATCGTTGGGCTCGGCAATCCCGGTTCGACCTACGCCCTGACCCGGCACAATCTCGGCTTTATGGTGGTCGAACAATTAGCTTCGCTCCTCGGCAGTCCCGAGTGGTCGACTGAGCGTGGCGTGCGCTGGACGACGATTGACGGACATTGGTTGGTTGAGCCGTATGAACAGATGAACGTCAGCGGGCCGGCCCTCAAGAAATTTTTCGACTGGCGTGAGCTGGCGCTTGAACCGAGCCGGATGATCGTCGTCCACGATGACCTCGATTTTCCGCTGGGCACCATCAAGTTCGATCATGATCGCTCGGCCGGCGGGCATCGTGGTGTCCAATCATTGATTGACAGTTTGCATTCCCAAAATTTTCAACGCCTACGCCTCGGCATTGGTTCAAATCGGGAAGTCGGGATTCCGGCGGAGGCCTATGTGCTCCAACGTTTCACCGATACCGAACGCCCGACCGTCCAAGAGATGGTGCAACGCGCGGCCCAGGACCTCAAACAGCGGCTAGCGCTCTAAACGAAAACACCGATCAGTTAGATCGGGTTTTCTGACCGGGATGACCGGCTGATTTCTGGCAAGGTGAGTGGGTAACTCGGGAGAACCCGAGCCGCCCACTCGACTTCCTTCCAACGCAATAGGAGGGGTAGCGCTGGACAGAAGTTCTTGCCAGGAATCAAACGATCAACGACTGACGCGGCAACCTAGCATAAGTTTTTCTGTATGTCAAGCCCCTAGTCCAAAAGAAAACCCGCTGCTAAATAACGCAACGGGCAAGTCGGATCCGCCAGGCAGGAATACCGCCGTGTCGAGCTTCCGACAGTAGGCAGTATCGCGCTCGGCGGCGGTCATCCATGGCGTCCAGCAGCTGGGCTGGTCTATGGTACGGCGCTCGGTCGCCGGGAAGCCACATGAGCTTCTGTATCAATACAGCTTGCTTCTTATCCGCTTGAGCCGAGACGAATGAACAGACTCGTACCATGATGACCCGCTGCACCGGTGATAAACCGATGGTCGCAACGAATTGAAGCATCGTCATAACAACCCAGCGGACACACGCGGCGGCTGCAGTGAGACCGAGCACGATCAAGATGAGGGCTAGAGTTACGACGTTTAAGGCGATTTCCGCTAGCCGATTCACAGAGCCTCCCGTGAAAGAAGTTTTCAGGTACAACCCCGACTGTTCCGGACTCAAACTAACGAAAGTACAGATAAAGTCAAGCCCGTTAATCTGTCCTTGCCAAAATCCCGAAACTGCGCTATACTACCTGCGTTCAGTTCACCGAACCCGTTTTTTGTGCCTAAGCACCGCGACCCCCAGGTCGGCGGGCCCTTGCGCCAATTCGCCGACCACCTTCCCACTACCGAACTCGGCCGTCTCGTCGGTCTGCCCCACACCGTGGCCGAGAGTTTTGGTTTTGCCAAGTTATTCCCACTCTTACCGGCGGCCTGGCAGATCGTCTACATTGTCGGGTCAGAGAAAGAACAAAGCCTGGTGGTCAGCGGTTTACAAACCTGGTTGAAGGACACGTCGCGACCGGTGATTTCAGTGCCGCCGCTCACCGCCGCACTGCTCGAACGACTCCAACATCACGAACCGGTGATTTTGGTGGCTCAGCAATCGGCCTTTGCTGAATCGCTGCCCCATCCGAATGAATTAGCCGATCAGTTTGTGACCATCACGGCCGGCGAAACGCTGAGCCCGGTGAAATTAACTGAGCGTTTGGCTGGGCTTGGATACATCCATGGTTCTACGGCCGACCAGGCTGGCACGTTTGCGCGCCGAGGTGAAGTGATTGATGTCTGGCCGCTCGGTGTTGAAAACGCCTGGCGCGTAAGTTTTGATGGCACGACGATTGAATCGATTAAACGGGTCGACCGAGCCTCGATCACGAGCAAAGAATTGTCGTGCGCCCCGATCACGATGTCCGCGCTTGATCCGCGGATTTCGTTATTGGCGTATTTACAACCGATGCGGACGCTGATCGTAGTGCCACGACCGTCACTCCTCGATTCTCTACCCCGCGGTAAAGATGCGATCAAGCACTATCGCCAAATTCATATTGAGCCGTTCGGATCGGAAAACGCCACCAAACTCGATTGGCGCGCCACCGCGAATTACCATAGCCAGTGGCCGCTAGTGGCGAAAGATTTTACTCGTTTCCGAACTGATAAGTACCAGATTGCGATTCAAACTGCCCGTCGAGAAGAACTGACGGGTTGGTTAAAGCGGAATGACGTTGACCTGAGCGGGGTTGAGTGGCTCGATGCTCCGCTCGTCCAAGCCGGGTTCATCGCCCCATCCGAACATTACGTCGTCTTAACCGATCATGAGCTGTTCGGCCGCGATGAGCGCTCGCGCACCAATCGCCGTCGAGTTGAAGACGTCTTCTTGGGTGATTTGGAGGAAGGCGATTTCGTGGTTCATCTTGACCACGGTATCGGCAAATTCGTGGGCATGCGTTTGCAACAAGTCAACGGTCACGCCAAAGAGTACTTCGTCCTCGAATATGCCGAAGGCGATAAACTCTACGTCCCGGTTGAAACGGCCGATAAAATTACGCGCTACATTGGCAGTCCGCACCCGAAAATGCACAAGTTGTCTGGTTCAAGTTGGGCCGCGGTCACCAAGAAGATTAAAGAAGACGCGAGTGCCGCCGCCAAAGAATTATTGGATTTGTATGCCCAGCGCGAACTTGCCCGCGCACCGAAATTACTGCCAGCGCCAGAGGCCGAGGATCAACTCTCAGCTAGTTTTCCATATGAACTGACGAGCGATCAGGAAAGAACATTGCAAGAAACACTCAGTGACTTAGAACGCGACGTACCGATGGACCGGTTAGTGTGCGGCGACGTTGGGTTCGGTAAAACCGAAGTCGCGATTCGGGCGGCGGTCCGGGCCGTGATGAATCATCAGCAAGTTGCAGTCCTCTCCCCCACCACGATTCTAACGCAGCAACATTTTGATACCTTTAAACATCGCTTAGCAAAATTTCCGATCCGAATCGGGGCGCTATCACGCTTTGAAACGAAAGAAGAACAGGCGGAAGTAGTTGAACAAATCAAAGCGGGGCAGGTCGACATCGTGATCGGCACACATCGTTTGTTGTCACCAGATGTGAAGTTTAAGTCGCTCGGCCTCATCATCATCGACGAAGAACAGCGTTTCGGGGTTCGACATAAAGAAAAACTCAAAGAACTCCGGACCGCCGCCCACGTCCTGACCCTGACAGCCACACCAATACCCCGTACACTGAACTTCGCGCTCTCAGGCTTGCGTGACATTAGCGTCATCGAAACCGCACCGGAAGGTCGGCGGCCAATTGAAACTAACATTCAGCCGTACGCTGATGAAGTCGTGGCCGATGCGATTCGACGTGAACTTGATCGCAAGGGTCAAGTCTATGTGGTTCACAATGATATTGAAACGATGGAGGCGACCCGTAAACAATTGCTGGAGTTGGTGCCCAAGACAACCATTGGGATTGCGCATGGGCAAATGGATGAAAAGAAATTATCCGACGTGATGTCGAAGTTCGACAACCAAAAACTCGATATTCTCCTGGCCTCAACCATCATTGAGAACGGTTTAGACTTACCGAACGTTAACACACTGATCGTGGATTACGCCACGCAGTTCGGATTGGCCCAGCTGTATCAGCTACGCGGCCGGATCGGCCGAGGCGATCGCCAAGCCTACGCCTATTTCTTGTACCGTTCAGAAAAAGTCGTCGGTAAACCATCGAAACGTTTACAAGCCTTAATGGAAGCCAAGGAACTCGGCAGTGGTTTCCGCCTGGCGATGCGCGATTTGGAAATTCGAGGGACTGGAAATATTTTGGGTAGTAAGCAACACGGACACATTACTGCGATTGGGTTGAATTTGTATGCCAGGTTGCTGGCCCAAGCCGTGGAAGAACTTCGCACTGGTAAACCCGCGCCGGAAAGTCATGAAATTCTCATCGATTTACCAATGGAAATTGCGATTCCGAAAGAGTTTGAACCGAGCGAACCAAAACGTCTACGGTTATATCAACGCTTAGCAGGTTTAGAAACCATCGACGACTTACGGCAGTTCCGCCGCGAAGAATTCGGCGAGAAAAAGTTACCGGAACCGCTGGTGAATTTGTTTGAAGCCCTTGAACTCAAGATTCTAGCACAACGCACGCCGATCACCGCTATCCAACAAAATAATTACACCTTGGACGGTATCAAGAAGGCCAAAATTGTGATCAACTTCCGCGAGATGATCACGCCGGAGCAAATCGGCAAACTGCTGGAACGAAATCAGGCCTGGGATTTCACGCCGGAGTTCATCAAAATTGATCGGGAACATCTCGGGAAGAACTGGTTGAAAGAGCTCAAAGAGGTACTCAAAATATTTTTGGAGCCGCATGAACAACCCAAGGTTAACGGCGAATCAAAACAAGCTCCACCATCCAAAGTTGATCAGGGGCTTGCCAAAAAAGTTAAAACCAGCTAGGCTCCGGTCGTGGCTTGGGCGGGACATTGCATCCGGCCGATTTTTGGCATAAAAAGGCCACGCCGAGGAGATCGGGTGGCTTAAACTGTGCCTTTGAGCAGCTGCCGAAGTTCGGCGGTATAGTCGAATACCCGAGCCCGCGGATGATCGTAGACAATCTGTCGCGGTTCGTCGTCAATCCGACCGTGGGACATTTCCCACTTTCGCCACTCGGCCAACGTTCGCTGCATGGCCACGTACGCTTGCTCACGAGCGTGATCAGGTAGATACGCCCACTCGTGGTCCCCTCCGTCGAATCCCAGGGTCTGCCGAACGCTGCTGAACGCCAGCATGCGTTGCTTCCCGCAGTCGAGCAGGGCCCGCAGACGGAAAGTGAACTGTTCAACTTCGCAGCCGAAATGCCCGTTACCTTGCCAGGTCACACGCGCGCATTCCATTTTGCTCCTCCTTTTCAAGGATACCTCGTGGTTTGATTATTATGTTTAGCTTATTCCTACTAATTGCCATGTCAAATTCTTTCTCCACAGCACTCCTGCTGACTCACCAACTGCCTTCACTCACCCCCAAGATTTGGCGAGGTGTGGTTGATGCCCAGGATCGTGATTGCTTGAAATGGAACGTGTCCGAATGGCAAAACGTCGGCGCTGATCCTGATCGAGCGCGGCGATTAGTTCAAGAAGCCGATAAGCTTGATCGTGAATCGATTATTTCACGTTGGGAAAGAACTGGCGCTCGAATCATCACTCTGCATGATCATGAATATCCCCGCCAACTACGGGAAATTCATTCTGCACCTCCCCTACTCTACGTGCTGGGCGACGTCGGTGCATTGAGCACAGTTTCATTGGCCGTCGTTGGGACACGCCAGCCGACGAATTACGGTTTGGACATGACACGTCTATTGGTTGAACCGGTGGTGACTCATGGCATCACAATTGTGTCTGGATTAGCCCTCGGAATTGATGCCGCGGCTCACCAAATTGCAGTCAAACACAAAACTCCAACCATCGCGGTCCTCGGTTGTGGAATTGACCTCATCTATCCCTGGCAACACCGCGAGCTGGCTGAACATATTATCTCTGCTGGCGGTGCCATCATCTCAGAATTTCCCCTCGGCGCGGAACCAGAGCGTCATCATTTTCCGCAGCGCAACCGAATTATTTCTGGACTGTCAAAAGCCGTCCTGTTGGTTGAAGCTGGTGAGAAATCCGGCGCTCTCATCACCGCTAAATTCGCGGTTGAGCAAAATCGAGAAATCCTGGTGGTACCAGGAAACATTTCCTCGCCACAATCGGTCGGGCCGCTCAATTGGCTGAAACTCGGCGCCACGCCAGTCACCACCGCGCAAGATATTTTGAACGTTTTTTCCATGCGACAAACGCAATTTCAGGTATCACCAACATCAATTAAACTCGATGATCCAATCGAACAGAACATTGTTGAAACCTTACGCCACGGACCGCGCCATATTGACGAATTGGCTGAAGCCTGTAGACTGGACACCAGTGTCTTAGCTGCGGCTTTATCATTCTTGGAAATACGTGATCTGATCCGCCACGATGGCGGCATGATCTACCGCCTGAACGCATGAGTTCGCTCGTCATCGTCGAGTCCCCGACGAAAGCAAAAAAAATTACAGATTTCCTCGGCGCGGGCTACGACGTCCAGTCCTCCTATGGCCACGTGCGTGATTTGCCGCGGAGTGCGATGGGGATTGATATTGAGCACGATTTTGCGCCGCTCTACGAAGTCCCGGCTGACAGCAAAAAGGTGGTGGCCGATTTGAAGAAACGGGCCAAGAAAGCTGACCTGGTCTATTTTGCAACTGACGAAGATCGGGAAGGCGAAGCGATTTCTTGGCACTTAGCCGAGTTGCTCAACGTTCCAGCTGAGCGTCAAAAGCGGATTGCGTTCCACGAGATCACCAAAACTGCCTTACAGGCAGCTTTACAGAATCCGCGCACGATTGATTTGAACTTAGTGCACGCCCAAGAAGCACGCCGTTTACTCGATCGTTTGTACGGCTACGAAGTCTCACCGATTCTGTGGCGCAAAATCCGCCCAGGGTTGTCGGCCGGCCGCGTCCAAAGCGTCGCCATTCGTTTACTGGTTGAGCGCGAACGGCTGCGTTTGGTGTTTAAAGCCAGTACCTATTGGGATATTCTCGGCGCGTTTTCAACGACAGAGAAGCAATCGTTCCAAGCTGAATTGCAGAGTTTAGATGGCAAGCCGATTGCTATCGGCAAAGATTTTGATCAAAGCACTGGGGAACTGAAAAACGGCAAGGCGGTTTGGCTGAAACAAGCTGACGCTGAACGCTTGGCAAAAGATTTGGGCAAAGAAACACCTTCAGTTAGCGGCGTCGAAGAAAAACCATTCACCGAACGACCGTACGCGCCGTTTACAACGAGTACGCTGCAACAGGAATCCAACCGCAAACTGCGATTCTCAGCCCGTCGCACGATGCAGATTGCGCAGTCGTTGTATGAGAACGGCTACATCACCTACATGCGAACCGATTCAACTACATTATCGACCCAGGCACTCGATGCGGCTCGCAATTGGATTAAGACACAATACGGCCAAGAATTCTTAGCGCCGACTCCGCGCCAATTCCAAACCAAAGTTCGCAGCGCCCAAGAAGCTCACGAAGCAATTCGGCCGGCCGGTGAACAGTTTACGCCGCTGGATGAGATCAAGACCAAGGTTGACGACGATGCCTACAAACTCTACGAATTGATTTGGAAACGTACGGTCGCCTCGCAAATGACCGAAGCCACCGGTCGTCGCGTGACGGTCAACATCAAGCTTGGCCCAGCCATGTTCGCGGCCAAAGGCAAAACGTATGACTTCGCTGGTTTTCGCCGCGCCTACGTTGAAGGTAGCGACGATCCGGAAACACAGTTAGCCGATCAAGAAATTGTCCTGCCAGCGGTCAAAGCCGGCGATGCATTAACAACCGACAAACTTGAACCACGCTCTCATGTCACTCAACCACCAGCTCGTCTGACCGAAGCCACCTTGGTTAAGGAGCTTGAATCTCGCGGCATCGGCCGACCGAGCACCTACGCCTCAATCATCGATACGATTTTGCGGCGAGAATACGTCGTCAAGCGTGGGACCGCACTGGTCCCGACTTTCACCGCCTTTGCGGTCGTGAATATGTTGGAACAATATTTGTCGACGCTGGTGGATTACAATTTCACCGCTAAAATGGAAGATGAGTTAGATGAAATTGCTCGCGGTGAAGCCGAAGATAAGAAATATTTGAAAGATTTTTATTTCGGTGATGGCGTCCCGGGCTTAAAACCGACACTCGAGCACGTTAAAGACACGATTGATCCGCGCTTGACCAGCGGCGTCAAGATTGGCGAGAGCGAAGGGCATCCAATTGAAGTTCGCATCGGCCGCTACGGACCGTTCATTCGCTGGCAAGAGCAAACCGTCCGAATTCCCGATGATATCCCGCCAGATGAACTGACCGTGGAACGTGCCCTTGAATTATTGAAGCACAGCGCCGCCGCTGAACAACCGCTCGGCCAAGATCCAGCCACCGGAAAGAATGTGTATCGAAAAATCGGACGCTTCGGTCCATACGTTCAACTCGGCGAACAACCTGAGCGACCAAAAGATGCTGAAGGTAAGCCGATCAAAGGTAAGAAGGCGGTTGGTGAAAAACCGAAGATGGCTTCCCTTTTGAAAGGCATGAACCCTGAATCCGTGACACTTGAGATCGCGCTTGAATTACTGCGATTACCACTGGTCGTTGGACAACATCCTGAAACGAAGGCAGACATTGTCGCGAGCAACGGACGCTTCGGACCCTACATTAAATCAGGCGATGAGACTCGCAGCATTCCGGAGGGTATGGATCCGCTGACGATTACACTTGAACAATCAGTTGAGTTACTCAAACAACCGAAGAAGGGTCGGAACTTTCGACGTCAGGCAGCCGCCTTGAAAGAACTCGGTAGTAGTCCCGACACCAAAACGACCATCAAAATCATGGATGGTCGGTACGGTCCGTACGTTACGGATGGAACCACCAACGCGTCGTTGAACACCGGCCTAACGCCCGAGACGGTCACGCTTGAACAGGCCGTTGAACTCCTGCGCAACCGCGCCGCAGCCGGGCCGCGCAAGCCGCGGCGCCGGACGAAGAAAGGTTAATTACTTCTTCAATTCATCCAATCGCGATTGCAACTGCGTCGTATCCGACACGGCTTTAACGCCTTGTTCCAAAATCTTTTTGGCTTTCTCCTTATTCCCGTTGTCAGCCAAATCGTTGGCCCAGCTGAGGTAGATCGACGGATCTTGGGCGGATAACGTCACGGCCTGTGCAAAGGCTTGGTCCGCTTGATCGGATTGTTTCAGGTGATTGTCCACGATCGCGACTTCAACCCAATACTGTCCAACTTGCCCGAAGGACGTTTTCAACTCGGTTAAGAGTGCTAAGGCTTGATCCGACTTGCCAGCCGCATCCAAGGCTTGCGCGTAGGCAAATTTTCCCTGGCTGTAATCAGGTTTCTTGGTTAGGGCGCGCCGGAAAGCGGTGAGGGCTTCGGTCAGCAAGGCTTGGCGCTGGGCCTCGACCGCAGTTGAACTGAGTGCGGAGAGACTATCACGAATGACCAGGTCAGTTTGACCTTCGCCGACATCGTGTATCGGGCTGGTCGGTTCGATAGTTTCGAGCGTCTTAAAATTCTGATTGGCTTCGCTCGCAACATCATTGACCAGTCCGCTCAGCCGGTTGAGAAGATTGTTCATATCTTCGAGCAAGACCGGGTTGTGCGGATCGGTTGCTATTGCTTGCCGGAGGTGCGTTAAGGTTGGTTGCATCAAGGCGGCAACATCGGTTGAGTTGCCATTTTGCAACTGTAAAACCGCTCGGGTCGCCTCGGCTTGAGCCAGCAGCACGAGGGCATTACCATTTTTTGGATTGAGCTGAGCGGAGCGCGTTAAGGCTGAGACCACGCTATCAATTGGCGCGGTTTGATTGTACAAGGTTTGACCATGCTTAAAGTAGACATCGCTGGCGGTCACTCGTCCGGCGCTCCACCAATACCATCCTCCGACCAGCAAGACGATCATCAACCCAACCGGGACCATCGCGCCCATTGGGGTTGAAGTTGAACGCGCGGCCAGTTTCGAGCGTGTCAGCCCAAGTCCCACCCACAGCCACAATAACAACACCCATGACCAGGTGGTTAACCAACCGAGTACCCAGGTGATCACGACCACAAACAGCGTGGCCGAAATGGTGAGCGAACTGAGTTGACGCTGGCGCCATAACCACCAGGCCGCCAACCCCAGCAGTCCAAACCACAATCCAACCATCACAATTCCGCCCGTCGCTACTTGCTGTTCCCATTCCCCCGCCGCTTTAACGAACCGCAAGCTCCAATTCGGCGATGAATTAAATGACTGGGGTCGGTACTGGACAAAATCGTGGAACCATGTGCTTGGGCCGCTGCCCGTCACTGGCCGATGCAGGAAGGTCGTCCACATCGTTGATGCACTCGTCCGCTGGTCGAGCAAGACGTCATTCGTACTCGGCAGGTGAGAGAACGTACTCAGACCGGTCACCTGCAACAAGATGCCGGCGGCTGCGATAATCACCGCGATAACAACTAATCGATTGTTCACGTTTGTTTGACGGGTCTGCTGCATCACCACGACGACCATCCCAATCGCAAAGACCGTCCACCCCAGCGGCTGTCGCAGGAACAAGAGCACCAACCAACTTAACACTACCCCAGCCACAATCGCCCAGCGGGCCCAACGTTCGCGGGCATACGACCACAGCAACAAGGCGGCAGTGCCAAACATGGCTGCCACCACGGCCGATTGACTAGCACTGCTGCTGACCGGGCCAAGCATCTGGTTAGATTGGAACAGACCTGGTAAGAGTGGAACACCGCTCAGCTGAAACATGGTCAGCAGCAGCGCCCCGCCCGTGCCCGTCAACAAACACGACCAGGCAATCAACCGATCGTGGTGCGTGCGAAACAAGCGACTGACCAGGACATAGACGCTCACAAAGCTGAGGGTCGCGGGCAGACTCGCGTTCACCCAACTGCCAATTCCCCAAAGACTCGACATCAGGTGAACGGACATCAGACTACTCACCACCGCACCGAGAGCCAGCAATGAGACGAACCAATCCAAGGGATGCCAAGTCCAATCAACCCTGCGACTCTGAAAACTACTAAGCAGGTAACTGACCCAGGCCAGACTGATCAAGCCCGCCAGAACCAAGGTTTTTGGTTGTTCCCAGGAGTCGGACAGGCTCGAGCTGACCACTACCGGCGTCAGCAACAACGCCAATACGATCAGCGTCTTGCTGACGTTTTCCCAGCTTGATTGATGAGCAGCTGAATTGACCCGACGGCGCACAGCCGGTTGAGCAGTAGACATACGTTACGAACCGAGACGGTTAATTAAGTTGGTAAATTCTTCGTCTGAATAAAAATCAATACTAATGTGACCGCGGCCATCCCGCTTCTTGATGGTCACCTTGGTGCCAAATCTGCCGCGCAGGTTGTCTTCATAGGCTTGGAGGTGAGGATCGGCTGCCCGGCGGGTGTACCGACGGACCGTAGTACTCCGACCTAACTGATCGGCGGCCCGGACCGGCAGTTGCTGGGCGGTAATTTGATCAAAGAGTTTCTGGCGTTCGGCTGGGGTCACGGCGGAGAGTAAAATTTTGGCGTGACTTGAGGTGAGTTTGCCTTGGCGCAACGCGTGTTGCATCACCGGGGGTAATTGCAAAATTCGAATCGTGTTAGCCACTGTCGTGCGGGATTTTCCAACTTTCTTGGCCACCTCATCTTGAGTCAAACCGAATTCATCCGTCAGTTGTTGGTAGGCTAAAGCTTCTTCAACTGGGTTGAGATCTTGACGTTGAACGTTTTCGACGATCGCTAACTCAAGTTTTTCCAATTCGCGCGTGTCGCGCACAATCGCCGGCACATTCGGTAAGCCCAAACGCTCGGCCGCCCGGAACCGCCGTTCGCCGGCAATCAATTGAAAGCGTCCACCCTGTTTGGTGACAATCAAGGGTTGCAAAATCCCGTGTTGTCGAATCGAGGCGACTAAGTCATCTAAACTTTCAGCTTCAATTTTGTGCCGCGGTTGGTGTGGATTGGGATCGATCAACTCGGTCGGAACGTCATACAGCCCTGGTTTTGGCCCCGCCGATGTCGTCGGCGATAACGACGTTGGTTTGATGGGCGCGGCCGGCCGCTCAGCCAGCTCCTCTCCTCGAAGAGGAGAGGTGGGGTGAGGCGAAGCCGGAGCGGCCGGCCGCGCCTTCGGAATCAGCGAGCTCAACCCCCGTCCCAGTGGTCGATCAGTATTCATGCTCGTCGTTTGTGGACTTCATCCGCTAACTTTTTGTAGGCCTTGGCGCCGGGTGATTTTGGATCGTAATGCAAAATAGTCTGCCCATACGACGGCGCTTCCGCCAATCGGACATTGCGTGGGATGACAGCTCGAAAAATTTTCTCGTGCGGGAAGAATTTGTAGAGTTCTTCGAGTACCGCGTCGGATAACCGAAACTGTGGATCGTACATGGTCAGCACGACACCCAAGGTCTTGAGCTGCGGTTGCAAATTTTCTTTCACAAGATCAATCGTTTCCATCAACTGACTGAGACCTTCCAGTGAATAGTATTCAGCCTGAACGGGAATCAGAATTTCATCGGCCGCCACCAATCCATTGATCGTCAGTAAGCCCAAGCTTGGCGGCGAATCAATCAATATATAGTCATACTGATCGGCCAGTTGTTTCAGGTTGTCTTTGAGTAAATACTCGCGGCGGTCCAATGGCACCAGCTCAACGGTCGCGCCGGCTAAGGACAATGTGGCCGGAGCAACGTGAAAATTAGCAATCGGCGTTTCCACGATCACGTCGGTAATTTGCGTCGGCGACACAAGCACTTCGTAAATTCCTTTAACGAGCTGCTTGTGATCAACGCCTAGGCCGCTCGTCGCATTGGCTTGGGGGTCGAGGTCAATCAATAACACCCGTTGCCCAGCCCGTGCCAAATAAGCGCCGAGGTTAACGGCGGTCGTGGTCTTTCCAACTCCGCCTTTCTGGTTGACGACAGCGATAACGCGAGCCATAAATCGTGTTGAGTGACCGCATGAGTATACAATTTTTTTGCAGGTATGACAACGTTCTCAACGATGTGCTGAGCTGCTTCAGGCTCGTGAAAAACTCTTAGTGCCGCGGGAGAGAGTCGAACTCTCATGACCGTGAGGTCGCAGGATTTTGAGTCCTGTGCGTCTGCCATTCCGCCACCGCGGCAAGCACACCGTACTTTATCCATCAGCAACGCAGGTGTCAAACACAATGGCAGCTAATAAGACCCTTGTCATGAATTCTAAGCTGTGTTAGGTTCGGGGCGAAATCCTAGGCTCTTTGTCAAACGACACGTGAGGAGGTGATCAACCGTGGTTGATGGAGTTATCGTCTACACCCTGCGCCCGAACGGGAAGAATTTCGTTTCTTTCCCTCGTCTTCACCCTCGTGGTTGGGCGGATTGGAATACCTTCGTGAGCATCGCCAAGCCAATCCTTGAATTGATGTGCTATCAACTTGATCGCTCACCGCGCGATGATGAAGTTCGGCAAGCCGGGCATCAGTGGCTATTGTCTGCCGCGCGACACCATCATGGCGGGTACTTGGCCATCCTCGGTGCGTTCGGGATGTTGCGTGCACCCCAAACCCGCCATCACCGCGTCGCGAGGCCTCTGATCGTTCCACGCATTCCCGATTGGCATGACCGCGAAGTATCTGGACAACGACCATATGGTTTTTGGTCGCTACGTACACACCAGATCCGAGCATTGCACGAGGTAGCCCAGGCATATCTTGATTGGGGAACGATGCCTTCTCCGGGGGTGGTCTACAGAGTGTATCCAGGTTTGGCAATGCACTGGCTACGTCAACCCGGGGCTTGGAAGGCGGCGGGGCAATCATTTCAACTGTTGCCATACGCCGTTGGCCGACGTCAAAAAGCTATCGCCTTGGCGATCATAGAAGCGCTCAACGCGTTCGAAGCTCATAGACGGTGGCCAACCAAGTATGAATGCAGCAATTCACTTCGTCTTTGGCGCTGGTCTGGAATGAAGAGCTGGGAGGACTTTGTAGGACAAACACAATTCCACCCAGCAATCGCTGGTACGTTGGCGGACCGTTGGCGGAAGCACTGGGTCTGGAGTCAGCACCATAGCAACGAGGAGCATCAGCAGTTTGCTTTACGAGTCATGAATTCGGCGCTGATCGTTCGGAATGGAACTTCACCAACCTGATCAAGTGTCTATTGGTGACTGCCCCGCTTGAAAACGGGGCCTTTTCTTATTCGCCCCTTGACAAACCTACCCGTGTGTGTATAAGGTGTGGGCAAGACAGGGATACGGTTGATAGCAAAACGGCCTATTTTGACGTATTCTGCAGGAGTAGCTAGACAACGGGCAGGGATTATTGTTTTAATCACGTAACTATGTTTGGTGGCATTGGCGGATCAGAAGGTCGCTACACGCCGCTCTGGAAAGAGCTGCAAAAGGAGCGGTCGCTGACCAAGGAACAATTTAGGGAAGCTCTCAACCGCGCCAAACGCGAGGATCGTCACCTGGCCGAAATTTTGTTTACTACGACCGCTCTCGCTCAAGATCGCCTACTCGAAATTTTGAGTGAGTTTTTCCAAACGCCCTCGGTCATTCTCCGCGAGAAGGTCATCTCGCCGTACGTCTTGAACTTAATACCGAAAGACGTCGCGCAACAGCACAACGTCGTGATCTTCAAGAAAATTAAGAACGTCATCCACGTCGCCACCACGCAGCCAGACAATCAACAAACCATCGAGTTCATCCGCAAGAAAACTGGTTTCGAACCAGAGGTGTTCCTGACCACGCCGGATGACATTGATCATGCCCTGCAGAAGTACAGCACTGAGATTACGACCGAGTTCGCCAAGATTATCGAAGACAGCTTGCATGAAACCGTCGGCGCCAGCGATACCGCCGAGCAGTTGGCCCAACACGTCCCGATTATCCAAATGGTCAACACGATTATCGATCGAGCCTTAACCCGCGGCGCCTCGGATATTCACATTGAACCGACCGACGACCAAGTCGTCGTCCGATATCGAATCGACGGATTGCTCAGCAAGGTTGTTGACTTACCCATTGAACTCTTACCGCCGTTAATTACCCGGGTCAAACTCTTGGCCAACCTGAAAATTGATGAACACCGGATGGCTCAGGACGGACGTTTCAGTTTCAACTTCAATAATCGCGACGTGGCCGTCCGCGTTTCGGCTCTCCCGACGCTCCATGGCACCAAAATGGTCCTCCGGTTACTTGACGCCAAGCAAAAGCAGTTCAATCTCCGTAGTCTCGGCTTCAACCAACGCGACTTGGCCATCCTCAAGGAACAATTGACGAAGCCCCACGGGATGTTACTGGTCACCGGACCAACCGGTTCCGGAAAGACCACCACGCTCTACACGGCACTTGGTTTACTGAACAAAGAAACCGTCAATATTTGTACGATTGAAGATCCCATTGAGTACGGTTTGCCCGGCATCAGCCAGACCCAGATTAATCCCACCGCTGGATTGACGTTTGCTACGGGTTTACGGTCACTCCTCCGCCAAGATCCGAATATCATCATGGTCGGTGAAGTCCGTGATCCGGACACGGCCGACATTGCCGTCAACGCCGCCATGACCGGTCACTTGGTGTTATCGACGCTCCACACGAATTCAGCTTTCCAATCGATTCAGCGTTTAGTCGAAATGGGCGTGCAACCGTTCTTAACGGCTTCAGTTGTGAACTTGGTCATCGGCCAACGCTTGGTCCGCAAAATCTGCCGCTATTGCGGAACGCAAACGAAGTTATCACCGCGGGTGATGGAGCAGTACAGCCAATATATCGACGTGGCCGGCGCGATTGCCCGTTTGCAGGAAGTCAAACTGTTACCCGAAGTCACCGCCCTGAGTCAGCTGACGTTGACCCGCGGCGCTGGCTGCGCTAAGTGCGGCGGTACTGGCTATCTTGGCCGGGTTGGGATTTATGAGTTGTTCGAAGTTGATGACGTCATCCACGAAGAGATCATCAAGCATCAGGATCCTGAGGCGATCAAACGCGCCGCGGTTCAGCGGGGTGCGCTGACCTTGCGTGAGGACGGAGTGTTGAAGGCTTTATCTGGCTTGACGACGCTCGACGAAGTCATTCGAGTCACAACCTAGCTGAGGACATATGCGGGAGACATGGCGTAATCTTTCGAGATGCGCTATCTTGAGCTAACCAAAGGCTACGAATAGTCTACCGACCAATCTACGAATCAACCGTCTGGCTAACGAGCTAAACCGCTAAGCAGCTAACCTTCACCATGGCCTTCTACGCCTACACCGCCCTCGACCAGCGAAACGCCTACAATAAGGGCCGACTTGAGGCCCGTAGCCCAAAAGCGGCCACCGCCGCCCTCGAGCAGCAAGGCTTACTCGTCATCAACCTCAAGAAAGAAGAGTCGGGCCGCTGGCTACTCCTCAACCGGTCGCTTGGCGGCGTCAGCGCCCAAGATAAGATTTTTTTGACGCGTAACCTGCATACCATGTTGGAGGCCGGGATTAGCGTTGACCAAGCCATCAGCACCACCGCCGACCAGATGTCGAATCCGGAATTCCGAGCGGCCCTGAATGATATCGCTCAACGCCTACGCTCAGGTCAAACCCTCCATCGCAGTCTCGGACTCTATCCAAAGTATTTCTCCTCGTTTTACATCAACCTGATTAAAGTCGGCGAATCGAGCGGTAAGCTCGACGAAACGCTGGCGCATATTTTGCAGCAGCAAGAACAAGATGTGACACTCAAGAGCAAAGCTCGCAGCTCAATGATCTATCCAACCATTATTTTCTGCGCCTTGATATTGATGGTCACGTTGATGCTCACCTTCGTGATTCCGAAAGTGGCCGGCATCCTGGGTAGTTTCCATGTCCAGCTCCCACTCGCCACTCGGATTCTACTGGCCATTAGCCACGCCGTCACCGGCTACGGCTGGATCATCGGCCCAGCCCTGATCGCCCTGATTTACGGCGTGTACCGTTGGATCAAAACTCCGCGGGGGAAATGGCGCTGGGATGGATTCATTTTGCGCTTGCCACGCATAGGAAAAATCGTTCAGGAGTACAACATCGCCCTCTTCACGCGTTCATTGAGCGCCCTGCTCCTGAGCGGCGTTAGCCTTGATCAAGCCGTTGATTTGGCTGGGGCTGTCGTTCCCAACAGCCGCTACCACGACGCGGCCAAGCGCGGCATTCAATTCATTCAAAAAGGCATCCCGCTCAACGAAGTCTTAAAGGGTCAACCCAAGCTCTATTCTCCCTTGACCTTGCGGATGGTTGAGGTTGGTGAAAAAACCGGCAAACTGACCCATATGCTCGAGCGCTTGGCGACCTATTACGAAGCCTCGGTTCAAACCAGCTTGACGAACCTCTCGGCTGTGCTCGAACCGTTCATGCTCTTAACCATCGGCTTGACCGTTGGCTTTGTCGCCATCGCGGTGATTACGCCCATTTGGCGATACTCAGCCACCATTTAGCATGCGCTTCCGGCGGGGATTTACACTGTTAGAACTTCTGGCAGTTATCGCCATCATTGGAGTTTTAGTGGTGATTTCTTTGCCGGGTTTAAACAATCTGCGGCAAACGTCGAATCTCAAAGACACGACCGATGTGTTTGTCAGCGCTGTCCGCAATGAACAAGCCTTAGCCATCGCCGGGCAAGGGAATACAAATCACCAAATCAGCATCACCGCGACGACGTATACCACCTCCAGCGCAACCACCTCGTGGTCTGGCCTAACGGTTACACCGCCGACACCGTCAACCATCACGTTCAAGAAACTGACTGGCGTTGCCTTGGATAGCGCGGGAAATCAAATGACGAGTGACCAAATCATCTCGATCGGGAACGGGAGCAAAACCTACCAAGTCCATATCAAACCGCTCGGGGTCGTTACCATTCAATAACATGCGCCGCCAAGGTTTTTCCATCATCGAAGTCATCATCGCCCTGGGCATGGCGGTGATTGTCATAGCGGCGGTCAGCAATTTGGTCGCGGCCACCCATCGATTGACGTCGAGCAGTGGGAAAGAGGTTCAAGCCACCGCCTTTGCCAAGCAGTGGATCGAGCTAGTTTCTAGCCAGGCCAAAACCTTGTTCGCCGGCACACCGGGCACGAACTGTTCCGCTCGAACTGCCGCTGGTTTTTCAACCTGCTGGCAACTGTATCCATCTGGAATAAGTTGCAGTTCACCAAATAAAGCCTACCGATATTTGTCAGCGAGTTCAACCATTGACTGTGTTGATCCTGCGTCGACAAGCTATCCAACAGATCAGGATTTTCACCCGACTGCGGATCTGACCCGCACCATGACTATTACTACCCTAGCTCGAAATGCTGATGGCTCTCTCAACCCATCCGGTGTTGTGACCACGGCTTGCAATAATACTGGGTATACCACTTCAAACGACTGCAACACCAAACTCATTACCGTCACTGTTAAGTGGGCAAGTGGGAAATCTCAACTTTCGACCGTTGTCACCGCTTGGAAAAACTGATATGCGCATACGTCTTGGTTTCACTATGATCGAATTGCTGATCTACATGGCCATTACGGCGATTGCGTTGGTTGTGTTCACCAGCTTCATGGCTGATACGACGGCCAACGCCGCCCGCGCCCGACAAGGTCAAGACATTCAACAAACCGCCCGCCTGATCTTTAACCGTTTGTCTCAAGAAGTACGACAAGCACAAACTCTATCGATTGGAACCTGTTCCGGTAACCCATCGTTAGTAGCGGGCGCAGATACTTTTTGTTACGATGGCAGCTCTCTGACCTTAGCCGGACAGTCGATAATCGATACCAATAAAATTGCTGTTGACCAATTTACCCCGACCGCGACTGGTAATGGTGTCAACGTGGCACTGAAATTATCAACCACCGGCGGGACGCCTCCCCAAACGATACAATTTTCCACGACGCTCTTCCCCCACCAAAGTTTCTACCAATGATCCATCGTCGCCCCGGCGCTGTCGCGCTGATCGCTATCGTCCTGATCTCGGCTTTTGCTTTAGCCGTGATGGTCTCGGCCAGCCTGACTGCGTACCGCGGATTCGGGTCGGTCGGAACAACTCGGAACGGTGAACAGACATTTGCCGCGGCTGAGGCGGGGTTACAGGATGCATTGTATCGATTGGGAACTTCACCAGGTGCAAAAACCTACACCTTTAACACCACTCCCGGAATCACCACCACAGTCACCATTGCGATTGACCCAAGCAATCCCCATGGTACTGATCGAATTATTACTTCATCGGCTAATGGACAAGGAATTCAGCGAACACTTCAAATAAAAGCCACTACCACCGCACCCGCTAGTGCATTTGTGTATGCAGTTCAATCAGGCGGTGGCGGAATTGACATGGCTTCGAACAGCACCGAGATTTGGGGAGACTTATTCGCAAACGGACCCGTCACGGGGAGCGGCAACATTTATGGTGATGTCAGTAATTCAGGTGCGGCGGGATCGATCGATGGTGTGACCATAGGCAAAGGGAGTGTACCGTCACCCAGCGTCAAGTGTCCCGATACGACCATCACTGACCCTCGATACAACGCACATAGCGCAAAAAGCCACAGTTTGTCAGCGACCCAAATTTTCGGCAAGGCCTATTATCAGACAGTCTCGTTGCCACCCCCACCCACTTCGGCCGTTCGGGCTGGAACCAATGGAAACATAACCTGTTCCACAACTGGCGATGGAACAGATTGCTTCGGCGGTCAAGCAGATCCAGCCGCAACAACGTATCCAATGACGCAACAACAAATTGACGATCTCAAAGACGTAGCAGATAACAACACAGTTACGGGCAATGTGACTATCTCAAGTGATACCACGATTACCTCTCGGAAAATTGTTGGTAATCTCACAGTCAATGCAGGGACACTGACACTCGATGGGCCAGTCTGGGTGACTGGCACGATTGATGTCAATCATCCTGGCGTAACGGTTCGAATCCCAGCCAGTTTCGGTGAAGCGTCAGGAGCATTACTGACTGATCAATCAATTGATATTAAAAATAATGCGGTGCTACAGGGTTCCGGCAATTCGAAAAGTTTCTTAATTATCATAGCATTGAAAAATGACGTTTCGAACTTCGTTATTCAAGGAGCTAATAACTCGACCGCGGTTATTTATTTTGCCCCCAACGGTCTAATTTTGGTAAGCCAAAATGCTGGTTTGAACAACACTACAGGTTACAAAATTCAATTGGAAAACGGATCGTGCGTCCAATACAACAGCAATCTTTCTGGATTTTATACTCAAGGCGGTACACCAACACCGCCAACGGCTTCAACCTGGCAGGAATTGTAAATATTACGACAAAACCCCTGCGGTGAAGGCGTTTTGCGCTGAGTACCAGGGGGCGGGATCGCCTTTGCCATGCCTAGCGCGGCTCAGGCCTGGGCCTGCGCTCGCCTGCCACTGGCAGACGTGCTCGGCCCTTCGATCCAAAAGAAATTTGTTGAAAAGTATTATCCTCGTCCCAGGACAATTCCTGTGGCTTTATTTAGTACCAGGGGGCGGGATCGAACCGCCGACCTCGGGCTTATGAGTCCCGCGCTCTAACCAGCTGAGCTACCCTGGCAAACGACCAGCAACCCCACCATCATAGTGGGGCCTGGTGAAATTATCAACGTGTGGTTGCGGGTGGGGGAGTCGAACCCCCTACCTGCGGATTATGAGCCCGCCGTGCATCCGTTACACTTCCCCGCGACGTAAAAGTATTTGCAATCTCCGTAGCGCGAGCAGTATAACGAAATAGTATCTTTTTGACAAGCCCGCCTAAAATCTTGCAAGAACCGAAAGTTCATTAAATGAATGCCTGTTATTGGGTGTTCCCTTGTTGCTCTAGTACACTATAGGCATGCCGGCCCACCGCTTGCACCTTCCCTGGCAACGCCACCAGCCGAACCACGCCCGGCACGTCCTATTTCTATGGAGCGGTTTTATCATTTTACTTGCCGGGGCAACCTTGTACTTCTTTCGGCAGGGAGCATTAGATTTCCAGTACAAGCGTATCTATCAAGACCGGATACAGAATTTTTCGACAGCTATTCAAAATCGGCTAAACGCACTACACGGATTTGCCCATCATCTGGCCGGGAATGAGTCGCTCGTCGAGGCCCTCAGCCAAGGGAGGTCGGATGTGCTCCAATCGCTGGTCAATCGAGCTCAGCTCGACGATGACGTGAGTGGAATTGTCGTGGCCGACAGTCAAGGTGTGGCCGTGGTCCGTTCCCGTGCAGTCACGACCCAGGGTGATGTCGTCCTGGAGACTACGGCTTGGGGTCGTCAAGTAGCGAACGGGCAGGATGTCGCGGTGGTCGAGCAGGGTACAACATATCCGCTGATCATGATTGGGGCCACCCCGATCATGCGTGACGGTCGAGCGATTGGAGCAATCGGCGTGGCAGACTTTATGACAACCCCGGTCTTACAGCGATTAGAAAGTCCCCTACCGAGATTTTCACAGATCATTGCGTATGGACAAGATGCTGGCGCCCTGGCCTCGACTATCTCCGATCCAAAACTTGAACACGTGGTCGCCGCCGTGGTGAATCCAGGATCGAGCTTAATTGCCAATGATCAGGCCGGCAAGTTGCTGCGGCTTGGCTCAAGAACGTATGTCGTCAACAATATGATTTTTCCTGGTCTCGAGCGCAGTCCTGGTGGGCTCCTGCTCCTCCTCCCATTCCCGCAGGTCTACCGGGCGTGGGCGTTAAGTTTGATTGGAGCGATGTTGATCATTAGTCTAGGATTCGCACTCCGCGCTTCCCATAGTCACCCCACGCATCCCGCGTGGACCTGGATCACCGTGGGGAGCGCCTTGATAATTTTATTGACCGCCCTCATCCTCAGTTCAATTTTCACCGGTCAGCACACAACCGTCGCCGCCGCCCCCCACATCACGCTCTATAACTCAACCCTAGGTCTGCAGCCGGCGGGTGGTGTGTTCGATGTTCATTACGACCAGCGTTTTGCCATTCAAGTCCACACTGGTGGTGAAAGGGTGAATGCTTTCAAAGTACATCTGCAGTACGATCCAGCCGCGGTCAACATCAAGGATATCTTGATGACGACGTCGATCTGCAGTTTAGTGACGACCAAAAAAATCGATGCCAACCAGGGTATCGTCACGATCAATTGCGGACTTCCTCATCCGGGCTTCAGCAGTACGACTGGCACGATTGCTGAAATCATCGCTCACCCAGTACGACCAGGTTCATTCAGTCTGACCTTTTTACCCGACACGGCCGTGCTTGCCGATGATGGCCTAGGGACCGACGTATTACGACAGACGACTGACGCGACCTACCAAGTCTCGGCACCGGTGGAACCGTCATCGACGCTTCCGACCTTAGCGTTATACTCTCCCTCGAACCCGAACCCAACCCAGTGGTCATCGCAACCAAACGTTGAACTCACCTGGCCGAACGTTTCAGACGCGACATATCGCTTCTCGGTTGATCGAAGTAGTACCTCGCGTAATCAACCGGACCAGAGCGTCACACGCAATCTGCTCTCGGTCCATCCGGGGGGTGAGGGCGCTTGGTATGTCCACGTGGGAGCAGCGCGCGGAAAGTTGCTTGGCCCTATCTCGACGTATCGGGTTCAACTCGATTCGACGCCGCCGAGTCCGCCGCTGATCGGCCTGAGTCAAACCAGTGTCCGCTCTGGACAAATTATCCGTCTCCATCTATCATCCACCGATAGTCTTTCGGGATTACAGAAAAATTTCTACTTGCGGATTGATCGAGATGCATTTTTGCCGGTTCGCCAAGACATCGAACTTTCGCTAACCCGAACTGGAAAACATACCTTGAGTGCCCGAGTTTTTGATAATGCTGGAAATGCTACAACCTCAACCGTCGCCATCGATGTGACAAAATAATCGAATGTTCCTCACCACCCACGCCGCCGCCGGCATGTTCATCGCCGAGCACGTCCACAATCCCCTCGCCGTCTTTGGTTTATCCTTCGCCTCACACTTCGTCCTCGATATTATTCCGCATGGCGATGAGCATTTGTTTCACGACGAAGAGTGGCAAGTCCAGAAACGGTACCGCCGGGTCATCGCCATTAACGCAGTCGATGTCAGCCTACTGATCGGGCTCAGTCTGTGGGTGATTGGTCGGCCCGATTTACCGAGTAGCCACCTGCTCCTGATCGGGATTCTGGGCGGAATTTTACCGGACCTTCTGAGCATGCTCTTTCCGGTCATCCATGAGCGCCTATCGTGGTTATCATTAGTCCGCTGGATCTACTCGCTGACGAAACCAACTGGCCTACGCTATTTCGTCCGCGTCCAAAACCGAATCCACACCTTCATGCACGACAAAATCATCCAGCGCGATATTCCTTTTTGGCTTGGTCTGGTTGAACAAGCCGCGTTGATTATCGTGCTCCTGTTCTGGGTGCGGTAAGCCATGTACTCTCCCGTTCACGCCACCGCCGGATTGCTCCTGGCCGAGGCGCTGCCGAACCCGACGCTAGCGTTTGTCGCCGGTGTTGCCAGTCATTACCTGCTGGATGCAGTTCCACACGGCGACAGCCGTTTTGGGGAGTGGTTGCGGGCTCGTGATCCCTTCCACCGGATTGCGTTTGTCGAATCACTTGATTTCGGCATCGCCACATTACTGGTGATGGCGTTACTTCTTGGTTTACCAAATCCTGATATTCCAAAGCTGGTGGCCGGTGCGGTTGGTGGTGTTATTCCAGATCTACTGTGGGGGTTCCGTTTTTTGTTCGATCGGGCTGGCTGGCACATCCCGGGGCTGACCAGGTTTTTGCATTGGCACGATCGGGTGCATGCCTGGGGTCACGCCAAGGCGAGCTACGACATACCGTTTGTGATTGGCATCGTGCTCCAAGGAGCGGCGTTGATTGTGGTTTTGTCAGTCCGCCTGTAGTAGGCTCGGGTCAACCCAAACAAACTGCCGTTGGGCTTGGTGATCGATATTGCGGATGATCAGTTTCAGATTGCGGAGTGTCGACCAAATAACCGCTTGGTCAGCTTGAAGGACCAGTAACCCGGTTTGTGAACTCGATGGTTCATTGGTGTTGACGATGTGGCTCGGTGCAATCATGGGCTGCCAATCGACAACGGAGAACGCTGGTCCATCGGCCGTAACGGTGGAACTCGTTTTAATCGTGTCATCGGGTATGGCTCCGGTTACGCTATCAATAGTCAAAAATATCCCGACTTGTTTATCCGTCAAGGCTTGTAGCGCTTGGTTGAGTTGATCTTCAGCGGACGAACGACCAGCATCTTGATTCAAAGCGGTGATCATCGATGGGACCATCAGGGTAGCCGACATGGTCACATTCCCCTGTCCGCTGTCTTGGCGCCAGGCCGCATCATACAGCTCCGAGTATCGTTGCCGAGCATCAGGCGAGCCCGGGGTCGGAGTCGTCGGATGCTGCGAGAGCAGGCCCGTCAAAAGGGCGGCTCCCGCCGTGATAACTACCAAGCCAATCGTCCACCAAGATTTATGGTTGCGCATCCACTGACATCAACTGGACGACCTGAACCCGCGGCCAGATCGACCCTCCATTCAGACACTGGTCAGGATTGTGTTGACAGACAAAATCTTCAAACCGAATCTGTTCAGCCTGACGGCACATCACCTGCAATTGGTGACACTGCCCTGGGGTGGTTGTTTGAGCCCGGGCGGTGGGTGTCCGGCTCAGGAGCACTAAACCAACAATGATGCCGGCCGCTCCAACCAGATATTGCCAACGCCACAAACGCCAACGCGGTTGCCAGTCATGGTTCAGTAATTTTTCCACCCGGCTGGTGTTCGGTGACATGGCGGCTACCCCGACCGTCGCCGGTTCGACCAACTTACTGACCGCCCCGGTCAAGGCGACGGTCGAGTCGTAATTGCCCGTGGCCACGCTGTCAGCCACTAATTCGCGGAGATTGGCAGCCGCATCCACCCAGGTCCGAATCCACGGCATCCATCCCCAGGCTCGGCTCAGGGCTTCCAGCAGACTCGCCACCAGTGGATCGTGCGCTTGGAGGTGAACTGCTTCGTGAGAAATGACGACGTGAATTTCGGATTTACTTAGTCGTCTGAGCAAACCGGTGGTCAAATAGATTCGCGGCCTGAACAGTCCGAGTGTGAACGCTTGTGGTCGCGAATCAACCACAATCGTCAATGATTGCCCGGTTGGCTGATGGATCGGGCGGGCATGGATACGTTGACTGATCTGCTGCTGAAAGCGCCGCTGGCGAATGAAACTCCGAATTAAGTGAAAACTAAAACTCCCCAGCAGCATCGCGGCGGTGATCAGCGCTCCTCCGGTTAGGACGCGCTGGGCTGGGGGAAGTGTCGGAGTTAGAATGGCACACCCACAACCACTGGTGAGATGTGACGGGAAGACGGCTGGCCAGGCGTGGATGACAACCAGACTACTCACCCCCAACACGACGAGCGTGAAGAGACCGAGGCTCAGTCGGACAGCCACATACTGTTGAAGATCCTTCGTCATGCCTACTTCCGTTGACGTTTGAGCCGGGCTAATTTGTCGGCTGGCACCCGGTCGAGTCGATCGAGGAATTGGACTAAGGCCACGTCGCCATACGACCGAACTAAATGATCAACCGTTTGCCGGGTCAAGGCGGCCGTCAGGTCCTCCCGACTTGCTCGGGTCGAGTACACAAAGGCACCGGTTGTACCGTTCGAGCGGCGCAGAACCGATTGATCGACTAAACGATTCATCACCGTCATGACTGTGGTATACGCCACTCGACGATGGAGTCCGGATAAAACTTCGCGGACTGTGCTTGGGCCATGCGCCCAGAGTTGCTCCAGAATCGCTTGTTCCAACTGGCCGAAAAACGTTTTAGGTTTAGGCATAGGCAAAGCGTCTACTACAGAGTGTAGCAGGCGATTGTTTTTTCGGCAATGTTTACACGAAGAGGAGTGCGCCGGCCAGGTAGATGACCAATAATGAGGCTACAATGGTCGGGTGGTGTTGGCGTTCGATTTGAATCACGATATTGGCGGTTGCCAAGATGAACATCAACACCAAGAACACCATCAGGAATGCTCGCGAGAAGAAGACCGCGTGCAGGGCGTTGACCGCTAAGCCGCTGGTTGGCGCGACCACCCCGGTCGAGAATAGTTCTGGGTCAATGACCGTGACTCGGGTTTGGTTACCGGCCTGGTCGGCGGCGCTAACGGTGACGGCGCCCAAACTATTGGTCTGACCGGCTAAAACTACTTGGCCAAAGTACTGGTGACCGCCCAGCGGAATCAGCGGCGTCGTACGTTGACCGACCATAGCATCGACACTCGATGCATCGGCACTGGTCGTCGTCCAGACATCATACTGCCCGGGTTGCGTCAGAGATGAAAGCGCATAGGTCTCATCGGTTTGAACCGAGGGTTGGGTGGTATCCACCGTGACCGTTACCACTGAGCTGGGTGCGCTGGTTAAACCATGGTCAGTTGACGTGACGCTCAATTGAGCTAAACCGTCGATTAGCGGTTGATCTGGCGACAGGCTATAAATGCCATCGGCGGGCACGGTCTCGGAACCGACCGTTTGGTTATTCGCCATCAAGTTGACGGTTGTTCCGGCGTCCGCCCGACCAACGATGTTGGGCGTGTTGGTCGTCAGTAATGAATCATTGGCCGGTGTCGCTACCGTCGGAACGGATGGAACTGTCAGCGGCGCAGTTTCGCCCAGTACCACTGGTTTCGGCGTTGGCGGGGGGGTAGCCGCTAAGGTTGATTTGGCCACGGCCGGCGGCGGAGTTTGAACCGGTACATTTGATTTCTTGACGGCCGTCGGCACCGGGGTCCCAAACATTTGAACCACCAGTAAGGAATCGACTCCATTGATATTACCGGTGGTCACCGCCACGCCAATATCTTTGTATTTCGTGCTCAAGAGGTTCGAACGGTGTGACGGCGAGTTCAACCAGGCTTGAATCACATCCTCGCTTTGTAAAAAGTCGATGGCGAGATTTTCACCGGCATAACTGTACTTATACCCGGCTTGTTTGAACCAATACCACGGCGTGACCTTGGTTGGACTGATGTGCGCAAAATAATGCGCCGTAATCATGTCGTTCGCTTTCGCCTGAGCCGCTTTGGTCAAGAGGCTATTGGTACGCAAGGTTGGTACATTGTTCTGTTGTCGAGCTTGATTACTCAAACTAATGATCGCCGATGGGGTGACGTCTGACAGCTTGGCCTGGTCGGCATATAAACCAGCAAACACAATCGCCACGATTTTGACTGCGATGATGACCCCGGCGTACACCCCCATCCAGTGTGGTCGTAAGGCATGCGGTTGGTAATCATTTTGAGGGGTTGGAATGAAATGATTCTTCGCTCCGTAATTCGTTCGGGCG
>CAYLHT010000002.1:12307-32089 GCA_964383765.1 uncultured Gammaproteobacteria bacterium | reverse complement strand
AAAATCAGGCGATGCAAGAATCGCCGCAGGTAATCACCTGTGGTTAGTTTCGGACTACCGTCGATTGGAAGATTTGGATCGACCATACCATCAATGATAACAAGCTAGAATAGCATAAAAACAGTGGTTTGTCAAGACCACTATCGTTTACCCTTTCTGGTGAATCCACTCTTGTCTTTTTTGAGAACCAGGAAACTGAGCAGAGCCTTCCACTCCACCGCTGAGATTAGGGGCAGGTTACCGTAGCAAAATTAAATCCATTGAACGTGGAATTGAGTGTCGCGCGAGCACAGGTAGTACCGTTCTTGAGGATAATCCCACTGGTGGCCGAGGTAACATACACATCGCCATTGGTGACCGTCAAGACTGAACCTGGGCTGGTCGTACCGATCCCAATCTTCCCAGCATTCGTAATCGTAACGACTTGCAGGTTGTCACTTGCGTCTTTAATCCCAAAATAACTATCGCTCACTCCCCCAATGCCAGCTTGCAGATCCCAAGATTTCCCTAACGTATCAGTCAGCCGAACTACATTGACGCCGGGTGACGAAACTTCGAGTTTGGTTCCGGGAGCAGTCGTGCCAACCCCAAGTCGACCGGGGAGAGTCGCAAAAGCGGTCCCGCCCGAATTATAGACACGTAGAGCGACCGTATTCGATTCGGCGACGCTCCCGGGACGGAGATACACGTCACCGGTGCTGGCGATATCTTGTCCGGCATTTCCGATTTCCATCAATTGGGCACCGCCAGTCGGAACGACGGTCATGACACCTTGGTACACCGCAAGTTTGGTAAATGGTGCCACCCCAGGTCCGCCGGTAATCGGCCCAGCGTCAGCCTGAAATGCTACGACAACACCCGTGACCGCCACGGCCGCGACCACGAACAAGCTACCGTAGGATAAGAATTTTGAGGTTTGGGCCGACATAGTTAGGCTACGACCACGTCCACTATAGCATAAGACTCGCCCTGCCACAAGCAACGCTTGAGGTATGGTACACTACCGTCATAATTCAACACTATGAAACATTCCCTACCCAAACTCCCCTACGCCTACGACGCCCTGGAGCCGTGGATCGATGCCCAGACCATGGAAATTCACTATACCAAGCACCATCAAACCTACGTCGATAAACTGAACGCCGTCCTAGAGAAGCATCCAAATCTGGCTAACCGGCCGGTTGAGGACCTGCTGAAGAATCTGGCGAATCTCGGAATTCCGGAAGCTGACCAAAAGGCCATCCGCAATCACGGCGGCGGCCATCTCAACCATTCGCTGTTCTGGACGATCATGGGCCCGGCTAAGCAGGTTGATGAAGCGCTCGTGGCCGATATTACCTCCACCTTTGGTTCACTCGATGATTTCAAAAAACAATTCACTGATCTGGCCACCACCTTATTCGGGAGCGGCTGGGTGTGGTTGGCTCGGGATGAAAACGAAAAATTGCATGTGCACCAAATGCCCAACCAAGATTCTCCCTATCTGCACGGCCACACACCCGTGCTTGGACTCGACGTCTGGGAACACGCCTATTATCTCAAATATCAAAACCGGCGACCGGAGTATATCTCCGCCTGGTGGAACGTTGTGAAGTTACTACCCTAGTTACTACTCGCAAACACTGTCGTCTGGCCAAAGCTGGTTGAGACCAGGTCAGTATAGACGACCAGGCGGTGAGAGTAGTTGTGGACTCGCGAACTCCACCACCCGGCACACGTAAAGAGATTTAGGTGAGACGAGGAACTAGCGCCAGTTAACTCTGAGATCGGCGTCTGACTAAACGGGTAGATGGCTTTTTTGGTCACCCGAAATGTCCGAACCGTTCGCCGTTCGTCAACGATTTTAACCTCATCGCCAACCCGCAGCCGATGGAGTTGCGTGAAAACCGCCCGAGCTGACGTGGCTGTATTTAAGTGTCCATACATCAGGGCTTGCCCGTTTTCCCCTGGCCAGATGCGCTGATACCACCCAACGGTCCAGGCGCTGCGTGGAACTTGCAAGACACCACGACGGTCGACGTCTAAAATTTCAACTTTGGCGTTAATACCAAGCGCCGGGATAATTACCTGGCGTGGTCGTCCGACTATCGGGAGTTTGGGCGCCAGGCTTTGAGCCTGAATCGCCTGCATGGGCATAGCCAGGGCCAACAGCCCAAGCCAAGCCACAAACCATTGAGAGCGTTTCCGTTTCATGAGGATACAAAAATGGTGACGGACCACTATAGCTGGTTTGTCATAAAATGTCAAGCCCGGAGAGCTTGCTGGACGGCCTCAACGCTCAAAGTGGCGCATTTTAAACGGGCTGGTACGATGTCAACGCCGAGCAGTTTGACTGCATCTGCACCTTGCAACAACTCAATCTCTTTTCGGGACAATGTTTTCATCTTGTCCGATAACATCGAGGCGCTCGCCATGGAAATCGTACAGCCCCGGCCGGTGAATTTCACATCGCTGACTTTATCGCCTTCGAATTGCACAAAGAAATCCAGTTCGTCGCCGCAGAGCGGATTAGACACGTGAGCATGATGGTTAGCATTTTCAATCGTCCCGAAGTTCCGCGGATGCTTATAGTGGTCGAGGATGTTCTGTTGATACATGTCAAGGCTCATATGAATATTATCTTCGACTTAATCTGCGCGATTGGACAGAAAAAATGAAGGGTAGCTTTCCGGCAGTATATTTTCCTCGATCATCTGGGTGTTTTTTCGCCAGGCGTTGTTTGATACGTTCGTACTGGCGCGCTAAGCGACGGTTACCAATTAATTGATCACGAAAAGAAATGTCTTTTCGCCACACGCTCCCGTTATACCTCACCACATGGAGATAGACTAAACGATGATGCGCCGGCCCTTTGACATAGAGCAGTTTGCGGTGACTGTTGCGAGGTACTGGTCGATAGACATAACCCAGGGGTTTGAGTTGAACAAAATGTTTTTTCACACCGCGAAGTTTCTTTACTCCGAGTAACATGTCAATAATCGGTTTGGCATGAATACCAGGAATGGCGGTGCTGCCGATATGTTGGACGTCAACCACTGTCGGACCTAAACGATCACGAATTGCTTCGGCTTCTTTACGAAAATACCTTGCCCATGACGCTTGGTGCGGAACAAGTTTAACCGTCCCCCGTTTCAGTCCAATCATCGAAAGACCTCCTGGACTTTACGAATCCCATCGACCAGCGCATCAATATCCTTTCTGGTGTTGTAGACATAACACGACGCCCGGGCGCTAGCTGTCAATCCGAACTTCTGATGCAGCACCATCGCGCAGTGATGGCCGGCCCGAACCGCTATCTCTTGATCATTGAGAATCGAGCCGATGTCGTGTGGGTGAATGCCATCGATCGTAAAAGCGAAAATCGCTGCTCTTCCCTTCCCCCGCTCCCCCTCGACAAGCTCAGGGTCGCCGCCCCCTTCCGAATTCGGAAGGGGGCTGTCCATAGGACTGGGGGAAGGGATTCTTGCCCCCAACAGCCGTACTCCCCCAATCTGGGACAATTGTTCCAAACCGTATTGTGCTAGTTCCTGTTCGTGTTGCCACACATTCTCCATCCCAAGTTGCTGCAAATAATCCACCGCCGCCCCCAATCCAATCGCCCCCGCGATATTCGGCGTCCCCGCTTCAAATTTCCATGGTAATTCGTTCCAGGTTGCAGAATCTTTCGTGACTTCCAAAATCATATCGCCGCCTCGCAAGAACGGCGGTAAGTCCTTCAAGATTTCCTCTTTCGCATACAGCACACCAATTCCGGTCGGCCCGAGCATTTTGTGACCGGAAAAAACAAAGAAATCACAATCCAGATCTTGGACATCGACTGGCATATGCGGCACCGACTGCGCACCATCGACTAAAATCATGCCCCCAGCCTGATGAACCCTTTTACCCAAAAGGGTAACATTGTTGACCGTTCCTAAGACATTCGACATCTGTGTCACTGTCAATAACTTCACGCCTTTCAGTAATTCATCTAGATTCGTTAAATCGAGCATCCCGTTCTCACCGACCGGAATCCATTTCAGGTGACTCTCAAGGCTATGCCCCCCTCGGAGAGGGGGGGTGGGGGGAGCTGCCCCCTCCTTTCGGAAGAGCCTGTCCCGAGTCTTCCGAGGGAAGGGGTGTAGGGGTGGTAGCCACGGCACAATATTCGAATGATGTTCCATTTCCGTTGTCAAAATCACCGAGACTTTGGGAAGTGTTTGGCTCAAGGTATTAGACACGAGGTTAATCGCTTCGGTCGCGTTCCGTGTGAAAATAATTTCCTTGGTTGATTTGGCATTAATAAACTTTCGAATTTTTTCGCGGGCACCTTCATACATATCCGTCGCCTTGACAGACAAGTCATACACACCGCGGTGCACCGTCGCCCCGACTTCCTCGTAATATTTCCGCTCTGCATCAATCACGACTTGTGGTTTCAACGTCGTAGCGGTCGAATCCAAATACACCAGCTTCGGGTGGTGTTTGAAAATTGGGAAATCTTTTTTGAGGTTCTTGGGGTCGAACATTAAATCAGCTTGTCAACTAAAATGCTGTCTAGCCTGTACCAATGTTTTTTTACTCGTCCAACCAAGCGATAACCAGATTTTATAAATAATTGACGTGAGGCAATATTTTTGACGTCAATATTAGCCCAAATCTTGTGAATTTTCTTATTTCGTAACTCTTTCTCCAAGGCACGCAAAAGTTTTTTTGCTAGTCCCAACCTTCTGGTGCGACGTTCGATTCCAATCCACTCAATCCAGGCCACGCCAGCATACAAAAATCCACAAACAACACCGATGACTTTATTATCTTTTTTTGCGACCAAAAAGAAATCGCTTTTATTCTTCAACCGTTGTTTAATCTTTTGAACTGAATAGTGACGTTGTTCAGACTCTCTAGCCTTTTGAGAATATTTAGGAACGTCGGATATTGCTTGAACCGTTATCTTTCGATAGACTCGAGCGTCTTTGGATTGTAGCTTCTCAATTTTAATCATGAATTCCTAAGTGAAATTTCTGATCTAGCAAACGCAGTACGTTACCGCGAACTGTTTCGTCGGGAATTTTCTTTAACAATGTTTCCAAAAAACCGCTCACGATCATCGCCTCGGACTGTTTCTCCGATAATCCCCGGCTCATCAAATAAAACTTCTGTTCTGGGTCAACTGGTTTAGCGGTTGCACCGTGACTCGCTTTCACTTCATTGGCTTCAATTTCAAGTCCCGGCACAGCATTCGCTTTTGCATCTTCTGACAATAACAACGAGTCTTGTTGAAGAAAATCAATACTCCCTTGCGCGTCTTTCAAAATCTTGATCATCCCATAGAATTCCAGTGATGATTTCCCGGCCAGCACCGCTTTGAACTCGGTTCGGCCGCGTGTATTAGGCGCGGCGTGGGTCGTGTCAAGTTTCAGGTTGAGCACATCATCACCGGTTCCCAAAAATAGCCCAATCACATCTGCTTCCGCGCCTTCGCCAGCTAACACTATTTCGCGCGTGCGGGGTTCAATAATAGATTCCAAGACTGGGACTACGTACGTCAAGGTTTCTCCTGCCTGAACCAGAATTTTTTCGCTCGGAGTGTCTAAAATATCTACACGAATCATTGAATCTTCGTTAAATCGCCACTCACAACAATTGGTTTGACCGCTTGAATCTCTGTTTTGTAATACGGATTATCCGGAACCGGATTGAGTAAGAATATTTTTTGGTTCAAGACATGGGCAAACCCGATTTCCATTAAGGTGTTGCCCCCAATGTAGTTTTTCTCGTCGTTCTTATCGTAATTAGCCACCAGAATTGCATCAGCCCCTTGCATTAAATTCCAAAACTCACGAATCGCATCAAGATTATTTTTCTGATGGAGCTTGAGCTGCTCAATGTCTTGATCATTTTTGCCTGCCATGCTTTTCGCAAACTTTGTGATGAAAGGTTCGTGCCCAAGTTTTCGTAACTCGTCACACAGTGCGAGCATTTTATCCGTATGCTGCATACTTCCAACCACACCAATTTTCATCCGACCGATCCTTCCATTTCAAGTTGTATCAGTTTGTTAAGCTCGACTGCATATTCAAGCGGCAACTCTTTCACAATCGGTTCAATAAACCCGCTGACGATCAATCCGGTCGCCGTCGGTTCGTCTAAACCACGTGACATCAGATAGAACAACTGCTCTTCACCAACTTTTGACACCGTTGCTTCGTGTCCGACTGATACATCCTTCGCCCGAATTTTCATGGTTGGATATGTGTCGGAGCGTGATTGTGGATCAAGGATCAAGGCATCGCACTTCACATTTGATTTCGAGCCTTTGGCAATCGGTGACATTTGCAATAATCCCCGATACGACGTTCGGCCACCGTCTTTGGAAATCGATTTGGATGTGATGACTGACGATGTTTCCGGCGCGTTGTGAATGGCTTTGCCGCCGGCGTCTTGATGCTGTCCTTTACCCGCAAATGCGATCGACAAGACTTCCCCATGAGCTTTTCGGCCAACGAGATACACCGACGGATACTTCATCGTTACCCGCGATCCTAAGTTGCCGTCGATCCATTCCATTGTCCCTTCTTCCTGAACTTGGGCACGCTTGGTGACGAGGTTATAGACGTCTTTTGACCAATTTTGAATCGTGGTGTAGCGAACCCGGGCGCCTTTTTTGACGAAGATCTCTACCACAGCCGCGTGCAAGGAATCGCTAGCGTATACTGGCGCTGTACAACCTTCAACATAGTGTACAAAGCTCCCTTCCTCGGCCACAATCAACGTTCGCTCAAACTGTCCCATGTTCTTGGCGTTGATCCGGAAGTAGGCTTGCAGCGGCATTTCAACACGGACATCTTTCGGCACGTACACAAACGATCCACCTGACCACACCGCTGAGTTCAGGGCCGCGAACTTATTATCATGTGCTGGAATCAGTGTTCCGAAATATTGCTTTACAATTTCCGGGTGCTCACGCAGGCCGGTGTCCATGTCCGTGAAAATCACTCCTTGTTTGCGGAGAGATTCAATCAACGAATGGTAGATCACCTCACTGTCATATTGGGCGCCGACCCCAGCTAAGAATTTCTTCTCGGCTTCGGGAATTCCCAATCGATCAAACGTTTTCTTCATCGAGTCGGGCACGTCATCCCACGTCCGTCCCTGCTCCACTACCGGCTTCAAATAATAGTAAATCTCATCAAAATTGATGTCATTCAGGTCGGCGCCCCACTGGGGCATGGATTTGTGCTTGAACGTCGCGTACGCCGCCAAGCGTTTCTCGGTCATCCAATTTGGTTCTTTTTTCCATTCCGAAATCTGTCGGACAATATCAAAGTTCAATCCTTTCGGCGCTTTGTGAACCGCGACTTCAGGGAACGAAAAGCCGTACGTGTACGTATCGAGACTTTTTGTTGCTTGTTGGGCCTTAAGAGACATATTTAGGCTGCCCCCTCCTTTTCAAGGAGGGGTGTAGGGGTGGTTACCCCGTATCCGTTCTTCTCCAACTCCACCGCCAACTCCGGTCCTCCTGTCTTCACAATCTTTCCGCCGACTAAGACGTGCACCACGTCCGGTTTGACGTAGTCAAGTAATCTCTGATAGTGCGTGATCACCAAGAATCCTCGCTCCGGTGAGCGCATGGCATTCACTCCGTTGGCCACTACCTTCAACGCATCAATATCTAACCCCGAATCAGTTTCATCCAAAATGCACATCGTCGGCTGGAGAATCATCATCTGCAGAATCTCCGCCCGCTTTTTTTCACCGCCGGAAAATCCTTCGTTCACGCCGCGAGTGATGAAATCTTCTTTCATGCCCATCTCACTAACTTTACCTTTCATCAGCTCAAAAAACTCTGGTACCGCCATCGGTTTTTCGCGCCGTGCATTCAACGCGGTCCGCAAAAGGTTCCCCATCGACACACCCGCGACTTCTTGCGGATATTGAAACGACAAAAATAATCCGAGTTTCGACCGTTCATCCGGCGGCATCTTTAAAACGTCTTCCCCTTTAAACTCCACCCTACCACCTATAACCTCATATTTCGGGTGGCCCATCAACGTCGACGCTAATGTTGACTTGCCTGACCCATTTGGGCCCATGATGGCGTGGACTTGGCCGGTTGGGACGGTCAATGACAGACCGTTTAGGATCGATTTACCTTCTACGCTGACTGTGAGTTTGTCGATAACGAGTTGTGGCATATTAGAAATATTACTCGAACTGTCATGGTGAGCCCCGCCCGGCTGACCCTTCGACTATTCGCTTCGCGAACACTTTCTCAGCTTCGCTTCGAAAGTGGCTCAGGGTGACAGGCGGGCGGGCCCGCGAAGCGGGTAGTCGAACCATCAGTTCGACTTTCGTTTCAGCTCACGAAGACAGCTGGCGCACAATCCCTGCGCCGTGAGACGCGAGAAAAACACCGCTTGCTTGCCCGGCATTTTCCGATTGACGTAGGTTTGTAATGTTTCACTCGGGAGTTTACGCACTTCCCCACAGCGCTGGCAGCGAAACTTCACTTCGTGAAAACTGTGGCCCACGTAACGCTTAACCCCGTCTTCACCGTCCACCCGGTAAATCTCACCCCGCTTAGTCAAAAAATCCAAATTACGGTACGCCGTCGATGTGTTGGCATCCGGCCACCAGGGTTTGACCTTGCTGACTATCTGTTCAGCCGTGAGCGCTTGGGACGAGAGCTTGACAGTCCGCAAGACCGCTTGCCGAGACTTAGTGTGACGCACAATCACAGGACCTTCATCCTTAACCATTAATCCTTATTGAGAATCGTTCTCAATAAGGAACTCTACGCTTCTCCGCGCACTTGGTCAACGCTTGACAGAATCGAAAAAAAGTGGTAGGTTGGCGCTGGATCTTTCACTCGATGGTCGTTCTCACCAGCACAGGGAGGGGTTTGTGAGCCAGAAACACACCGTCAATTCGGAACTGAAGCATGTCGATCGCGTCATCCGAGAAGCTGCCGCCATCGCCAGTGATCCGCATATGGCAGCCGATCTCGTCGATCACCGCCTGCGCGCGAAGGCTTCCACCATCGGCTTCCACATCGACGAGGCGCGACGACTGGCCACCAAGCGTGGATCACACATGCAGCGCACACTGGGTAACCGCCTGGTGCGGATTCGCCAGAGCTTCGAAGAGAACTCCGCGTTCAACCGGTGTTCCCACCTCCGACCCGATTTCCTGACCGCTCTCGGCCAGACGACCCATCAACCAACCCAGATCGCCCTGATCTGAGCTCAACCGAAGCATGCCGGTCCCCTCGTGAGGATCGGCTTTTCATGTGCTCAAGTTATTTCGATCCGGAAAAAATGTAGATCAAACCAACCACCAACGCCAGGATCAATCCAATCCCCAAACCAAGATAAACCCGAACGTGAGTTTTCTTATTGATGGCAACTTCAGTCTTGGCCATAACTACAGTCTAGCACACGTCAGCACATTATCGTTACTGGCCAACAATCAGGATTACTTTTTGACCGTTCGTCACATCACCCTGTCGCGGCTTCGTGCGATCACCGTTCGGGACCCAATCGTGAATTGCATTCATGACCACGGATTGCCTGTAGACGTAGCCGTTGCCCTTGCGTGTGCCGGGGTCATTGGTAATGAATTTATCACTCGTGTAGCCACGAATGACAAGATTGTGATAAATCGGACCCGGGGCAGTAAAGTTTGGGTTACTGAGTTCTCGGCCAGCCGTCGGTACAATCACGAGTTGATTATTAGCGAGAGCAAATTTGATGTCGTGGACAGTCGGATTGACTTTGACCTCGACGTTCAGTCCGTAGACTGCTGAAATAACTTTGGCGTTTTCGGCCGCGGTTGTATCGTAGTACAATCCGAGGTGTTCAACTTCCCAGGCCTTCAGTTCCTGTAAACCAGCCTCGGCATCAGCGGCATTGGCAATCTTTCGGTTTGAAAACCATCGACCAACCATCAACATCGAGGCTTCCTCGCAAAATTCTTCGTGGTCTTGATCCCAATTCGCATTTGGGGCCTGTGAGGTGAATGGCACTGCTAGGTTTTGAGCCGAAGGCAAGGCGGTTTCCGGCACAGCATTGACACCATACCGGCTGGCCACGGCGTTGATGGCGGGGCTGGCAATCTTGGTGGCAAGTTGTTGCGGCGCCGGCACCGATTGATTTTGCCAATCCGCTAACCACACTCGCGCCGGTCGACCGAACGGAGATTTCCAAAGACCGTAGCCGACGGCTGCGATCACCAGCAGAACGATAAAGAGTTTTCTCACGAACTCAGATCGATGTGTCCGTTAGCCAGGCGGCGTGCTAATTCCACCAACCAACGCACTCCGGTCCCCGTCGCACCCGGCGCCAGACCCTGCCCCTCGATCGAACTCATAGTCGGTGCAATATCTAAGTGAATCCAGGGCACATGCTTCACAAATTTCGAGAGGAACATTGCACCCTCAATCGTCCCGCCCCAGCGCGATTTCCCGCTATTCGTGACATCACCAAACGTGGCTTTGACGAGCGGCTCGTATTCCTCCCACATTGGCAGCGGCCAAACGTAATCCCCACTAGCTTCACCAACCTCAGTTCCAAGCGTTTGCAGTTGTTGGTCTTTGGTCAACAAGGCTGTCGCTTCTTGTCCAAGCGCCACCAAAGCGGCACCAGTCAGCGTCGCCACATCAACCAACAGTTGGGGTGTGTAGAGTTTCTGTGCGTAGGCTAAGCCATCAGCTAAGACAAGTCGGCCTTCGGCATCGGTGTTACCAATTTCAATGTTGAGGCCAGACATGGATTTCAAAATGTCGCCTGGCCGGAAACCAGATCCGGACACCATGTTTTCTGCGGCTGGAATAATCGCCACCACATTGACTGGCAGTTTCAAATCGGCAATCGCCGCAATAGCGCTCATCACTGCCGCTCCGCCAGACATATCCATGTGCATTTCAGCCATGGATGGCCCCGGTTTCAAGTTGTACCCGCCCGAGTCAAAGGTAATGCCTTTGCCAACAAACACCAGCGGCCGCTCAGTTCCCCTCCTTGAAGAGGAGGGGCCAGGGGAGGAAGAGCGGCCGCGATATTCGATCACAATCAACCGCGGCGGCTCGTCGCTTCCTTTCCCGACGCCAAGAATTGCTCCCATCTTGAGTTTTTCCATCTGGACCGGAGTCAGTACTTTGACACTCAGCTTCCGTCCTTTTGCAAGCTTCACCGCCGCCGCCGCTAACGTTTTCGGTGTCATCAAGCCACCTGGGGTATTGGCCAAGTCGCGGGCCTGATTCGTCATCTCGGCAACGATTTCAGCCCGTTTAATGGCGGCGATATGTTCGGCCGTAACCTCTTTTGCAACCAAGGTCACGTTTTTTATTTCCGGCCAACCAATTTTTGGAGCTTGCTTGTGCGTGCGGTAGTCGTAATCAGCCAGGACCGCATTTTCCGCCACCTGTTGGGCATCGTCCGGGGTCAATTTCTGGAAGGCAATCGCCAGGCTAGGCCACCGGTTGCTCAGTGCTTGCCGAATCAACCGACGCACAGCCAAACGATTGCGTCGCTGTGACCATTCGGTTCGTTTACCAAGACCAAGGATGACAATATTATGCCACTGGCCTTTCGAGATCTGCAGAATGTGTTGACTCCCCCACTCCAGGTTCACACCTGGCCGTTTCAGTTCACGTTGGATCAACGTTCTAGTCGACAACGGTAACGCCGACCACCATGAGTGGCTCGCAAGTTTTTGGTCTTCCAGCCAGCCCAAAACTAGGGCATCGGCTCTCAGGCCACGAAGTGACGACTTGAACACGAATTTCATGGGCGGAGTCTAGTAAACTTCTGGATTTTGTGCAAGCCTCCTAGCCCGTAAATTTCCCACTGAGCCAAATGATAATCACTAATCCTAGCACCAACAAGGCTAATTGTCCGATCGAAGCTTTCGTTCCTTTGGACCGCTGAATTTCCGGGATTAAGTCGGCGGCGGCGATGTAAATGAAGTTGCCAGCGGCGATACCGAGGAGGGGCAATTGGATGGCCGTCACATGTTGTGCAACGAGGACGGTGACGATTGCGGCTAATGGACTAACGAGGGCGCCGAAAATATTCCACATTACTACCCCGCGTCGGCTCATGCCAGCGTAAATCATAATTGAAAAATCACCAATCTCGCGTGGGATTTCGTGGAAAAAGACTGCTAGTGCTGTGGCCACGCCCAAGCCACTATTCACAATAAACGTCGAAGCAATAATGGTGCCATCTACAAAATTATGAACGGCGTCGCCGATAATGTTGAGGGGGATCAGGTGTGAGTGTTTGTGTCCAGTTTCATCTTCGTCGCCGTGGTGGTGCCACAGAATGTATTGCTCAATCACGAAGAACAGCAAGAAACCAAACATGGTCCATCCGAAAACAGTGGTGAGTTGATTGGGATGACTTTCGATCGCTTCTTTCAAGACGTCGAAGAAGGCGGCGCCGAGAAGTGCGCCCGCCGCAAAGCTCACAATGTACCTCGACCACGTTTTCACTCCTCGATAACGAGTCAGCAACAAAAAGCCGCCGATCAAGCCCAACAAACTTGAGAGCGCGCTGGCGAGGATGGCGTTGGTCGAGGCGGAAAGCATGGTCAGTCGTGAAACTTCATCTCCCCCGCCTCAATTCGGACGTCGGTCCAATTTTCTCGCGGCGGGATCGGGCAGGAGTACATCTCATTGTACGCGCAATATGGATTGTAGGCCAGGTTGAAATCGACCATCAACTTTCCATCGGTTGCTTCTTCCGGTTCAAGGTATCGTCCTGCGCCGTACGATTGGTCCGCGCACGTGGCATCCCGAAAAGGCAGGAAGTATCCATGTTCGTCTTTATAGATGAACAACAGAGCTGGTTTGCCATTTACCTCAAACGAAATTTTTCCTTGCCGGACATAGCGTTTCTGTCCACCAGTACTCGTCTGCATCATCACAAAATCGTGCTCGACGTTCTCATCGAGTGGCAACGTCAATCGCAACGATTGGTTTTCCGGAAAGTACTTTAAACCCGAAAAACTCGGTCGCTGGTCAGGCGTCAGCGGTGAATCCGGGCTGCGAAAAAAATCGTCTTTATTTCTGCGGAACTCAGTTAGCTCCATGGTTGTTGTTTCTTCAAAACTTTGAGCGCTCGTCGAAAAATCGCACGCGATTCAGGAAACGTCAACACCTGTTCGGTTTCATCGGCCGGGATCCATCGACCATCAGATAATTCCTGTGTTTGGATCACAATCGTATGGTCTTCTACCAATCCAAGAAAATAAATCGCGAGTTTATGGTTCTCGACGCCGTCACGAGTCCAGGTGTAGTCCTCGGAAAATTCCGGTTTCGACAATAACTCGACTGCTGAAATTCCAGTTTCTTCCTGTAACTCCCGTCGCGCAGTTTGCTCACCGGTTTCACCAGACTCTTGGTGACCCTTGGGAAAAGCCCAGTGCCCGGTTTTGTGCTGGACCACAAAAAACTCCCAGGATTGCTTCCAGCGCCGCACCGGCACCACTCCAAAGCTACGATGCTCGATCATTACCTCGCCGTCAGGACGATCGCGTTCGGAAGGTTGCGGCCGGGTCCAATAATGTAATGTCCGGCATTATAGAGTGCGGCTGAACCGCCGCCGTCGAGGTTGATCGCGTAATCCATACCCAGGGCCGTCATGACCGCGGCCGAATCAATCACCGTCGCGCCACGAATGATCATCAAGTAGACGATTTCACCCTTCCAACCGAGTACACCACGAAAAGATTTGACGGTCGCTTGCTTCGAATCAAGCAAAGAAGTATCCAGTACATTCAGCTTATTTTCAACCAGGGCCGGTCCGTTACTAATCTCGGCCTGCAACCCAATGCCGTAGGTCGCTTCGAAGGTGGCCTGATTTTTGAAATCAATCGCTTGGTGGTAGTAATAGGGTTTGTTGTGCGCGTCAAATGCCACCAGTGGCTGGGTCGTATACTTGATCCGACCATTGTTAATCATCACTTGACTGTACGTATTGTAGACTGGAAAGTCATAAGAATTCGTTTTGCCCGAACAACTCGGGTAGTCAGCCGGGCAAAAGTAGGTGCCGTGGACTCCAGCCAGACCGCTGCGACGGCTGACGTACGTCCCTAAGCTATACACCACACAATCGCGTTTACAATCGGTCGTTTGACCTGTGTCTGTTCCGATTTTCAAAGCGGTATTGCGTCGATCAAACCGTAAAATTTCTACTGTAAATGTACCCCCGCTGGTCGTCACACTTTTTGTCAGCTGAGTAATCCCCGCGTCAGCCGGAATCAAGGCGAGGTTGGCATTAGTAATTCCTAAACCAAAACTATGCATGTGCTGGAAAATCTCGGATGGAGATCCAAGGAGATACCGCTGTTTTGTTTTCGGCCAGACGTACCACGCCTTGCCGTGATCTTCCACCGCAATCAACATGTACCCGGATAAACGGTTGCGTAACGTCAGGTCACCGGTGGCGGTACTACCGCCAACTGGGATCTTCGCCAGGTTGGCATTATTGATACCTAATCCTAAACGTCGAATTAATGCATAGGCATCATCACCTCCGCCAATGTAATATCGCCGTAAGTCTTTCGGGTAGACGTACCACAGTTCACCTTTGGATTGGACTTGCAACAAAAACCAACCTGACAATCGCTGAGCTAAAGTTAACCCGTTAGCTGGTTGCAAGGGCACGCTGATGCCGATCATCAGGCACAGTGCCAAGATACTGAATCCACGTCTCATGGGCCTAGTATACCACACCAAAACACAACACCCCTCGAGTGAGGGGTGTTGGTTGAGAGGTCAGGGTTTACTGTCCGCCCATGCCACCGGAACGCGGCGCGCGGGGCGCCATCGGTCGGGCTTCATTGACAGTCAACTTGCGACCGTCCATGTCCTGACCGTTAAACATTTCGATGGCTTTCTGCGCTTCCGCATCACTCGCCATTTCAACGAAGCCGAAGCCTCGTGAGCGGCCGGTCATTCGGTCCATAATGACTTGGACTGAGGTGACTGTACCCGCTTGGCTGAAGTGGTTACGAATAGCGTCCTCGGTGCTGCTGTAGGGCAGACCACCGACGTAGAGCTTTGTAGCCATGGTTGTACTTCTGACTAAACTATCTGCACAGCTGTACTCGACCGCTTTTCACTTGGCCGAGCACCTGAGCGGTGCAGACTGACCTTGGAAAGCATACAGCCCGATCACCATAGCATATCTGCGCGGGTTTGTCCAGGGGGAACGTCAAGGGCCGCCGCGCTTCGCGCGGCGGCCCCCAGTGTTTGCGTTTTGGTCAAGGTCTTTAGCTTGTCAATCGTCCATCAACAATCTTGAAAATCTTGTCAGCGTGGTTGGCAATGGCTTGGTCATGCGTCACAACAATGACTGTCGTATCCTCAGATTTTGCCAATGACTGGAGTAGGTCGACGATCGTTTGACTGGTGTGCTGATCAAGGTTGCCGGTTGGCTCATCTGCCAGGATCAGTTTTGGTTTGTTTGCGAGGGCGCGCGCAATCGCCACGCGTTGTTGTTCACCGCCCGACAATTTTCCAGGCGCGCGTTTGAGCTTATCATCGGTGATCCCGACTTGCTTCAGTAGATGCACGGCGCGTTTATGACGTTCGGCTCCACTTAAGCCCGCAAATTCCATCGGCAACATGACATTGTCGAGCGCTGACAAGTTTGGCACTAAGTTGTAATTCTGGAACACGAAGCCGATGGTTGAGCGGCGATAGTTCAGGAGTGCTTTGCCTCCCAGCTCCGTCACTTTTTTCCCGTCTACTTCAATCTGGCCGTCGGTTGGACTATCGAGCGCACCGAGTAAGGATAACAAGGTGCTTTTGCCGCTGCCGCTTTTGCCAACGATCGCGGCCAAGGTTCCCGGTTGCAAACTAAAACTTGTGCCCTGCACCGCTTTGACCTCGGTTGAGCCCTGTTTAAAGGTTTTAGAGAGTTTGGTGACCGTCAACATATGATTATTCACTGCGTAAGACTTCGGCCGGTCGGACTTTGCCGATCAACCAAGCTGGTAAAGCTGATCCAATAATCGCCACGCCGATAGCCGCTAGTAAACCATAAAGTAAAAGGTGCCAATCAACCGTGGCTTGTAAATTACGAATGGCGCCACCAATAGCCCGTGCTCCCCCAACCGCGAAACGCACCACGCCCGGTCCAGGGCCACCAGCGCTAAAGCGTGGCCCACCGCCGTTATTTGTCGATGAGGACACCAGGGCACGCAGAATTGGATTGGTGAAGGCTAACCCAAAGGCCGAACCAACCAGACTGCCGAGCAGGGCAAAGATAAATGACTCACCCACAAACTGCGAGATGATCGTACTGTCCCCCGCCCCGAGTGCTTTTAAAACCGCGATTTCTTTTCGGCGCTCGCGCACAATCATGACCATCGTCAGCAGCACAATCACCGCACCGGCCGCTAGCGTTCCAAACAAACTAATCGTCGCAATTCGGCGGATGTTTTCCAGTGGCGCCACCGCATTGCTCACTTCGTCTTGCGAGGACGTCACATCCGCAGCCGATCCGAGTTTCGTGCTAATCGCGCTGGTCGCGCTGCTCAAGTTATCAACTGAATCAACATGCGCCACCGCTGATGTAACTTGATCAACTTGGCTGGAAAGTTTTTGTAATGTCTTGAGAGGAAACACCACCGAGTTATTGGCAAACTCATTGCCGGCGTCGTAGATACCCACTACGGTAACAGTTGTACTATAGGCCGTGAACGTCGAACCAACTTTCAAACTATTTTTATCAGCCAAATTTTTCCCAATCACCGCTTCGTTGGCTGTACCATTCACATCCGGAACTTTACCATCGGTAATTTTCAAATTCTCACCAACTAGTGCTCCGCCGTAATTAGCATTATTTGTTCCGATAGCCAATATTGGTGGCGTGAATGTCTGACCATTGGTCGGTCCATTCCCACCCCGAAAAGCTCGAAAGCCACGACCTCCCAATGTTCCAGCATCAATCGGACTCTTAAGTGATGTGTCGGTGCTTGCTTGCATCTGAGCGTCAATGGTCGAATCAACTGAGGTCACATGGGCGATTGATGAAATGCTCGTGATCTGGCTGGTCGTCAACGGTTCACCACCACCTAAAAAACCCCGCGCTCCAGCTGGTGAAATCGCGACGGTATTCCCGATCGACGCTTTGACGGTTGCGATCCGGTTGTCGACCGCCGACCGGGCCGCCAACATCACCACGGCTAACCCTAAGCTTAAGCCGAGAATGATCGTGATCGAAATTGTTCGTAAGGGGTTGCGGAAAGCGTTTTTCGTTCCCCGAGAGATAGCGCTCATGTGAAAAAATGTTATCCGATGAAGTAGTGGGGCCGCCGCGCCCGGATATCCCGCGGTGAGAAAAAATTGACGGGAGTGGGGGCGCGGCGGCCCCAGACCAGCTCCAGTTGCAGTTCGTTTTCAGTCCAACTGGGGCTGGTCCAGACCAATCCGGTGGAGATCACGGCGGATTGATCGCAAGAGATTGTTTAGAACGGAACTCCGAATCCGTGGTGACCCATCATGCCCATGCCCGGACCGAGATCAGTTCCATTCTGAATCTGATTCTTGAGATTGGTCAGCGCTTGGTCGGCTTGGGCTTGAGTCATGAACCCAGAACTGACCATATCTTTCAAGCGGGTTTGGGCGTCACTGATCTGCTTATCCTGCAATTTCGACAGCGTCCAACCATGGCTGGCCATAATTTTGTACAAGGGCGTACCATTGTTCAGCTGCGTTTGCAGATCACTCACGCTGATACCGAGTAGGTCAGCCACCGCTTGCAAGTGCTGGCCCCCATGCTTGCCCATCATTGGCATTCCGACAGGAGTAGTTGTCGCAGCCGTTGATACGATTGGTCGGTCGATAGAACTATTCGCGTTGGTCGATTGCGCCCGGACAAATCCAGCTGTCATCAACCCGGTTGCCGCCACACCGACAATCGTGAGAATGAGTGATCGCGGAACAGAAAATTTCATTGCGACTATGGTTAGTTAATCTTGACTGACACTCCTAATACGCCGGGGGTTCAGGGTTTGTTTCATTCAGCTCGCGATCAAGGAAAAATGGTCGGCGATGCGGTAGTGCCGCCGCCCGACGAATATCCTCAGCCTGAATGGTGTGGTCGGTCCGACGTCCAATCACCACGATCCGATCCCCGACCGTCGGCGTCCAATTCGGTTCTTGATCAGTTGACGAGCTCAGGTCAAGGTTGACGGTTTCGCCGGTTGGCGTGGTGATCATCCAACGGTTAGGGCTCAATGAAGCAATCGTTCCCGGTGTGATCAGGCCGCGCACGAGCGGTTGACCCGAGCGATACCATGGCCCAACGATCGGCAACCGACCGCGAATCGCGCGATTGGATAAATCATCATGGAGCGGCGAAGCAATGGCAATCCAGCTTGCCCCGGCAAACGCAACGACAAACACGCCCAGGGTTGCCGCTAATGGCCAGCGGTAGAGTTTCGTGTGACGTCGGATTAAATAGACCAGCGCTACCGCCCCGAGGAGTGTGACGATGACTTCCCACCACGGAAACGTCCGGACGATCAAGCCATACCCAGGGCCACCGAACACCGGCAGATCGCTGAAATGAGCCGAGCGCCAGAAGTAGCCAACCAAACTACCAAAAAATACCAAACCAAGAGCCACCAACACAATCGCCAGTCCGATCAATCCATGTTCGACCATGAACCACCACTTCGGCCGCATCTTGGTGGCTTGCTGGAGTTTATCGAAAAACGTTTGGGGGGGTTGATGGTCAGTCATACGTGTCAGATGGGAGATGAGATCGTAATTTTTCTAGGCCACGTTTGATCCGGATACTGACGGTACCGACCGGAATCCGAAGAATGTCGGCGATGTCGCGGTAACTCAGATCTTGTTCGAAGCGGAGCACAAGCGGCTCGCGATACCGTGGATCTAATTCATTCAAATGGTCGGCTAGGAGTTGGCGGACGCTCGATAGTTCAGCTTCACGCTGTGGATCGTCGGGCGCAACTGGGTGTGGGAAGAGTACTTCCGGATCGAAGAAAGGGAGCGGATCACGTTTTAACGATTTCACATGATCAACTAAAACGTTATGCGTAATCCGATACATCCATGGGCTAAAACGGCGATCAGGGTCGAAACTCCGTAAATTGATATAGGCTTTGAGCAAGGCTTCCTGGACGATGTCCTCGTGCTCACTGGTGCCCGGCATTAACCGACGGACGTAGGCGTTCAAACGATCCCAGTACCGCTTGGCCAAAACTGTGAACGCGGCTTGCGTCCCACCTTGAGCCGACTCGGCCAGCTGTTCATCCGTCAGCGCAGTCTCATCCATGACAAGAATAGTACGTTGGTCAGGATGGTTTTGTTTCAGTCGACCCGTCTAAAACCCAGCCGGACAAATGTCGACGGCTCCAGGTCACCACTGCGTAGGCCAGCAACAAACCACCGACTGCATCGGCAGTGTAGTGAGTCTTGGAGAGCATGGTCCCGAGCGCAAAGATTGCAGCGATCACGTAACCAATTCTCCGCCAACGTCGGTGATTCAGCAGCATGGTCAGAGTGAACAATAAACCGACGTGACCGCCAGGGAAAAAGGCATGATTTGCGAATCCCCAGAGATTGATTCGATCACTCGGCGGAATTGCGCCCATTGGCGGACCAATTGGGAGTAGGAGAAGAAAGACTGAACGCGCCGTGTAGAGTATGCCGATGGTCATCAAGAGTTGTGGGGCGTGTTGGCTGTGACGCCAAAAAAAGGGAATAGAGAAAAGCACCAAGACGGGTAAGAAAAGAATTTTCCCAAACCACCCAAACATTAAAAACCA
>CAYLHT010000002.1:0-12297 GCA_964383765.1 uncultured Gammaproteobacteria bacterium | reverse complement strand
AAATTCAAGCCCCTAGAAAGCAGAACTTTCTCCCCTATAATCACCCAGCTCGTTTACTCCACCTCCGATGTTCCGACAGTGACGCGCAGCTCCGTGGAGGATTGCCAATCTCGAATAATCAAGCAATGTTGTTAAACCACACGCGCGCGCTTGATGAACGTGCGTTCGTAACCCAGGGCAAGCGGCCATAACTGCGAGATCTCGCCAGCGATCAATCACAACATCTGGCACCGACGGAAATCTGGTGACGTGATGGCCGACGTATGCCAAGACTGCTTCATGGACGGCGACGCCGCCGAGAAAGCCCAGGATGCCTAGTCCGAGACGACGCATGTCAACATTTTACCACATTTGTCAACCCGGTCTGAACGCTAGCAATGAAACAAATCACTGCGAAATAGCGTAGTATTCGTGCAAGGTGAAATGAACTGCCTGTTTTTTATCTGACTGCCGCATGAAAAAATTCTTCCTGTCGCTAGTCGTGGTCGCGGGCTTCTCAGTTTATGCCTGGCGCGCACGCATGGCACCCGCTCAGGTACACGCACCGACTGAGTCGACTGGTTCGAATGGATCGACCTCGGACTCTACCAACGTCAATTCAGCTCAGCCGGTTGCTACCACCCAGCCTTCGATTTCTTCTAGTGGTGAAGATGATGGGGGCTCAGGTGTTTCCAATCCGGCAACGACTCCGGCTGCGGGTTCATCCGCAGCAACAACACCAACCCCGACGGCCAGTTCTCCCACTACCTCATCTGGGCAGTATCATGACGGCCGCTACATTGGCAGTGTGGCCGATGCTTTTTATGGTAACGTCCAAGTTCGCGTGACCGTCAGCGGCGGCAAAATTACTGACGTGGCCTTCTTACAATATCCAAATGACCGCAACACCTCGGTGATGATCAACAGCCAAGCCATGCCGATGCTGCGCCAAGAGGCCATTCAAGCCCAGAGTGCAAATGTCAGCGGTGTCTCGGGTGCAACCGCGACGAGTCAAGCCTTTGTTGAATCGCTATCCTCAGCACTCAGTCAAGCATAGTATGCGACAGACACGTTTGATTATGGGCATGCCGGTGATCATCGAAATCGCCGATCACCATGCCACCACAGCAGATCTTGAACGTGCATTTGGAGAATTTGTCCATGTCGATGAACGCTTCAGCCCGTTCAAACCGAACAGCGAAGTTTCACGGTACGCACGAGGTGGCGCGGGTCGGACCCACCTGAGTCCGGAGATGAAAGAGATCTTAGTTAAGTCAGCCCAAACCAAGCAACTGACGCGCGGGTACTTTGATGTCTTCAGTGGCGGAAAATTTGATCCGTCGGGCTTGGTTAAAGGTTGGGCGATTCAGCGCGTCGCGGAAAATCTCCGTCGGGCTGGATTTCGGAATACCTATGTTGAGGCCGGCGGTGATATCCAAGTTCACGGCCACACGTCCGACGGGCGGCCATGGCGAATTGGTATTCGGCATCCTTGGGAACCCAAAACCATGGTCAAAGTCATCCAGGCATCAAACCGTGGCATTGCCACCTCCGGAACATATGAACGGGGACGACATATTATCGACCCGAAAACCGGTTGGCATGCTGGTGATGACGTTGTCAGTTTGACGGTTATTGGTCCGAATATCTATGAAGCAGACCGGTTCGCGACCGCGGCATTCGCGATGGGCCTGTCAGGAATTAATTTCATTCAACAGCTACCCGGCTTGGAAGGCTACATGATCGACCAGCATGGGATGGCGACGGAAACGACTGGCTTTCGGGAGTATGTGGTGAAGTCATGAACTGGCTCGACCGGCTACTCAACCGGGTTACGATGTATCGGTTAACGGTGTACGTCTTGTCCGCCTGGTTGGGGTTGGCAGTGGTGTTGGGTTACTTGGGAATTGTGCACTTGTCCGGAACCGCGATACTGGTTTCAACGACTGAAGCGATTTTGACGTGTTGGGCGATGAATCATCTCTTCGCTCGGACGGTTGGCGTTTCGAACCACGGCGAGTCGGGGTTGATTACTGCGCTCATTCTGGCATTGATCGTTCCACCAAGCATGACCACACATGGAATCATCGTGATGTTCTGGACCAGTGCGTTAGCCATGGCCGGCAAGTTCATCATCACCTGGCATCGCCAACATCTCTTCAATCCAGCTGCCTTGGCCGTCGCGATTACCGCCGCCACCATCAACAGTTCGGCTACCTGGTGGATCAGCAACACCGTCATATTGCCATTTGTAGCAGTCGGCGGTTACCTGATCATCCGTAAGCTCCAGAAAGAATACCTTGTTCTCACCTTCATGCTAACTGCGGTGGTGGCTGGTCTAATTTCAGCAATCATGCGACATGTCGGTGTCTTCACAGCCATCCGTGAAACTGTGATCGTGTCGCCATTGGTATTTTTCGCCACCGTCATGTTGACCGAGCCGAGCACCATGCCCGGCACGAAGCGTTGGCGGTACATCTACGCCGGAGTGATTGGATTACTCTTCACACCCCAGCTGCATGTCGGTGGTGTGTACTCTACCCCAGAATTGGCTCTCCTGAGCGGAAACTTTCTAGGATTCATCGTCAATGCGCGTCAGCGTTTTCAACTGACCTTGGTCAAGATTGAAGACGTCGCCACTGGAGTTCGCGATTTCGTTTTCTCGAGCGACCGGCCGATTCATTTTCGGCCAGGCCAGTATCTGGAGTTGATGGTCAAACATCCGCGGGCGGATGGTCGCGGACAGCGTCGGTACTTCACCATCGCCTCAGCCCCATCAGATCGGTACATTCGGTTTGGGGTGAAGTTCTATGATCCGTCGAGCAGTTATAAGTTGGCGCTCTGGAATATTCGTCCGGGTGAGACGATCACCGCGGCGCAGTTGGGCGGAGATTTTACGTTGCCGAGCGACACGAAACAACCGCTGGTCTTTATTGCCGGTGGGATTGGGATTACTCCGTTTCGCAGTATGGTCTCGGAACTCCTACGAAAAAATCAATCGCGACCGATGACTTTATTGTATTCCGCCAACGGAGCTGATGAATTCGCCTACGGGGACATTTTCAATCGCGCGGCAGAAGCTTTAGGAATGCGGGTGGTGCCAACGATTACAAATCCGGCCAACGTCCCGGCCAGTTGGAGCGGCCGAACTGGTATTATAGATCCAGCCATGATTACCGCTGAAGTGCCGGGGTACGCTCAACACACGTTTTATTTGTCCGGACCGCAGGCCATGGTCAATCATTTCAAACGCGTCCTCAAACACATGGGTGTTGGTCGAGATCAGATTAAAACCGACTTTTTCCCAGGGTTCGCTTAAGAGGTTAAATGGGTGTAGACTGGGCTCATGCGAAATATTTGGGTTGTGATTGGCGTTCTCCTGCTAGCCACGGTTGGAGTATTTTTCCTTACGAAACATCGAGCGGCAGCGCCTACTGGTCAGCAAAATACAGACGTCGTCAACGCAACTAACGCCAACTTGAATGTGGCCGTCAACACAAACAACAATCAAATAAACGCTAACGTGAGTGAAGCTGGGAATACGAACGTCGCCCCCGCGGTAGAAGTGACCGTCCCAATCGCCAATTTTTTCAATCGCATCACCAAAAAACCATTCGGCATCTACATCACCCCCAAAACATCACCAGTACAACCGGAACGTTTCACTGGATACCATGCGGCTGCGGATGCCGAAGCCACTGGGCCTGACGAAAAAGATATTGATGTACCAGTCTATTCCATTGCCGATGGCACCGTTCTGGCCGTACGCTACGTCAGTGGTTACGGCGGAGTTGTGCTGATCAAATACGTCATTGCAAAAGAAACCGTCATCGGCTTGTTCGGTCACATTCGGTTATCATCAGTCACGTTAAAAGTCGGCAACCGAGTTTCTAAAGGACAACAAATTGCCGTACTCGGAACTGGTTACTCAACCGAAACCGACGGTGAACGGAAACACTTGCATTTTGCCGTGATCAAGGGCAGCACCATCACCTACCGCGGCTACGTTCAAACCAAAGCCGAGTTGTCGGCTTGGTACGACCCCGTCGTTTGGCTACACCAACACGGATTGTAATACTAGTCGGCTCACCTTGACTGGCCGACGTTATTGTGATAGCGTTTGCAGTCAACCATTGTTCTGTCGTCACAACCTATACCGCTTGGGAGGGCCGATGCCGATTTATTGCCTGATGAAAACCGGAGCCCCGCTGTCTGAGGCCATGCGAGAACACCTTTACCGGCTTGCCTGGAAATTGATCAAAACGGGTAAGTCGAAAGTCAGGTTTTCGGCCGGCACGTACGAGGGAATGGTTTGGACCAAGGGAGAGCGGGGTTTGCTCGGTACCACCAGCGGTCAGTACTTCGATGCCATTGTCGAAAGCAATCAGGTTTCGACCCGAGTCACGTACTTGGTCGAAACCAACAACTTCGATGAAGATGGTCGCGGTGCCTGGCTCGAAACGGGCCAGGGCTCCGGCGCTCAGCCGTCGGTCAACTAGTGTTCTGTTCCCCCGCCACCCCGTGGCGGATTTTCTTGTGGCTCCGGGGGAGGGATTCGAACCCACGACCAATGGATTAACAGTCCACTGCTCTACCACTGAGCTACCCCGGAAAGACTACTGACTATCGGAAGTATGAAACACTCGGCCCACTGCTCTTCCTGGGCAGCGGCGACTTGCCACAGGCAACTCGCCGATCGCTCCCGCGCAGACGCTTTCGCTTCTGCCCGTCCCGCCAGAGCGGGACCCACTGAGCTACCCCGGAATAAGCTTGCCGAGTGTAGCCAAAAACAACTCTGGGGTCAAGGTTAGGATGTAACGTCGGCGTCGTGAGGTAAGCTCTCTTTCCACCCTGCCGCAGTAATTTGAATGAATTCCGCATTGTTATGAAGTTGTTCGAGATTCATCGCGCCGCAATAACTCATCCCTGAGCGCAGTCCGCCGATCAGTTGATGTAACGTTTCTTGAACAGCACCGCGGTACTCGACGATCGCTTCGACACCCTCAGGCACCAGGGCTTGAACCACATTGGCGTCGTATTCCGCGGACAGTTTCTCCATCCGGCTTTGCGAGGCGTCACGCGAAGCCATCCCGCGGTAAAGTTTAATTTTGCGGCCGCCGCGCGTTAAGACGTGTCCCGGGCTTTCATCCGTCCCGGCGAACATGTTGCCGATCATGACCGTGCTGGCTCCGGCTGCCAACGCTTTAGAGACGTCGCCTGAAGCCCGGATTCCACCATCCGCAATCACGGGAATTTTGTGCTGTTTGGCGATCGCCACGGTATCCATGACCGCTGTTAATTGCGGAACACCGGCCCCGGTCACCACCCGGGTTGTGCACATTGAGCCCGGGCCGACGCCGACTTTAATCGCATCCACGCCCGCGGCAATCAAATCTTGAGCTCCCTCGGCGGTCGCCACATTTCCCGCGATCAGTTCAACCTTGGGGAAAGCCTGACGCAAAGCCGCGATAGTTTTGAGCGCATTGTCTGAATGCCCATGCGCGATGTCGAGCACCAACACATCCGCTCCGGCTTCGAGGACGGCCCGGGCGCGTTCGAGATAATCATCTTTGACGCCGATTGCCGCGCCAACCAACAAGCGTCCGTGTTCATCTTTCGAGGCCAGCGGGAAACTTTGACGCTTGCGAATATCACTCAACGTCATCAAACCTTTGAGTTTTCCCTGAGCGTCGACGAGCGGAAGTTTTTCAATCCGGCGATCGTACAATAGTGCCTGTGCTTCGGCTTGCGTAACGTCGGGTCGAGCCGTGACTAATTTTGCTTTCGGCGTCATCAGGGTGGTCACCGGCGTGCTGAGGTTAGTTTGCAGGGCTACATCTCGGGAAGTCACGATGCCCTGCAACGTCCGATCGGCATCAACAATCAATATGCTCGTAACATCATGCAGCTCACGCATCTCAAGCACATCTCGCAAAGTTGCAGTCAAGGGTAACGTCAACGGTTCGGCGATGACGGCGTGCGACCAGCGTTTCACTTTCGCGACTTCACGAACCTGTTGAGGAATCGTGAGGAAGCGATGGATGATGCCGATCCCGCCGGCCTTCGCTACGGCAATCGCCATCGGTGCTTCAGTGACCGTATCCATGTTGGCACTAACAATTGGCACTGCCAGTCGAATGTGACGAGAGAGTTGGCTGGAAATGTCAATGTCTCGTCGAGACCTGACTGGTGACTTTTTCGGCATTAACAAAACATCGTCGTAGGTCAGGCCAAGGCGAATTTGGTGGGCAGTCATGGCGTGGAAAAGTGGGCCGGGTCAACCGGCAGATTATAAAAAACCTTAGCTATCGTACGCGCCTGTTGTAGAGCTGTCAAACGCGGTCGGTGAGCCGCGCTTGTTCACCTCTGAGCCGACTTTGGTATACTAGAGAAAATGACAGAATCTCCCAATCGCGTCTTCCTCCATCCCAAGGGTTACATTGAAATCCAAACCGTTGGCGTTCAGTCCCCCGATTCGGTCAAAGCTATGGGTGATGAAGTGATGATCCTCGCCAAACCGATGCTGGCCGAAGGTCGGGTCGTCTTGATTTTGGATAATTTAACGGACTTGAGCCTGAAACAACCCAGCTCCGTCCCGAAAGCTGTCGCCGCCGAAGCCCGCCGAATCCCCTTCACCCGGGCGGCCATGCTCGGCGGACCCAACCGGATGCTCAAGTACGGTTCAAATTTTATCATTCGCGCGACGGGCAAGAGCGACTCGCTCAGATACTTTACTGATCGTCAGACCGCCGAAGACTGGCTCCTCGGGAAATAACTTCAGAATACAAACAGCGGGCGACTTTCGTCGCCCGCTGCCTCGACGATCTCGGTTAGATCGTGGTGTTCCAGAATGGGATATTCGCTTCGAGCTTCGATTCCTTTGGCGTGGCGGCCGGCACAGTGAATCCGGTCGGCACACTGTCTCCACTTTGATTGAAGGTATCGAGCGCGCCGGTCGAAGTTTTGATCGCGTTGAGATTCGTCCCACAGTAGGCCGTCCGGGCGGCGGCAATCAATCCGCCGTCATTGGTGCCGAGGCCGTACCGGTTCAACTCCGCGGCCAATAACTGTTGGAGCAAGACGATCCGCGCTTTCTCGAGGTTGGAGCGACCCGATCCGATGGACGTCTTGGCCACATTCGACCAGAACCCACCCATCAGTTCATTCTGTCCAGCCGCCGCCGTAGCATCGATCACACCCTTCGTTCCACACAGAGTTTTTTCGCTGGTTGGAACATCGTTCGTCCAGACATCATTCGCGAAGGCCGTGTGCGTGGCCCAGAAGCCTTGGGTCCGCGTCGCGCCGTTCTTGGTGTTTTCGAAGTTGCAGACGCGATTTGTTCCGGCCGGGATGTCGAAGGCGGCGCTGGTTGGGGTTGTCCCATTCACTCCCGCACAGTTCAAGCCCACGAATTGCCAGCCAGCTGGCATGGTTGTTTCACCAACGGTGTAGCTCCCAGCCAAGACCACCATCGTCTTCGTGCCTTGTCCGGGCGCGCCGGTGGTCGTGACATCCGGCGTCGCATTGGTAGGACCAGTCACGGTGTATCCGAAGGTGTCATTCCCGCCATTGGCCAATTTGTTGATGGTCAAGGTTGAAACCGTGAAGACTTCACAGTCGCTGGTGTTCCCAGTGTAGTTAGTATCGCCAGCCCATTTGGCTTTGAAGGCGTAGGTGCCGGCGCTGAGCGCTCCGGTTGAAGTCGAGGGATGAGCTACGCCCGGGTTATTGCCGTCAAGCGCAACCGTGCTTGACCACAGACCACCGCTGAAGTTCGTATCGGCTGAGCAGGCGGCGGACGAGCCGTAGAACCGGAACGTCACATTACCGCTCGGGGGCGCGAAGTCCGGACTGACCATGACGGTCGCGCTGTCGTGAACGTTGCCGGTGGTTGATTCTCCGCCGTTTGTAATGACTGCGTGGGTGGCATCCTCGTGCAACTCAGTTGTAATGGTGGACGAACCTTGAATGACCGTGACCGGTTCACAATCAGAATCGTCACCCAGGTAGTTGCTATTGCCCGCCACCGAAGCACGGTAGGCATAGGCGCCTGGTGCCAGCGGGTCGCTGTCGGCTGATTTATCAGCGCTGCCTTCGGTTCCGCCATTTGCCACCGCCGTCCCATTTGCGCATGAATTCGTGTAGCCGCTGGTCAAGCTGAAGGTCGGAGTCGGGACCGTGAAGCCGCTGACCCCGCCGGTGACGGTGGCCGTGTCGTGCAACACGCTGCCAAGCGGGACATTCGTGTTCGTCACGTCGGTATGGGCGCTGTTGTGGGCGATGGTGGTGACGGTCAGTTGGGCTTTATTGATGGTCAGCGGTTCGCAGTCGCTTGAAGCGCCGAGATAGTTGTCATCGCCACTGACGTGCGCCCAGAATTGATATCCGCCGGCCGCCAGTGCGCCCGTGTCCACCGATCGCGGATGATTATTCCCAGCGTCCAGATTGGCATCGGTGGCAATCACCGGATAGACATTTGGATCTTTACAGTCTTGGGCTGCGCCTTGACCGAAGTAGAAGGTCACATTGCCGGTCGGCGTGATTGAACCAACCTGGCCAGTCACACCGGCGGTGTCGTGCACAATGGAACCGAGGGCGGCCGAGGTAATACTGGCGTGGGCGGCGTCATGAATGTCGGTGCTGATGTGGAGTTGAGCTTTATCGACCGTAAACGGTTCGCAGTCCGAGACATCACCTTCATAGTTGTTGTCGCCAATCACTTCCCCTCGGTAGGCGTAAGTACCGGCCGTTAAGGCATTGCTATCGACGGACTTAGCGTCTCCACTAACCACATCTGTCCCGTCATTGGCAACGGATGAACCTTGGCTGCAGTCATTGTTGTAGGATTGCGTCATCGTGAAGATCGGAGTTGGGACGGTGAAACCATTCACTCCGCCCGTTACGGCGGCTGTATCATGAACAACCGAACCAAGCGGTACGTGACCATTCGTGATATCCGCGTGGAGCGCATTATGTACGCTCGTCGTCACTGTAAGTTGAGCCTTATTGACAGTAAACGGTTCACAGTCAGAAACGTCGCCCAAGTAGTTCGCGTTTCCGGCCACTGCCCCACGGTAGGCGTACATGCCAGCGCCGAGTGCTGCGCTGTTGGCCGATTTAGCCGCGCTACCTTCAGTGCCATTGTTCGTAACAGCGTCGCCATTGGCGCAGGAATTCGTGTAGCTGCCGGTCAGGGTGAATGTCGGGGTTGGAACGGTGAAGCCATTCACGCCGCCCGTGACCGTCGCGGTGTCATGCACGATTGAACCCAGCGGCACGCTACTATTCGTGATGTCCGCGTGGCTGGCGTCATGCACCGTCGTATCAACGGTCAGTTGGGCCTTATCGACCGTGACTGGTTCGCAGACGCCGGTCGCACCAATGTAGTTGCTGTCTCCGGCGACCACCGCGCGATACGCGTAAGCGCCGGCGCCGAGTGCGGCGCTGTCAGCGGACTTAACGGCATTACCTTCCGTTCCATTGTTGGCGACCGCGTCACCAGCCGTGCAGGTGCCGGTGTATCCACTAGTCAGGGTGAAGCTAACTGCTGGAAGTGAGAATCCATTCACGCCGCCTGAGACGGTCGCTGTGTCATGAACGATCGAACCCAGTGCTACGTGCGTGTTGGTGATATCGGCGTGCGCGGCGTTGTGAACCGTTGTATCAACGCTCAGTTGAGCTTTATCGACCGTGAAATTTTCGCACGAGCTGACGTTACCAGTGTAGTTGCTGTCCCCAGCCCACGTCGCTTTGAATGAGTAATCTCCGGCGCCGAGAGCTGAAGTTGAGGTTGAGGGGTGGGCGACGCCTGGGTTTGCTCCATCAAGCGCGACCGAGCCCATGGCTGTACCTTGACCGGAGCAGTCGTTGCTCGGGTAAAGCGTGAAGTTGACGTTGCCAGTCGGCGCGATAGTGCCGTCTGGAGTAACAGTGGCTTTATCATGCATGATTGTGCCGAGGTCAACGTGACCGCCGACCGCCACCACGCTGTGATCGGCTTTGTGGAGTTCGGTGCTGACCGACGACGTGCTTTGATTAACGGTGAAGCTTTCACAGGAACTCGTGTTACCCGTGTAATTCGTGTCACCCGCCCACTTCGCTTTGAACGCATACGTGCCTGGCGTTAAAGCGCCGGTAGCAGTTGACGGATGAGCCACGCCAGGATTCGCCCCGTTGAGTGCGATACTGCCCATGGTCGTACCGCCGCTGAAATTCGTGTCGTTGGTGCAGTCAGCCGAGCTGGTGTAGAACCGGAAGTCGACGTTGCCAGTCGGCGCAAACGAGCTGCTCGGCGTAACTGTCGCTAAGTCGTGCATCACGGTGCCAAGCGGGACCGAACTGCCGACCGTCACCACTCAGTGATCGGTTTTGTGTAAGGTGGTTGCAATTGCCGAGGTGCCTTGACCGACGGTGACGGTTTCGCATGAGCCGACGGCATTGTTCCATTTGGTCGAATCACTACTGGTGTAACTAGCCTTAAATGAATAACTGCCGGTTCCGAGTGGGCCTTGAGCGAAGCCGGTGGCATCAACCACGCCATTCGTCAGCGCCAAAGCACTCGATGTCGCAGTTGGTGTGTTGGCACATGTCCCATTATTCCAGAATTGGAACGTGGCCGTGCCTTGAGGTGTCCCGTTCGTGCCGGCGTTACTGACAGTCGCTTGGTCGTGAATCGTCGAACCGATGGCGATGGTTGTACCTTGAACATCGGTCGCATGGTTACTCCCATTGTGAATAGCAGTGGCGACGGTTGGTGAGTCGGGTGGGGTGAATATCGCCGAGCTCGACATTTGATTGTCTAGACTTCCACCGTTACCATCGACATTGATGAGATAGAAATGGTAAGGGTCGCCACTAATTCCGGTTGCGCCCCGTCCTGCTCCCCAACTTCGTCCGGTGCCGTTACCACCAAGCGCTATGTCCGCACCTGCCGCTAACATTGCACTTGTTGATGATCCGTTCCAATTGATTGTGTACCAAATGTAACTATCTCCAGTATCGCCACCATTCAATAATGGTGACCCGCTCGTTTTTCCATTCATGTGAACCAACGCCATCGTTGGCGTACCGGTTACTGCTGCGTTGGTGTATAGCCGAATAGTGCGGTTCCCTAACAACGTCTCATAGGCATTAATACGAGACTGAGTTGAGCCATCGACGCTAATGAACGGATCATCAGGAACACTAATATCCTTCGTGTTAGAGGCGGTCGCTCCACTGACTAGGGCGTTGCAATCCGCCTTAGCTTGTGTGCCAAGCTGATCCCCGCAACGGTTGAGCTGCAGTGTGATGCCATCAGCTAAAGATGCCTGCTGGGAATTCTTGGTGCTGTCACCGACGCTGCCTGAGGCTGTTGCATCCGAAACTAGCCAGTCATAAGCGTGATTCCCTCCTTTGGTGGCTTGAATACCTACCACCATCGAGTGTGTAGTACCGGTAATGTTAGTTACTAGGAGTTGTTGCTCGGTCGCTATTCCTTCGTAAAGTTGTGAATTGCCATTGTTTCCTCCACCCAATGAAGACCCAATCCAGTTACAATAACCTAAACCGAGTGGGGTATTTCCAATCTTGTCGTTTTGGGCACACTGTTTGAGATCAAAGCTATATGCCGGTGCATCTGTGAACGTTGTTTGCGCTACGACATTCCCGCTGCCATCAACGGCCTGAACGTCATACAACGGTCGGTAGACATTATCCATCTGATAGTCGTACGCCAACCCACCCTGGCTGTCTGAGGTCACGCTGATATGAATCGCAACATAATCAGGATCAATTGGATTCCCAGCTGAGACGGTCAATAAATAGTCTGAACTGGCACCGAAATTTGTTCCGGTGATATGGACGATTTCGCCTGGGAAGTAGTCCGGTTTGTCCGTCGCCAAAGTTGGCGTCGGTGCTGGATTATCCGCATGTGCCAACGGAATCGCCGGCCCCACGAACCACAGCAGCTGGGCGGTAATGGTCAGAACTGATAAAGCTGACTTCAGCCCACGCTCGGTCGTCCGCTTGAAAGGGATTTTCATACCTTCAGGTGAATAAGAAATAAATGAGAGAAAAGATGATGGGAGTCTTTATTTTTGTTTTAAACACAACTTTTCCACAGTTTTAGTTGAAACTACGGCAAAATTCCCCTCCGATTTGACATGGTGATCCCTGAAAAGGTCTGCACATGAGGTTGGAGAACGTGCGGGAAGGGTATACCAAGGGCTAACCCAGCGCAAGCGCATATATTCAAGACGTCCAGCCCATCAGAAGCTTACTTGATAATCCCCTAACAGAAACGGACATGATTCTCATCAGCCAGCGTCAGCTACCTTA
>CAYLHT010000001.1:18578-177174 GCA_964383765.1 uncultured Gammaproteobacteria bacterium | reverse complement strand
AAATAATTTTGTTTATGTTTTCGCCGCCTTTGCCGATGACTTCACGAATTTTTTCCGGATCAATTTTGATCGAGATAATCCGCGGCGCGTAGGGTGACAATTCTTTGCGCGGTTCAGGAATGGCTTCGGCTAAGACTTCGAGAATTTTCAAGCGAGCTTTCTTAGCACCGGCCAACGCTTGTTCAGAAACGGACATTGGGATGCCGCCAAGTTTGATGTCGAGTTGAATGGCGGTAATGCCCTGGGTCGTTCCAGCCACTTTGTAGTCCATATCACCAGCGTGATCTTCGATGCCCTGAATATCAGTCAGGACTTTGTAGGTCTTGGTGGCGACGTCGGAAATCAAGCCCATAGCAATTCCGGCCACCGGTCGAGTGATCGGCACGCCGGCATCCATCAAGGCCAAGGTCGAACCGCAGATTGAAGCTTGCGAGGTTGAACCGTTCGATGACAACACTTCTGATACTACCCGAATGGTGTACGGGAATTTTTCTTTCGGCGGAATCACCGGCACTAAGGCTTTTTCAGCGAGAGCACCGTGACCAATTTCGCGTCGTCCCGGTCCACGCAATGGTTTAACTTCACCGCTCGAGAAGGCTGGGAAGTTGTAGTGGTGCATGTACCGCTTGGTGCCGGTAATTTCCATGCCGTCCAGCGTTTGTTCATCGCCGGGTGAGCCGAGGGTTGCTAATGACAATACTTGCGTTTCACCGCGTTGGAACAAACCGCTGCCATGCGTCCGCGGAATCATGCCGACCATGGCTGACAACGGACGAATTTCATCCAGCTTACGGCCGTCAACGCGGATTTCCTCTTCCAGCACGAGCTTGCGCGCTTCATCATCGAGATAGAACTCAAAGATGTGACGGGCCTCGGTGCGTTGTTCTTTGGTCACCGATTCATCGCCTTTGAGGAGCTCATCCAATTCAGCCGTTAACTTCGTGATGTGCTCTTCCCGTTCCATCTTATTCTTGGTCTTCCAGATGGCGCGGAGCTTACCATTGCTGAACTCCATGACTTTGGCTTTCAACTTCTCATGCGCAGCTTGCTCTTCTGGGGTGTGGGTAGTGACGTCGACTTTGATTTTCTCTTGACCAAGTTCCTTCTGCATTTTCTCGATCACATCGATAACGTCGCGTAAGTGCTTATGGCCAAAGTCGAGAGCCTTGAGCACAGACTCTTCGTCAACTTCATTTCCGGCGCCTTCGATCATAACGTGTTCGTCACGACTGGCGGCTAACACAATATCCATGTCGCTCTTGTCGCGCGCTTCGTAGGTTGGGTTGAGCACCCATTCACCATTGATTCGGCCAACACGGACTGCACCGATCGGTCCAGCCCACGGAATATTCGAGATGTGCATGGCCGCTGAGGCGCCAATTAAAGCCAGAATATCGGCATCGTTTTCCTGATCCCATGACAAAACGGTGATCACAATCTGGACGTCATTGCGCATGGTTTGGTCAAACAGTGGACGCAACGAACGATCGACGAGGCGAGCAGTTAAGATCGCTTCATCGGCCGCTCGGCCTTCACGCTTCATGAAGCGAGAACTTTTGATCTTGCCGGCCGCGTACAAGCGCTCTTCGTAGTCGACCATCAGCGGGAAGAAGTCGATGCCTTCGCGCTGAACTTTGGCCATGGTGGCCGTGGCTAAAATCACCGTATCTCCGTAGCGGACGGTGACGGCGGCGTTAGCTTGACCGGCGAATTGGCCGGTGGTGATCGTCAGGGCTTTGCCCCCGATTTCGGTACTAAATTCTTTGACTGGCATAACGGTCCTTTCTGTGTGACCGCTAGACTTTAGACTGCGGAACAGTCTACCTGTCTAACGGCCACGTGATAAATAAGTAAGTTAATTAAGCGGCGAGTTTTAAGGCTGAGTTGATCTGATCATAGTCAGAGCGGTAGGTGGCGTTTCTAATCTCCTGGACATCACTTTTCCATTGTTCTTGAGTTTGTTCGGTGCCTGCGTGTCGAAGCATAGCCACAACTTGATCAGTTGAACGCGAATCAAGGAATTGGACATCACCAATCATACATCCGAGGCTGCGCGCCTCTGACCTTAGAACATTTGCTCCGTCCAACTCGGGCAACTGTCCCCAATGCTCACTCAGTAATTGTAACCGTGAGGTGACCATGTCTCGTAATTTCCAGGTGGCCTGTGGTCGACCGGATTCTTTCAACTGGGTAAAGTCGCGAGGCGAAATTTTACTCTCAAACTCATGCAGGGTTCTGAAAAAATTTCGGTTGTAGATTTCTCCCACCATGGCAACATCGTTCTCGCTGATCTCGGGTTGATCCGATTTCAGCGCTGTCCGGATTTTTTTTACAGCATCACTGGCAAATTGGCGTTCTTCCATAGTGGCCAGAAAATCGCGATAGGCTTCGGCCCGATTCGGCAGGACAGTTTCGGCGTAGCGTGGTAGCGGCATGTCAATGATGCCCATAGCTGCGCGTTGATCGGCTTCCATAAACATTTGATGGAGCGCGTGGGCAATCGTCCCCGGTTCGTACTCACGGACAAAGGTCCGCGCCGCTTCCCGCGCCGAAATAATTTCGACCGGCCGCGGCAGTTCGTGTTCAAACCGAGCGCCGGAAGTGAAGTCGGTGTAGGGCTGCATTAAAACTTGGTGGCGATACTTCCGGACGATTCATCGTCTGATTCCGGCTCGGGAGATTCGGTGGGAGTGGCCGGGCGATTACCGCTGCGGTTCAAGAACCGGGGTCGAGGAATGCTCGGTCGCAGGCTGGACCGAATCGGCAGTAAGTATTTTTTCTTGTCGCCCGACAGGTCGGTAAAGCTGTCACCCGCTTCGCGGAGTTTCATGGACGTCGATTCTTGGAAGGCCATAATCTCAACTAAACAGCCTTTGGCCTCTTGCAAGTAGCGCACCAAAGGGATGTAATCGCCGTCACCCGCCACTAACACAATCACATCAAGACGATCAGCGAGTTTAATTGCATCGATTGCAATCCCGACGTCCCAGTCACCTTTCTTAGCGCCGCCCGGGAAAATTTGTAGATCTTTGGACTTCACTTCAAAGCCTTGTTTATCTAACGCCTCAAAAAACTTATTCTCATCCGGCGAGTCGGCTTTGATGACGTAGGCAATGGCTCGGACTAAACGGCGGCCTTCGGTTGCGTCTTCAAGAATTTTGCCAAAGTTTACCCGCGTACCGTGGATGTGCTTGGCCGAGTAGTACATGTTGGCCACGTCGACCAGCACGCCCACCCGTTGTTCCGAAGTTTTCATCTGTGTATCCCTATAACCTAAAACCTATAAACTCAAACCTTGAGCTTCAATTTTTTGACCAACTCCTCAAACCCAGTGGGGTTATCTTTTTGCATAAAGCGCAGTAACCGGCGGCGTTGTCCGACTTTTTTCAACAGACCGCGGCGTGACGAGAAATCCTTCTTGTGTGTCTTGAGGTGGTCAGTCAGCTGATCAATCTCAGTCGTCAGAATAGCAACTTGAACATCAGCCGAACCGGTGTCCGACTCATGGGTCTTATACTTCTTGATAATCTTATCCTTGTCTTCTTTGCTCAGGGGCATGAAACAGTCTCCTTATGGCGTGATCCGAGCGTGGCCGTCGAGCAAACGGCGAGCCAAGAAAACGTCCTAGAAATAAGCGGCTCGAGTGTATCAGAATGAGCTCCACCGGTCAAGTGAGGCCGGCTCCCCGCGGGCAATCGACGTACTCCCAGCTACTTGCAGTAATCCGACTTTCCGGCCAGTGTCCCGGTGCCGTTCGAAGCCGATATCAGCAGTGATAAGTCACTCGAGTTGACTATGCCGTCGAGATTTAGGTCACCTTCAAATGGATTGGTGCCGGAATTGACCTTGGAAATCATCAGCGACAAATCCAAAGCATCCGTAAAGAATGAGCCGCTTAAATCAGTCGAGGTGGCGGCAACTTTCCCAAGTTCCCCCTGATCATCCTTGATAGTTACGAGCGGAGTCGTTGAGTAGCCTCCGAACAAGGGTTGAAAACTTGCGACGCCATTCGAATCGGTGACGAGTGACAAAGTTTTTTTTGCACAATCGACCGTTCCGGTCAGTTGCGTATTCATGAGTTTAATGGTGGGGGCGGTTGAGAAATCCAAGGTGATGGTATGTCCAGCGGCGGGTTTGCCACCTTTCACGACGGTCACAACAAATGGTTTTGAAAGATACGTAATATCGCCAAAACTTGTTCCGATCATCACCGGCATACCATTCACGTTCTTAAGACCGTAATTCAGTTTCGGGAGCACCCCCGCATTTGGCTTAGCCCCATCCCACTGCAGACAATATTTTTGGGTCGCATCAACCGAATACGCCTTGGGACAATGCAGCCCGGTAATCAGTCCGCCCCTGCCAATCGCGGGGTGGCCCGTCTTGAGACCCACATTCCCCTGACTCGCGTTGACAAAGGAATCCCAGAAATCAGTCGTCTCTTCCCGACTGTTCGCGTCGAAGGGTGAGAAGGCGGTTTGATATTGGCCCAGCGTTTTTTCTCCACCGGCATAGGCAAACCGTAACGGGTCGATGGTGTAGTAGACGTTATTATCCATTTGATTGTTATTGTCCGGCCAGAAACCATTATTCAACCCGGTCAGGCTGTTGCTAGGAGTGTAGATCGCCAGATCTTTGGTATACGTAATATTGTTACGGATATTAAAATTCCGTGGCGCCTTGTTCGCGTATGTCGAACTACCCGACGATGAGTAATTACGGAAGCCGTAGGACGTGCCGGTAATCAGTCGGCTATTCTGACTGACAATCGTGTTGTTCCACAGCATGACTGGTCCGTACGTGGCACCGCCACTATTCGTTTTTATCCCCTGCCACATATAATCCGTCACGGCATTATTTATCAAATAGGACAGACCGCTGGTGGGGGCCAGTGAAAATCCGGTGAAAGGATCGTCGAAGGTATTGTTATACAGACGCATGTTTTCTTGATACCCGGTCTTGCTGGTCGTATCGAGTTCAAATGAATCATCCGCCAAATGAACACTGGTGTTGTCATAAATGTCTGAATTGCGACCAACAATGCCAAACGAGTCGGCCAGACCATCAAAAGTGTTCCGACGAATGACGTACAGTTTCATGCCCGTTGAGGTACCGCTATCAGAACGGATTTTGATACCACTCACCTCATTACTCCTTTTTTCCGGCGCAGTTTGATTCTGTCGCTCATAATTTTTCATGGCGTACCACGGCCAGCCGGGAATACTCGAGTCCAGAAACTGGTTATCCTCGATGACTAAACTTGATCCGGCTTTCGAAAAGATTCCGTTCTTGTTGAAGCGGAAGGTACTATTGGCTATCCGACCGGCGGTCGCGTCCGTCCACACGCCAAAATATGAGTAACGAATTTCGACACCACTCAGGTTGACATACCCCCCGGTGATGTAGAAGCCGGCGTAATACTGAGGGTAGTTGCCGGCGACGTGCATTTGGTGATGGGATGGATCGCGATCAGTCCATGATTCAGGCAGGCGGACAAAAAGCTTTTGTAGAGTCTTATCATAATAGTACCCATCCTTCACCGTCGCGGTAGACCAATAATCCTTGTCGATATTTTTTGGTAGTTCCGCATGACTCAAAGGATTATTCGGATCATGGAAACAATCTGGAAAAGCCGTATTCTGCCATTCAGGGTTTGCACTCCCGTCCCATTTGATGCCGTCCCGTAAGCTGAACGGATGACCGTTGCAATTGGAGTTCAGGTAGGTCGCGTGATCAAACAATCGAGTATCATCGGCGATCACCAGATACGGATCGTAGGTAAACGAGGACAGGCTGTAGATTTTTCGATCCGGGTCTTCGAGCGTCCAGGTGCGACTGGGGACGCCGTCGGAGGCATCAAAGATGACTGGCCCAGCGGCTGGATTTGCATTCACGATATTGACCGGACTGGTGGCCGTTCCGCCGGGTGGGTAAATCTGATCCATCGCCCCAGTCACCGAGTTCTTGAGACTGTACGTACCAGGCTGGATACACACCGTATCGCCCGGTTTGGCGGATTGGATGGCGGCTTTGACGGTCGTGGCGCTTCCCGGAAACGTGATAACGTGCGGTGTACCAGCAACGCAGGTGGGATTTTTTGTCCACCATTCAGTTGCGGTTGGAATGTTGAGGGTTCCATCAGCTGGATTCGTCGCATCAACGCTACTCACCAGATTTGCCCCGGCATACACCCGGACCTGAACATTGTATTTTGTGCCGGGGGGATCCTGATCCAGGTAAAAAATACTGCCGACCCAGCGGTTGTCGAGTTGCGAGGGATCGGCCGGGAGGGGCGCCCGGACCATGTCCAGGCCCCGTCGAAAGGTCGTTTCATCAACCCGCTTAAACCAGATTTCAGCTCGATGGAGGTTCGCATCTGAATCATTCAGGCTGACGCCCATCGCTACCTGGGTAGCTTCGACGGTTACAGTTCCCAGACTTGTCGTCGTCGAGGAAACCAAGCTCCAGATGATGTACCCGACCACCCCCAAACTGACAACCATCGCCACGATTGCTAGTATTTGGCGAAGCTTCAGGGGAGTTTTTGTAGCCTGGGGAGTTGTTTGTATTGGTGTCGGCATAACGTAACGATAAACGAGAACTCGCTCGACGTCTACTTTCCCCCAAGACAGGTCTGGGGCAGGTCAACTTGCGCCACAACACTAAGCGTCGTACAATCTTGGCATGGCCAATGGCAGCAGCAACGACCTCGAGCGCTGGAAGCAACGATTTCTGACCTACATTGAGGTTGAGAAAAATAAAAGCTTGCTGACGAGGCGCAACTATGATTTGTATTTATCGAAATTCATCGCCATCTCAAAATTGACGAAGCCAAGTGATATCACCCTCGACGATATTCGTGATTTCCGGTTGTGGCTGAACCGACAAGAAAATAAACGCGGACAAACCTTAAAAAAATCCACGCAGAATTATTACTTGATTGCCCTTCGATCATTTTTGAAGTATTTATCGAAGAATGATGTCAAAGCCCTGGCCCCAGAAAAAATTGAGTTGGCGAAAGTCGGCGAACGCCAAGTCAGTTTTCTCGAAGGTGATGATTTAGAGCGTTTTTTACACGCGCCGTTGTCGCAAGCTAAGAAAACCATCAGTTCGTATCGCGACAAAGCGATTTTGGAGTTGTTGTTTTCAACCGGTTTGCGCGTATCGGAACTAGCCAATCTCAAACGTGACAGTCTCAATTTAAATAAAGACGAGTTTACGGTCCGCGGTAAAGGCGACAAACTTCGGGTCGTCTTTCTCTCCGCTGGCGCGAAGATGTGGCTCAAAGAATACCTGAACCGGCGCAAAGATGAATCTCCATATCTCTTGCTGCGTCACGATCGAGCCGGACAACGGTCGGCTGACCCAAAACCATTGACCCCGCGTTCGATTCAACGCTTGGTCGATCACTATGCAAAAGCCGCCGGCATCACCAAGCACATCACCCCGCACACGCTCCGACATTCCTATGCCACGGATTTACTGCTCAACGGCGCGGACATTCGGAGCGTCCAGGCGATGCTGGGCCACTCGTCAATTCAAACGACACAGATTTACACGCACATCACGAATCCCCGACTGCGAGAAATCTATCAAAAACATCACGGACAGAAACGGAAGCCCGAATAAATAAGTACCAGCCTGGCAACGTGGTGGTTTCGTGATCAAGTCCACTCAGACGAAAGAGTTTACAAGAAGCTCAAGGTTTTTTCAGTCACAAGAATTGACAAAACCATAATTTTCGCATACACTCGCACTGTTTTTATGGTGGCCATGGTGTAGCGGTAACACAGAGGCTTGTGGAGCCTTTATCACGGGTTCGATCCCCGTTGGCCACCCCAACCGCGCCCTCGTAGGCTAACGGATAAACCATTGGGCTTCTATCCCGAGATTCCAGGTTCGAATCCTGGCGAGGGCACCAACTACTTTACTGACTCAGCTTATATTTGTATGCCCCGGCCTGTCCAAGTCCCCCCTCAGCTTTATAGGTAAACAAGCCGCAAAAGGTCACAAACCCAAAACACGTCTGCTGCTGACCGGCGCCGATTTGGCATTGCAGCGATCCCGTCGGGACATTCAACTGAGTCCAGATGTACGGCGCCTTCACTCGGGAGTTCGCCATATCGGCCTCGGCTGACATGGCCGCGAATTGGTACCCTTTTTGGTAGTAGCCGGTGAGGCAGAGTCGGCGACCCGAATACGATCCAGGGTCAGATAGAACCGTAGCGACTGATACGGTATTTGGGTTTTGCTTGACAGTGGTTATGTTGAGAGTGCTGGTTTTCCGTTGTTTGGAAAACTTTGGCACGAATAATCCAATGCCGAGGAGCAGAATCGCGATGATACCGAGACCAAACCAGGCCGCACGCATAGAGATAGAGTCTCAAGATATGATGTGATAGAGTATAGGCATGACAGTCCTCATCGTCTATGGTACGAATTCCAGCGGCACCGAAACGGTCAGCCAATTGATCGGCGGCCAACTCACGCAAGCTGGACACGCCGTGACGGTGCGTCGCGCCAACGCTGTTGAACCGGCGGACTTTGGTACACACGACATCGTGCTGCTTGGATCATGCACCTGGCTCGGCGAGGTCAACGGTAAAACCGAAGAAGGCCAGTTGCAGGAACATATGGCAGCCTTAGCCAAAAAATGCATCGGCCAGACATTTCCGAATCATCCATTCGCGGTCTTCGGCCTGGGCGAATCTTCATACGACATCTTCTGCGGGGCCGTTGACCACCTGGAAAAACTGGTGGGTGACCTGGGTGGGAAATTGATCGTGCCGAGTTTGCGAATTGATGGATATTATTTTGATCGTGATAATAACGATAAGCTTGTGACGGAGTGGGCTGGCAAGGTTTCACAACAACTCAAGTAATCCACAGCCGGGCTTGACCGGATATTTTTTCGGTGTTATATATCGTAATACGATATATGGATCGCCAAAACCTGAAAGGTCATTCCCAGCTGATCGTGCTGGCCGCGCTCGCCCGCCAGCCGATGCACGGCTATGCTTTGTCGGAGTATTTAAAGACCGAAATGGACGCAGTCTTTAAATTTGGCGTAGGGATGTTGTATCCTCTTTTGCACCAACTCGAAAAAGACAAGTTGATCGTCGGTAAATGGCAGCAAGTCGCCGGCGCCGACCGCCGTGTATATTCTCTAACGAAGAAGGGTCAGAAAAAGTTGAAGGAAAAACGAGCCGAATGGAATACCATGAGTTCGCTAGTCGGAAAATTAGTGCACCAAATGGCATGACCAAGCAGGAATTTCTCACTACCTTTGAAAAACATCTGCTGGTCGGCGAGCCGAAGCGAAGTGAGATCATAACAGAACTTCAGAAACATGCTGAAGTAGATGGGTATACTGTCTTAGGCAAGCCCGCAACGTTAGCCGCTAAGTATAATCGAGTCTACTTGGGTCTGTTCCATTCCCTCCCCCTGCTCTTCGGCATACCGATTGCCAGCTGGATTTTTTTTGAATATATTGTCTGGCGGCCAATATATTTTTTGGTTCATATTTCTCACCAAGCGTTTCGAATAGCCGCCTCGCTCGAATCGATTTTAAGCCACTTGGCGTTGCCCATCATTGTCCTGTTGAGCGCTCACGCATTGAGCCAAATTCATCAACCAAGAAAAAGAATGTTGCAATGGTTATCGATGATGCTCGGGACGGCACTGATCACGAACGGTGAAGTGATCTATGCTGAGATATACCAAAATTCTCCGGCCAGCACTTGGATCCAGAGTCTACGTCTACACGGGGGCGACATGATGCTCTTTGCTTTTTCTCTGATGGCAATAATGGGGTTCTTTGTTCTGTACCGAACGTTCACGCGTCAATTATCAACCAGAGCAGTGATTCTTGACTATGTGTATTTCGGGACGATCGGGACAGTGTCCGGTTATTTTTTCTTTTACTATGGCCTCTACGACATATTGATATACACCAATAGCCTGGCCCATGACAGCATCCCTTGGCAATTGGTGAATTTGTATACTCCTTCGACGAGTGCAATTCTCACCGCGCTGGTGATGATTTTCTTGGCTGCACTTCACCGCCACCGTTCAACCGCTGACCATCGGATTTTGGCACAACTATGACGTCTCAAGAATTTCTTCATATCTTTGAGCGTCACCTCCGCGTCGGAGAACCGAAGCGGAGTGAAATTATTGCTGAGCTTCAAGAACACCTCCATCGGGCTGAGACGATTAACCGAATGGGCAATCCGAAAAAAGTTGCCCTCGAGGAAAACCAGATCCACATTGGTTTCTTTGCTGACCCTTGGCGACTTTATCTGATCCCGGTCGCGCTCTTGGTGTTGCAACTTTTTGTCAAAGCTATCATTGCCAGTAGTGGATTTTTTCAATTCGAAAATATTTGGGCCAGTATTTCAATGCTTGGTTTGCTCTTGGTTGCGATCGAGGTCGGGCGTGTGCTTCCGCGCACAGAACATGCGAGTAACATATTGAAGCGCCTTTTGTGGATTAGTCTCGCGTGTGTTCTGATTCAAGAATTCATCAGTCAAAAAATAAATAACTACACGAGTATTGCAACATGGATAGCGCCTCAGTATCGGCTACTGTTGATTCTTGGACCTTTTATCAACGCGGCGTTCGCGACAGCGGTCTTGTTTGGAGTGGTTGTTGTGACTTCACGTGTTTCTCAACCTTTATTCTCCAAGCAGTCCGGATTGAGTCCAAAAACAGTTCGAAGAGAAACCATTGTGATTGCAGTGCTGACCCTGCTTGTGTTTATCGTCGTCTCTCTTCTCGGTGAAGCCCTGGCCCCGGTCGGTCCGACTCGATCTATAGTCTGGGATATTCTATTCGGTTTTCCATTGGCAGCAGGAATACTCGCTGGTTTAGCAGCAGTTATTTTTTCTAAATATTTGGTGCGTTATCGACGAACACACATAATCAGATAACAGGGCAAGTACTGACGAATTTTTCTCTGGGGTTGATTTTTCGTCGAAAAAATGCTATACTCTCTGCGTTATATTTTGTGATTCATGCCTTTCCTCCCAAAAATATCACCCGGCGGTAAACAGAAAGTTGCCACCCCTGACCAAGCCCTGACGCCATCCGTCAGCCGAAGCTTGGCGTCGTTCGCAAAGCATCGTGAAGCCGCGGCTGATGAAGGCATCGCCAAAATTGAAGTCCACGACACGGTCAGTAACGTGGCCTGGGCGTATGAAAAACTTCGCCAAGCCATTGACTATCAAGACGAACACCTGCTCCGCAAGAACGCGATTGAGCGGATTTTGAAACGGCGCTTGGTTGCCGGCGTGACGGCCGAAGCGATCGCGGAGCCGCTGGTGCTTGAACTGATCCGTGGGCGCTACTTGCCGAACAATGAGTTGCCGGTCACGGTCATCGGTGAAACGGCCGAAGTCATTAATCGCTACGTTCACCTCTGGACGCAAGTTCCAACCATCGCCAATCCGAGCGAGACCGATCAATTGTTCCGCTGGTACTTAGGGTTAATGTCGGTTGAACTCAATGAAGTCTACAGCCCGACCGACCACGCTGAAACCTTAGTACAGTTGGTTTTTGACGTCACCCACCGCGACATTACCTTCGCCGAGGGCGAACTCAGCGAATTTGAACGAGCTGATCAGCTTTATATTGCGATCCATCGCACGCTCCTCAAATCCGATCCGGAGATGATCGGCTACCATTTGTTCTTGCGCCGCTATCCGGAGTGGCCGAGCGCTGATGCAGCTTTAGTAGCCGAGGTCGGACAACACCTGGCTGAAATTCGACGAGCCATTGATACCCAGCTGCTCCATCCGGCCGGTGAGTTGTTGCAGCGCGTGATGAAAAAGTATGCCATTATTTTCCAAGTCTTCGATGATGTCGTGCGTCAGTATGGCGCCGAGGCGGCGCAACAACTGGTTCATCCCGATCAGGTGGTCACAGATGTGACGGCGGCATACGCTAGCCGTCGCAAAGTGGTAACGGGCAGAATTACTCGCAGCCTAATCCGGTCATTCATCTATATTCTACTCACCAAGATGCTGATCGTCCTGATTCTTGAGGTGCCGATCAACAAACTGATTTTCCATGCGGCCGCCGTCAACCGCATTCCGCTGATCCTGAGTGTTATCATTCCGCCAGTGTTGTTATTGCTGATCGGGGTCACGATTCGTCCACCCGGTAAGAACAACGAAACTGGAGTGATTGAAAAAATCAAGGATTTAATCTACCGCGGTGATGAACGGCACGCCCTGGTCAAGCCTCGGAAGCCCATCCGCCGCAACGCGGTCTTCACCTACGTGTACCGCGTGATCTATGCCCTCCTCTTCATTGTCGTCTTTGGGGGTTTGATTTCCATTCTGACACGGCTCCACTTTACCGTTTTCGACCAGTTGATTTTCTTACTGTTCTTAACCCTGGTGAGTTTCTTCGGAATTCGCATTCGCAATTTGGCGCGGGAGCTCTTGGTCGTTGATCACCGCGAAAATGTCTTCACGGTTTTGTTCGACTTCATCACCGTTCCGATCGTCCAAGTCGGCCGCTGGATTAGCTTACGTGCGCCGAAAATCAACGTCCTGATTTTCTTCCTCGACGTCATCATCGAAGCGCCATTCAAAGCTTTTTTGGAAGCAACAGAAGGATTTTTCGGGTTTTTGAAAGAGAAGCGGGAGGAAATTTACTAGTGGTCGAGCCAATGAGTTCCCCTCCTCATATGAGGAGGGGTTAGGGGTGGTAAACCAAACCGCTCGGCCACCTCTGATCTAAATAAAAATCCCGCCGGCGCTGGGCTGGCGGGTGACTTGTCGTTGTCTCAACGTTCAGGCTGCAGGTTGATCGTCCGGTGATTGCTCTCCGCCATCAGGATTCGGATCCTGGGGTTGGCGCTTCTTACGTTCTTCCCGTTCAATCACGATGAAGATTGCGAACATACAGAGGAGCACGAGAGGAAAAAAGGCGTACGATCCCATGGTGCCTCCACTCGCCTAGAATTCATCCGGGCGCGAGTTGGTTGATATTCCTTATCCTGCCCCCCCCACTCCTTTAGGACGACAAGAATGTTGGTGATGTCGGGAACAGCCTTGGACTACTTGATGTCTGTCATGCTGTTGCAAGGTTGACTTCCGTACTAATAAACCGGTAACAGATCAGGGTCGGGCGCGGCAGCCGCTTCGCCCGACGAATGGCATCATTACCTGTCTTGATGTTATAGGATCGGAAACCTTCGCGTTGCAGTTGCACCGCCCACCGATTGAGGCTCACATGATTAGGAATGGAGAATTGGATGGCGGTCCGGCGTTTGCGCTTTTTTTGATTCATTGTGTCCTCCTTAATGCTTTCTCGCTAGATCACTCCGCGGGAGAGTTCGTGTCAGAACCTATATTCTCGAGTGCCGTCAGCCGGCAGTGGGCGGGCTAGGGCCAGGCTTTCAGCGATAGCACCGAAAAGTTGTGGACCCGACAACCCTTTTTGGGTTGCCCGGGAGCAGGCGGTCAGCTGGCTGGGTGTCAACGCTAACCCAGTGAAGACCCCACTGTAGGCGTGGGTCGGACCGGACTGCAGGATGATCACACCCGAACTGTCATCGCCGACCATCAACGTGAGTCGGGCGGTGTTTTCGGTGGCCTCAATCCGCCACGCGACGGTCTCTGGCGCTCCGAGCGTAGCCGGAAGAATGGAGCTCACGAGGATCAAGACTACTGCTATTATCTGGCGCATCCTTGCCTCCGCATTCTGACGCACACCGTCACCGATTTGGACACCGGGCGTGGATGTGACGAAGAAAATCACACAATTCGTCACGGTCGCCGGCGCTCAGGTATCGCGCCAAGATCAGGTAGACGTGCTGCATCGTCTTCCGACGCAGGAACAATTCGGTGACTCTCACGTCTTTCCCATGGCGGTGGGCGATCGTCATCGAGACCACCTGCATGGGGTCCGAGCCGTAATCGAGACTACCGTTCGGTAAGTCTCGAATGATCGTTCGGACTGCCTGTCCGAGCGATTCCGGGGAGGCGATCACCAATCGGATGAGATGGCCGGACTGATCCGTGATCGCATCGTTGATGTAGTTGGCCGGACCGCGGCAGGAATGTAAGATGGACAAGTACGCGTTGCTGTCGCACAGCACGAATCGACTAGGTGTCATGTAGTCCTGCGGGCCGACGTACGTGAACTTGATCTGCATCGTGGCGAAATCGTTAACCTCCAGATTTGCATATCCAGAGATCGGGAAGTGGCAGTTGACATGGCCCAATTCGGCCGACGTGCCGTCACCCCACATCAGACCCATGATCAACAACAGGACATGCGGCATAACGTTCCTCCTTCAGGTCAGTACACTAACCACGGTTGGATATTCAGTTTGCAAGGTTCGATTCGAACGTCTTAACATTCTAAGAGACCACTGTCAACCGGCCAGACTTGGCTTTTTTCAAAACATCGGTATACTTCCCGGCATGGAACAAAACCTGACTTTCAACCCCAACGAAGTTATGCGCGAAGCCGTCACCCGGATGGAAGACGACGGTGCTTTTTCGCGGGAAGCCTACGCTGATTTAATCGATGAAATTATCGAACACAAGATCGAGCGGGGTGAACTCGACGTCGATGAGGACACCGAGGAAATCAAGGAACAGTTGCGCACGCGCTGGCCGGAGGCGGAAGCCATGCTGACGACCGGGCACGAAACTGACGTACTCGAAGACGAGTAATGGCTGACACGCCCGCCGGGCAGATTGCCCGGATTGAGATTGACCGCGAGCTCTGTATCGGCGCGGCTACCTGCGTGACGTTGGCGCCGGACGCTTTCGAGCTGGATGGGGAAAACAAAGCCTCCCTTAAGCCAAAGTGGAGTGAACTGACCGACGAACAACTCTTGAATGCTGCGAAATCCTGCCCGGTCTTAGCAATTTACCTGTATGGCCAGGATGGAAAACGCATTTACCCAGAATAACAATGCTGCCCTCCCCTCGAAGGAGGGGAGGTGTAAGAGGGCTAGAGCAGCCACCCCTTCGCCCCTCCTGCAGTCACGAGGGAGCAGCGCTTGACCCACATCTACGCTACTGTATACTACACGCTGTAGTAGCTAACTGACATTATCCCCACCACATGGACAATCCCACTCCGCCCCCATCCCCAATGATGCCCTCCGGCATGTTCCAAGGCGCTTCGCCAAAGTTGACTTTCATTTTCGGTCTGATCGCCGGCGTGGCCGCCACCGCCATCATTGGTCTGGCGATCATTCTGCCCCGAGCGTACGGTGCCGGTAAAAATAAAACCGCTACTACGACGACTACAACCCCAACGACTACAAACACTGCCGCCGCTCCAACCTACACTGCTCCGAAAGCCGTGACCGACGCCGACTATAGCCGCGGTAACAAGAATGCCAAAGTTGTCCTGGTTGAGTTCTCTGACTACGAGTGCCCCTACTGCAAACAGTTTCATCCAACCATGAAAGATAATGTCTTGAAAGATTACGGGGACAAGGTGCGCTGGGTCTACCGGCAATTCCCACTCTCGTTTCACCAGAACGCCGAAAAGGAAGCCGAAGCTGGTCTGTGTGTCGGGAAACTGGGTGGGAATGATAAGTTCTGGGAATTCAGTGACAAGATTTTTGAACGGACGACATCAAATGGTTTAGGGTTTGCCTTGGATGCGCTCCCCGGCTTAGCCAAAGAGGTCGGCGTTAACGAAACAAAGTTTAAGAACTGTTTGGATGGCAACGACATGCAAGCGGCGGTCCAGGCGGAGATTGCTGACGGCACGGCCGCTGGGGTCAGTGGTACGCCGACCACGATCGTGATTGACAATAAAGGGAACTACATTACTTCGATCCCCGGCGCCTATCCGTATAGCCAGGTCAAAACCTTCATCGACCAGGCGCTCAGTCAGGCATCCTAACAGACGACACTTCAACCAATCAACCCACAGCGCGGATCATATCCGCGCTGTGTGGCGCTAGGGTCGAGTTGTACGTTATACTGCGCAAGTGACGCCCTCCCCGTATCCCTCGTTGCGCTGGTGGCTGCTACCGTTCATCCGCTCGCGAATTTGGACTGTGCGCGGTCTCGAGAATATCCCGGCCAGTGGCGGTTTTATTCTTGCGCCAAACCACCAGAGTTGGATTGACTCGGCGATCGTGGCTGCCGCGGTGTACCGACGCTTACCGAAACCACTCAAGTTCATCGCCCAATCGCATCGGTATGGCTGGCTCGGCGGACTGACGATTGATCCCAATAATCGTAGCGGGGTGGTCGACCAAGCCGTGATGGCGCTCTCGGCGGGATACCCGATCGTGATTTTTCCAGAAGGCAACAGCAACCACAATCCCGAGTTGCGAGTCGGGAAAACCGGGGTAGCGCGACTGGCCCTGCGCACCGGATTACCCGTCATTCCGGTCGGCATCCGCGGCACGCGCGGGACGATTGCCTGGCAGTCAGCGATGTGGTTTTTTACGCTCCTCGCGCCGTGCCATATCGAAATTGGTCAGCCACTGCGTTTCCCGAAAACAGAGATTGAGCCGGGAGAATCAGATTTGTTGCGCACAACCACTGATGACATCTTGCGACAGATTAGTGAACTTTCCGGAAAACCGATGCCCGGCGAAGGTCCGGTGTTGGGCCGACGCGGTTTTGTCTGGTTTTTTCTCTGGCGCTTGTTTCGACCGCTGGTGCAGTGGCGGGTGCGGATGAGCGGAATTGAAAACTTACCGCAAGCCGGCCCGTTCATTGTGGCGGCCAATCATAACAGCTATTTCGATGCCCCGACCTTAGCCATGGCCGTCTTCCATGCGACTGGCCTTCAGCCTATGTTCTTGACGAAGGCCACCGTCGCGGCCGCCTTCCGGCGCTGGTTTGGTCAGGCGATGGTCAACGGACTCGGCTACCTACCGCTCGATGAAACCAACCGCGCAAATGTTTTGACAACCGCGGCTCAACATCTTCAACGGGGCGGGGTGATTGGGATTTTTCCGGAGGGCACACGCAATAAACCAAGCCTGAATCCAAACTGGCAGACCCAGATGCTGCGGGCAAAAACTGGAGCGGCTCGACTCGCAATCATGACCAAGGCGACCGTCGTCCCGGCCGCGATCCGCGCCCCGAAAGGTTTAGGGGTTCTCGAATCGGTCATCAAGGGAATTCTGCCCTGGAATTTCTTCCGCGTCCGCTTCGGACCACCAATTCAATTCCACCAGATTCCACCCTCACTTGAGCAGGCTTCGAAAGCTGATTTGGACGAGATGATGAGGCAGATCATGCGACCGGTGGCCGATTTGGCTGATTACCAGTATCCGTATTAACTATGCCGTCAGCCATCTACCGCTGGTGTTCAGCTTGGGTGTTTTCGAAATTCCGAGCCAGGCTCCGTGACGTGAATGGTCTTGAACACCTGCCGCAGACTGGCGGTTTCATTCTAGCGGCCAACCATGTCGACTGGCTGGATGGATTTTACATAAGCTCCGGAGTAGCCGAAGGTCTCAAACGTCCAATCAACTTCATCACCTCTTCGAGCAACTACTGGTGGAGCGGCGTGACGATTCCACTGCCGGACAAACCCGGCGAAGCGATTGCCCCCGCGGTTGAGCACTTGAAGCACGGCGGCATCATTTGCAACTTTGTTGAAGGCCAACGCAACCACACGCAAACACTTCTGCCCGGCAAAACTGGAACGGTCAGGATGGCGATCATGGCCGGAGTACCGGTCATACCGCTCGGCTTGGACTGTGAACCTACGAAGAGTATGTGGTACGCAATTCAAAAAGTTTTGTCGAAGGACTATTCCGTCCGCTTGAAGATCGGGGCCCCACTGATGTTCACCAAACCGAGCGGGGAAATCACGAATGAGTGGTTGCACCAAGAAACACAGCGTCTCATGGCCGCGATCGCGCCGCTGTGTGGTAAGCAAATAGCTACACAATAAGGATTGTATGAGTATTCGTTCAGAAGCCAACTGGAGCCAGCACTTTCAGGAATTAGGTCAGGATTGGGAGAGTCGAAAGGAAACCCTCATCGAGGGATTGAACGGTCGTGTGGACACCCTACTCGAAGCTCGAAAGCTTATTGAAGCTTTTCCAAATGACGTCACAACTGAACAAATCAAAAGCAGTTTTGAAACTTTCACTCATCGAGTAACTGACGAACTCTCCGAATCGTCACAGAAAAAACTTCAACAGATGCGTGACCTGGATTCTGAGGCGCAGAAACTTCGGGAATTATGGCACACACCAGAAGAGGACACAGAGGACTATTCTCCGACGAGTGAAGACTTAAAAAAATGGGAAGCCACGGATGAACAGTTATCTCTTCTCTTGGGAGAATACTGGCAGCTGGCAAAAGATGAACCCGCATTTTTTGCGCAAAATTTGCATAAAATAGCTGATAATTTAACCCAACGTCACGAACGACTATCACAACTAATCACCACAGAAGACCGCCTCGCCTACGTTCGGCGGGTCATCGATGAAGAGAGTGGATTATCGGATCCCCAAGGAGTTCTTTCAATCGAACGCCATCCATTCGACCTAACGGTGACTATGACAGCTGCTGGGTATGAACAAACAACTGATGAAAAAGATTCCTACGGACGGTACACGCCCGGCGGTGTTATCCTGATCAAACAGCGGAACCAGAAAGAGCAGGATATTACTCTTCGCCACGAACAAGTTCATAGCCTGCTCGAAGGGGCTCCTGGCGTGATTGATTATTCTCCTCAGCTACCCCTGGCTGGACTCAGGTCTCAGTACAGGCTGATTGAACAGTATTCAACAAATGAAGCTTTTGCCGAACAGAAAGAACGTTTTTTTGAAAGGGTTGAACGTCTGAATGCTGATTCTATGGTCAATGCGCTCCAAGGGGAGGTACTGGCATTTCTTGGTTCGGTTGATCATCATCAGCTTCTTCAACGACTTGATGGTATTTACGCAAAGTCATACGTTCACTATATGGCGGGTGGGGGTAGGGCAAAAATGAGTAGCTGGAAACTGACCTTGTTTAAAGAATATGCCAAGCTGTTTGCCACAGCTGGCAACAACGTTGGGGAAGTTTTTATAGAACTAGACGACTTAGCGCAAGAGGTGAAGTTCCCTGCGGCCCAAAAAAAATTGTTCACAGTCCAAAAGGAAGTCCAAGAAAAATTCACCGCCATGATTGAACAGATCGCCGTGGGGCTGCGGGTAGCCGAAAAAATTGGAGGCGAAGCCTCAGATGTCGTTGACGGTGCACTTCATATCCTACGACCGACACAATACCATCACCTTCGTTCTTTATTAGAACATCGATACGGTGCCGAACAAGTGCAAGCAATCTTGTCTCCGTCCGTTTCTAAACCACCTCAAGAATAAATAAGCATCATAGATTTTTTTCGTACAGGCGCTATACTGAGACTATGTATCTCGATTGGAAAAAAGTTTCACATTTTTCAAGAAGTGAACTGGCTGATTTACAAAACCAGAAACTGCGTTGGTTTTTTCGACATAAGCTTCCCTACTCGCCGTTCTTTCGACAAAAGCTGGAGAGTTTACGCCTGCATTGGAGCGATTTCAAAACGACCGATGATCTTCAAAAGCTCCCGCTGATTTCAAAAGCTGATATCGCGCCGACGTCTGAAGACCCGGCCAAACCACGGCAGTTCATCTTGCAACCGGACGAACATCTGTTGAAAAAACATGCCACCAAACAAGAATTGTTGCATCTGGTGGGTATGAAAATCCGTAAGCAAGATCCAAAACCAACCCTGGAAAAAGAGTACAAACCGGCCCACATCCATTTCACGACTGGTCGGACTGCTCTGCCGACGCCGTTCACCTACTCCCGCTACGATTTGATGCTCTTAAAAGAAACCGGACGACGTCTGTTTGATGTTGGTGGTTTCAATAGCGACAACGTCGCACTCAATGCTTTCCCATACTCACCGCACCTCGGCTTCTGGCTCGCCTACTACGCCATGGTTGAATCCGGCATGACGAGCTTAGCCACCGGCGGCGGCAAGGTCATGGGTTCACAGAAAATCATGGATTCATTAGAGCGGCTGAAGGTCACCTTGGTCGCCGTCATTCCCGGTTACTTCTATCACTTGTTGCGCGAAGCGGTGAAACAAGTTCGCGATTTCTCAAATCTGAAGTACGTCGTCTTCGGCGCTGAACGCGTTTCACCGGCCTTCCGCGATAAAGTCAAAGAAATGCTGGCTCAAGTTGGTTGTCGCGAGGTTCAAATCTTCGCGACCTACGCTTCCACCGAAGCCAAAACCGCTTGGCTCCAGTGTTCCGAATCCACTGGCTATCATCTCTACCCTGATTTGGAATTCATTGAGCTAGTCGATGACAATGGCCAACGCGTCAACGACGGACCGGGCGAGGTCGTCTACACCGCGCTCGACTGGCGCGGCACGGTCGTTGTCCGTTATCGCACCGGTGACCTGGCCCAAGGGATTGAGTACGGCCCGTGTCCGCACTGTCACCGCACCGTGCCGCGCATTCTGCCGGACATCCAGCGCCGCAGCGACATGAAAGAGTTCAACCTCACGAAAATCAAGGGCGAATTAGTCAATCTCAACAACGTGTTTCCCATCATGTCCTCGATCAAGGGCTTAGATGAGTGGCAATTGGAAGTTCGCAAACGGAATAATGACAAATTTGATTTGGATGAAATCGTGGTTCACGCTTCTCCAAAAGCCGGTGCCGACTTTTCAAAGGTGAAATCCGAAATCGAAAAGCACATGCATGCAGATATGCAAGTTGGCGTGAAGGTTGAGGAACAAACCACCGAGCAGTTGATTGAGAAGTTGGGGATGGAGACGGAACTGAAAGAAAAGCGAATCGTCGATAATCGGCCAAAGATATGATTAAAAGGGGTAGTAATCCCGAAACGGTTATTTCAGGGAGTTTCAAAGAAAAATACCTGGAGCATATTGGGCAGATACGAGAACATTTCGAACGAGTAGGGATTACTGTACGTGCCCCCAAATCGGCACTCGCTAGAGATAGCGAAGCTGCCTTTGTTGTGTTGCTGACTGATGATCCAAGCCAGGCCCGGGTGGAACATGAGAAGAATTTTCTCCGCGACATCCGCAACGCGAGCTTTCATTACATCGCCGATCTCGACGGGCGAGTCGGACAGAGCGTCGCCACCGAAATGGCTTACGCAAGGTTAAAAGGTATTCCGGTGATCGCTGAGGAAGAAATTAAGGAATTCGCTGATGAAGTTCCGGAAGAGGTGAAGTCATTGTTACTTGAAACGGTTCGCGAGGTACTCCCATTTGAGAGTATGACAGCCGAAAATATTGGTGAAATTCATGAACGTCTAGAACAGGTTGAACTACCGAATCTTGAACCAAGCCAGGTGGCTGTGTTGAGAAAGATGATTAAGTCTTTACTCGGAACTTTGCGCCAGCCCCATAATAGCCAGGAAGGCAATGAATAAAAAATCAAAGTACGACGGGCAGGTTGAAGTTGTGGCCGCACCCCTGATCGTCAATGGTCAGGGCGAAGTATTACTGATCCAATCTCATAAATGGGGTGATCAATGGTTACTGCCAGGCGGACATGTAGAGTACGGCGAAACAATCTTTGAAGCGGTAGTGCGTGAAGCCAAGGAAGAAACCGGGCTTGAGGTAGAACCACAGCACAGTGTCAACATCGGTGAACTCATTTTTGACCCGTCCTTCGAACGCAAAGCTCAGCTCATCTTCTTCCATGTGCTCTGTCAAGCGAAAACCGAACATGTTACACTTGACCCCAGTGAGCTGAAGAACTACCGCTGGCAAAAAGCTGAGACGTGGCTAGCAGGAGAAATCGAGATTCGGGCCCATCAAACACTTCAGAATTTTGTTGACGGTGTACGTATCAATCTGAATAGTAAACGTTGGAAATAATGTTCTTCCGCGTCCCCCAAATAATATCTCCCTGGATGCGACCGACGTATTTAGCGTTGTCGGCACTATTGGGATTGCTGCTGAGCATCGGCGCACACGTCTTGATTGAATTGTGGTGGTTGTCGTATGCACAAAAGCATGGGCTCACGATCACATGGACTACCGTTCTTGGCACATGTTCCCTGCCGCTGTGGTTGCAAATTCTGTTGCCAGTCGTTGGTGTCATCGGAGGATTCCTGGTTGGGCGAGTGTGGTGGCGCTGGGTGTACATTGAACGTAAATGGGAACATCATTTCAATAATCAAAAAACAGCGCCATGACAATCCATCTTATTTTAATGATTTTGCATCTATTCGGTGCCGGATTACTAATCGGGATTTGTGTTTTAGCGGTACTGGCGGTCATCAAACCGCCGATCACGAAAGTAGGGATGGACCGCTTGAGTTTCGTGGCCCGGTTGGGCATGGGCGCATCCGGCGCGCAGTTCATTACTGGCGCGATCATGATGGCAACCGAGTGGGATGAGCTTGGGCATAACCCACTCGTCTGGACGAAAATCATTTTATGGGTGATTGAGGGAACGCTCGCGTCGCTCGTCATTAGCCGGCAAGCCAAGCAAGCTGGCGTCGCGTTAGCGAACGGACAAACACCGACGCGCGGTCTTCCCAACTCGTTGCTCATCCAGGCGTTCTTGGTTCTGCTGATTGCCGCTCTCGGGATTATCGTGGTTGAAACCGGAAAGTAATGTTTGCAAACTTCCTGCTGATTCTCCATCTCCTCGGGGCTGGATTGACGGGCGCGGTTGTGATTCTGGGTGTTGTCACTATCCTGCAGCGGAAATTCCAACGCTTTTCGACTGTGGCAAGGGGTTTGTCCTTGATGCTGGTATGGCAAGTACTGACTGGATCAGGATTATCACTAATTCACTGGCTCAATACCGGACAGAGCGGCAGCCTGTTCGTGTTTTGTCGTAACCTGGGTGTCTACCTAACTGTCGTTGGGATCGAACTCCTAATCTTGGCTCGGCAATCCCGACCGTGGCCACGACTCTTCCCGCGCCGGTTCGTTGCGCTAGCCGGCGCGCTCAGTCTGCTCGTCATCCTGCTCGTCGGTCACGCCGTGTTCTCTTCAGGCAGCCCCGGTTGACAGAGTTACAGGTTGGGCGCGTCATCGTATACATATGGCCCAACGCTACAGTCCAGCCGCCCAGCGCAAAGTTGACCGGGTGCTGAAAGAGTTCGAAGCCGGCAAGCTCCATAGCGGCCGGAGCGGCACGATCGTGACCAGTCGGCGACAAGCAATCGCCATTGCCTTATCGCAAGCCCGGCGCGAGGGTAAAAAAGTGCCGCCACTCCGGCGACGATCGTCAACCTAAGTCCAGAGTATCTGAGGTAGGTCAGTTCCACAGCCCGCCCACCGTGCTTGATTCTTTGTATTGACATAGCGCGATAAACGGCCTAGGTTTTCTCTACGATCGACCGCATCGACATCCCCGTTGTTCACCCTGAGGTCGTGAAGGAGTTTGAATGCTCATTGACGTAGAGTTGCATGGCGCGACGATCTTGCGCCTGTACAGTGTCGTTGTTGATGACACTGGGGAACGTAGCCACCGCATCGGCGACCCACCCCATCAGTTGGATCTGCGCATGAATAAGGTGGCGCCATTGCTCGTCTTGACCGCAGCCGAGATCGACGATGCTGAGCGGACGACTCGCTGGTACCAACTCCTCGTGCAGCTCAGTTCAGAGTGGCGATGGTTAGAATCGCCCTGGAGCCGCACGCGGAGACGCTGGAACTGCCGACTACGACTGCGTTCGGCCTGAAGGAGATTGGATGATCATTGATCTCGAACTACTCCTCGAGAGCAGAAACATCAGGCTCCAACATCTGAACCTGGTTCTCCACACCTATGACGACGTCACCTTCGCGCTCGAGCATAGTCGCCGACAGTACGACATACTTGTCGCGAGTGGTCACCGGGCCCTGAACGTAGTGCTTCAACCTCCCGGTGCTGAGCCAGCCATCGAATGGCTGGGTCAACGGGCTGACACTGCCGGACGCTGGAGAACGCTTCGCCCTAAGAACGGGAGCCTCTCAACCGGCTGGCGGTGTCGGGTGCGATGTGTCAATGATGGATACCCTCACTGAAGGTAGGTGAGGGCTTTTTCTTGAATTGACATTCCCGGTTGACTAGGTTAGCATGGCGGTCTTGTTATCTTACGTACTATGAACGTTACTGTTGAATCACAGCCGAAATCAGAACTAAAACTGACGATCGAATTGTCAGTCGAGGAGATGCAACCACACCTGCAGAAAGCGGCAGAGTCGTTGTCCTCCGAATATAAAATCCAAGGTTTCCGACCGGGCAAGGCCAGTCTCGGCATCGTGATTCAAAAACTCGGCGCCGCGGTCGTTTGGGAAGCCGCCGCTGAATTCGCCGTTCGGAAAAGCTTTGTCCAGGCAGTAATGGACCACAAATTGCAAACCATAGGCACGCCGCACGTCCATATTCAAAAGTTAGCGGCCGATAACCCGTTCGTGTTCACGGCCGAAATCGCAGTCTTGCCTGAGATTACGCTTGGCGCGTATCAGCAGTTGCGGGTAAAAAAACCAACCGCCAAGGTGACGCCAGCTGAAACCGATAAAGCGCTTGCTGACTTGCGCGAGATGTTCGCGACCGAGGCTCAAGTTGATCGCGCGGCTCAGATGGGAGACAAGGTTGAGGTTGATTTTGACCTGCACATCGATCAGGTACTGGTTGAGGGCGGATCAAGCAAACAACACCCCATCAAACTCGGTTCAAAAAACTTTATCCCGGGGTTTGAAGATCAATTGGTGGGGATGAAAAAAGACGAGCGCAAGACATTTTCACTGCCATTTCCAAAAGACTACCACAATCAACAGGTGGCCGGAAAAAACGGCGAGTTTTCCGTCACGATGAAATCGGTATTCAACGTCACCACTCCGGACATGAACGATGAATTCGCTCAGCGGGCGGGAAAATTTCAAAACGTGGCTGAATTGCGAGCCCAGCTCGAGAAAAACCTGCTTGACGAAGCTACCGAAAAACTCGACGCCACGTATGAACGTGAAGTCGTTGATGCTTTGATTGCCAAATCGAAATTTGGAGAACTGCCTGAGGTACTCGTCACCAATGAGGTAGAAAAAATGCTGCACGAGCTTGAAGATCAGGTCACGCAACAAGGCGGCGTTAAGTTTGAGGATTACCTCAAGGGTTTGAAAAAAACTGTCGATGAATTAAAGAAAGATTTCCGGCCCAAGGCCGAGCAGCGGGTTAAAGCGGCGTTACTGATTCGGCAAGTTGCCAAACAAGAGAAGATTGAGGCTGAGCCGGGTGAAATTGAAACAGAAGTGAAGCAGACCCTGAAACTCTACCAAGGACAGCCCGATATTCTGAAACGGATTGACAGCGACGACTACCGCGACTATGTCCGGAGTTTGATTATCAATCGGAAAGTGGTGCAGAAGTTGAAAGATTTTGCATCGCGGAGCTAAAGACGGGGGTTGTTAAGTGTGCTAAAATAGCCGAATGAAAATCGGCGCCCATGTTTCCGCGGCCGGCGGGATCTTCAATGCCCCGGCGAATGCGGCGAAGCTTGGCTGTGAAACGTTCCAAGTTTTTTCACGATCCCCCCAAGGCGGCCCGGCGCCTAAATTAACGACTGAGGTTGTCGCACAATTCAAATCCGAGATGAAGCGGTTAAAGTTTTCGGAATTTGTAATTCATGCGCCATATTACATTAACTATGCTTCAACCACGCCGCGGATTCGCTACGGATCAATTTCAGTCATACGAGATGAACTTGAGCGCGGAACCTTACTGGGCGCTTCTTACGTCGTGACGCACCTCGGTTCAACGAAAGACGCCGGACCAAAACTCGGTTTCCATAAAACCTGGCGCGGAATTCAGCGCGTGTTGGATGGCTACAAGGGTACGACGCAGTTGTTGTTAGAAGGTTCGGCCGGCGCGGGCGATCAAGTCGGCGGGACGTTTGAGCAATTGGGAGAATTGCTGAAAAAAATTGAAGGCGCCGCCAAGTATAAAAATAAAGTTAATATTTGTTTAGATGCTTGTCATGTATTTGCCGCCGGTTATGATTTGCGAACACCGGCCGAGGTGAATGCCACCCTGAAAAAGTTCGATCAGGTGGTCGGACTAAAGCGCCTGAAATTGCTACACGGCAATGATTCGAAGTTCGGCCTCGGCGATCACCGCGATCGGCATGAACATATCGGCCAAGGCGAAATCGGCCTAGCTGGATTTACCACCCTGATGCGCCACCCAAAACTCACATCAATTGATGTTATTATCGAAACTCCATGGGACCAGACGTACAGCCAGGATATCAAAATTCTGAAGAAACTACGCGGTTAGTCCGGCGCTGGCGCTTGGGCCGGTGGCTGGTGGTAATCGGCTTGCTGGCTGGACTGGTGGTCCTAGCCGGCGCCACCACCTGGATCCGTGACGCGCTAGCCTGGCCGTTGACGCATGATGAAGCGCCGGTCAAATCGGACGTGATTATCGTGCTTGGTTCTGGAACACGCAAGACCGTACCGCACTTACCGCCCCAAGCTCAGCAACGCGTCGTCAAAGGTATCCAACTCTACGATCAGGTCTGGGCTCCGGACATCATTATGTCCGGTGGACTTGATCAAAAGACCAACGAGGTTGAGGCTACGGAAATGTTGGCCTACGCCCAAACCTTGGGGTTCCCGGTCACCAAAATTACGCCCGAAGGCTACTCAAAGGACACCTTTGAAAACGCCAAGAACTCGCTGGCGATTATGGACCAGCATGACTGGCATACGGCCTTAGTGGTGACCAGCCCCTACCACACCTGGCGGGCGTGTCGGATTTTCCGATTGCAACATGCGAATGTCCGGTGTATCGCCGCGCCATTTAACCTCGTACCAGCCAACTCCTTCGCCGAACATTTCTGGGACACCCGTTCGGTTATTCGCGAATACGGTGCGATTATCTACAATTGGGCGAAAGGACAGCTGTAAATGTTTATCGCCGTCATGTCCGACCTCCATGACAATGTCGCCGACTGGGACCTGATGGTGAAGATTTTGTCTGACCGAAATATTCGTGTGCTCATCAATTGTGGAGACACGGTGGCACCGTCCATGCTGCAACGCATCTCGCAGACATTCGCCGGTCAAATACACACTGTCTTTGGCAACAATGCCGATCGCGATTTAGAAACACAGGTGGCGCAGACGCTCACGAATGTCACCCATCATGGAGATCGGGGTGGCGTCGACCTGGCCGACACACGGATTGGCTTCGTTCACTACCCTGAGGTGGCTGAGGCTATGGCCGCGACCGGCGAATTTGATCTGGTCTGCCATGGACACAGCCACCTCAAACGCTGGGAAATGAAAGGTGCCTGCCGGCTCTTGAATCCCGGCACGGCGGGGGGAATGTTTGGCTACCCGAGCTTTGCCCTGGTCGAGGTGCTTGAACTTCGACATGAATTCGTTGATCTGAAACTCTAACCCATGCCCTGGTACGGATACGCACTCTTGACCGCCTTGACCATCGCTTTGGTCGGCATTTTGCAGAAAAAAACTTTGCAAAATGAACATTCGACCGAGTACTTTATGGTCTTTAGCGTGATCAAGACCGGACTCTTCCTACTCTTCGTACACGCCATCGATTGGAATGTTACGACTCAACAACTCGGGCTGCTCCTGCTGACCGGGTGCCTGGCCGGATTTGCTTTTTTCTTTGTGACGAAGGCCTTGCGCCGGCTCGACCTGTCAATTGTCTCGCCGGTGCTGACCTTAGATTCAGCCCTGGGATCAGTCATCGCGTTCCTGGTCTTGGGAGAACGGTTGTCCGGCGGCCAAGCCTTCGGGTTGGGATTGATGGTGATCGGAACGTACACCCTGGAGTTTCATCGACACGCCGCCTCCGGCTCCCGCGACAGTCGCCTGGGACGCCTAATTGAACCGTTTCAGAATTTATGGCGGACGCCTGGTGGAATCTACGCGCTCTTGGCCATGATTTTTTTTGCGTTGTCCGGCGTGGTTGACCGTTCGGTGCTCACCACGGTCAGCTCGACCACCTATTTAGCCTATGTACTCCCGACCATTGCTGTCCTGTCCATCATCATCTTTGTTCGAAAACCAAGCGCGCTTCAGATTTTACGGCCCGGCAGCCGGACCTTGATGTGGGCAATTGCTTTGACCGCGGGCGTACACTTATTGTCGAACGTCACCCAAACCCGGGCCACCGGACTGATGGCGATTGGTTTAGTCTTAGCCGTCAAACGATTGTCGACCTTGATTGATGTCGTCTTGAGTGGGCGGCTGTTTCATGAGCGCGGCCTGCGTCAAAAGATGGCAGCTTCAGTCATCATGCTGATTGGTTTGTTCTTCGTCGTCAGACCATGACCGTCCCACGGGCGGAAGCGCTAACCTCGCTGGCCGAAATTGAAACCGCGGTTCATGATTGCACTGCTTGTCCTCTGGCGAAAGGCCGCTTGACGGCTGTACCTGGCGACGGTGACCCACACTCCGAAGTTTTGTTTATCGGCGAAGGACCGGGGCAAAAAGAAGATCAGACCGGGCACCCGTTTGTGGGGGCGGCCGGCAAGTTTTTGGACGAACTCTTAGCGGCGATTCACAAACAGCGGTCAGATGTCTTCGTCACCAATGTCGTCAAGTGCCGGCCGCCCCAAAACCGCGATCCCGAACCAGAAGAAATCACCACCTGCACCGATCTGTATTTGTGGAAGCAAATTGAGCTGATCAATCCAAAGCTCATTTGCACACTCGGTCGACATTCGATGGGCATTTTCTTTCCGCCTGACTTTCGGATCAGTCAGATCCACGGACAACCGAAACGAGTCAAAGGCCGAGTGGTCTTACCGCTCTATCATCCGGCAGCGGCGCTCTACAACGGATCCATGCGGCAGACGCTGTTGTACGATTTCAAGAAGATTCCACTCGTGCTCAAGAAACTTGCGGCTGTGTAAATGACTGTTCAGCGATCATCTCGAGTGGTTTTCATCATAGGCGGGCTAATGTTGGCCAGCATGTTCACGCTGGAAATTCTTTCAAGTCGGCAAGAGTCACAAACCAACGACGAGGGTATTCACCTCGCGGCCGGGCTGAGTTACTGGCGGACTGGTGATTTTCGGATTAATCCCGAACATCCGCCGCTGGTAAAAATGTTGGCGGCCGTGCCACTGCTCTTCACACGGGCCACTGTTCCCATCAATGACCCAAGTTGGCAACAGGTCGATGAGTGGGTATTTGGCGACAGATTTTTATACTCGAACACGCTGTCGCCGCAGACACTCTTGTTCCTTGGTCGCTTGCCGATCATGATCCTGAGCCTTGTGCTCGGATGGTTGATCTGGCGAACCGCCACACGATTTTTCGGATCCGCTGGCGGCTTGGTGGCACTTGGGTTATACGCTTTTGATCCAAACATCATCGCGCACAGCCGGTACGTCACGACTGATTTAGCGTTTGGGTTGATGGCACTGGTGATGGTGCTGTGCTTCGAACGCTGGTGGCGACAACCATCAAGAGACCGAGCCATCGTGTTTGGTATCGTGCTGTGGGTATCGATGCTGACAAAATTTTCTTTTTTTCCGTGGGCCGTCGGTCTGGGTGGGCTGTGGCTGCTGCTCAAATGGCGCGATCCAAGTCACCCTGTCGTACAGTGGCGCGCGCTCCGCAGGTTCGCCCTATGGTTCATTGGCCTGGGAGCAATCATGACCTGGGCGTTGTACAATTTTGATGTCCATCGACCGATTGATGACCCACGGATTACGTTGTTGTACCAGCAACGTCAAAACGTGCTCGATCGAGGTGTGCTGAATAATTACGGCCCCTTGGAACGCTGGGTCGTCGGTGACCTCGGCAATCGGTCAAAACCGCTCGGTCATTTTGTTTTTCAGTTAACCTTACATCGATATCCCGGGTATGAATTTTTTCGGGGGGTGATGACGGTGATTGGACATTCCGATGCCGGACAAGCCAGCTTCTTGCTTGGCAAGCGCAGTGATTTGGGCTGGTGGTATTACTTCCCGGTGGCCATCGCAACCAAATCCCCTCCGGCGACGTTGCTTGGATGGCTGGTCGTGGTGAGCGCTGGCATGGTTGTCATCACTCGTGCTCGACGAGCCTCGAGAACATTCACGGCGTGGCTTCAAAACATCGATGTTAGGTGGCTGATGTATGGAGTTCCGCCCTTGGTTTTTTTCTTGATTAGTCTTGGTTCGCACCTGAATCTCGGTTGGCGGTATATTTTAGCGATTTATCCATTCATGTTCATCCTCGCTGGGGGGTTTGCACCGTGGTTGCTCCGGACATCGAAAAGGTGGGGAAATATTTTCTTGGTGGCATGGGTGATTCTGGCGATTGGTACACAACTACGAACTTTTCCAAACGAGCTGGCGTATTTCAATGGTTTCTCTGGAGGAAGTCAGCATGGGTACAAGATTCTGAACGATTCGAATTTTGACTGGGGTCAAAGTCTTTACCAATTGGGTCAATATTTGCGTCAACAAGAGGCCACCACCGTGGCGGTTGATTACTATGGCCGTGGTGATATCACGAAGTACCTCCCCCAACCAACTACTTTGCCAACTACCCAGCAACTTGCAACGCGAGGACTGCCGCATGGCTACGTGGCCGTCAGCATTGTTGATGCGGAAGATGGCAGCGGTCGATTTGATTGGCTCAAAGCCTATCAAGCGCAAATAATAATTGGTACGACGATTCGGGTGTACCGATTGCCGTAAGAGGCTTGAACCTGAGTCAACATAGTTGTTTCTTCCAACCGCGGCAGTGTATACTAATCGTGTACAGTTGACACGCCAGTACGATTTCGAAACATCCAACACCAAGTTCTAACATGCAACCATTTCTGAAGTTATCGATTCGCCAACTGATCGCTAAACGCTTAGGCGTCGGCCCGGATTTGAATTTCACTGATCGGCGCACCCGTCAACTGGCGTTTACCTATGGTTTTTCGTTGATCGGATCGTCGATCGTGATTGCCTATGGCTGGTTCTACCTTATCCAGGGCGTCTTTCAACACGCCGCTGTCGATTTTCTCTTCGGCCTCTTGGCGCTGAGTAATGTTTTAGCCCTGCGACGACATGGTCGATTGTCGGTCGCGACTGGCATCGTGCTGATCGCGATGTTGGTCCTGACCGGGTATCTCTTCACCTCCGGCGGACTCGTGGGCACAGGGTTTTTGTGGGTCTTTACCATTCCCATCTTGGCCTTTTTTCTCGATGGTGCTAGCCGGGGTGCGGTTTGGATGGTGGCGGTCGTGTTCGAAATTGGTTTTCTCAATATTCTTCAAGGTGCGAATCTCGTTCACACCGCCTACACCAGCCAAGAACTCAATCAAATTTTGGTGGGGGTGATCACGGTGGGCGTAATGATTCTACTGTTTGAACTAATTACGGAACGGTACGAAAGTGAGTTGCAGCGCCAAGAGCATGAGTTAGAAAAGTTTAAATTGGTAGCTGACCAAGCGACCGATGGCGTGGTCATGACTGATCACCATGCCAACATTGTGTACGTCAACCGGGCCTGGGAAAAACTGACGGGGTACCGATCCGAGGACGTGGTGGGGAAGAACCCTCGAATAATCAAGAGCGGAAAGACGCCGACGTCGGAATATCAGAAAATGTGGAAAGCCTTAAATGCCGGCCGACCATTTTCTTCCGAAGCATTTATCAATCGCCGCAAAGACGGCCGGGAGTATAACGCCCAAGTCCATTTTTTTGCCATTCGGTCGGCCGACCGAAATCTGTTCTTTGTACAACTACAACAAGATATCACCGAACGCGTCTCGATCGACCGCGCCAAGACCGAATTCGTATCTCTGGCTTCGCACCAATTAACGACCCCGCTTTCGGCGATCGGCTGGTTTGGTGAGTTGATGCATGATCCGGCCAGCGGCAAGCTCCCGCTCAAACAACAACATTTACTCAGCCGGATCGAACAAGCCAACCAAGAGATGGTCTCGCTCGTCAACGCATTGCTGGATGTTTCACGGATCGACTTAGGAACCTTCGCGATCCTGCCAGTCCCCACCCAAGTCGGTCAACTCACGAAACAGTTGATGCAGGAAGTCGGCGCCGCTCACCCAGGGCGAGCAAAGATGACGGTGACGATGGAGTCCGGCTTGCCGTCGGTCAAACTCGATCCCAACCTCTTTCGAATCGTGCTCCAAAACCTCCTGACCAACGCCCTGCGCTATACACCACCAACCGGCCGGATCAAGATAGCGCTCCAGCGCGATGGCCGTTGGTTGAAACTCGACGTCACGGATACCGGGATTGGTATTCCAGCGGCTGATCGGGAAAAAATATTCGGAAAATTCTTTCGGGCGACAAACGCCCAGCTTGAGGTACCAAATGGGAACGGATTAGGCTTATTTATTGTGAAAGCCATTGCCGACGCCACCGGCGGATCGATTCAATTCAGTTCAATTGAAAAACGTGGTACAACCTTTACTATGCGGTTCCCGCTATCAGGCATGCGACCAAAAGCCGGTACCCGGCAACTGGCTTCAGCCGCCTAAACTCGCTATACTTTCCATATGAGTCCTACTACTCACTCCATCCTCGTGGTTGAAGATGAGGAATTGCTGGCTGAAGCCATCAAAATCAAACTGACCAATGTTGGGTTTAAAGTCTTGACGGCTCGGACCGTCGACCAAGCTTGGGATTACCTCCACGACATTGGTCCGGTTGACGCCGTCTGGCTCGACCATTACTTACCCGGCAAGACCGGGGATGAGCTGGTCACCGCCATGCGTAAAGAGGAGAACTTGAAATCCATTCCGGTCTACCTCGTCACCAACTCAATTAACCCCGAGGTCGTGAATAAGTACATTAAGCTTGGGATCAATCAGTACTACACCAAAGCCCTGACCAAACTTGAAAAGGTCGTCAGTATGATCACGGCCGAGCTCCAGGGATTCGCGCCTAAGCGTTGAATCTCAAGGGTTAGTTGTGGTGCCGGAGGAGAGAATCGAACTCTCAATCCCTTGCGGGCGAGGGATTTTAAGTCCCTTGCGTATACCATTCCGCCACTCCGGCAAGTTTTTACGGCTGCAGTATAAACAAAAGTTGTGATTCCGGCAATCCTTTGATCACACTAAATGTATAAACGTTTCCGCGATGACGACTAAAGTTGATGCTACCACACCGATGATAAGTATCTGCCGAGCCAAGTGGAACAATTCTTTTTTTGGACGATAGTAAAATCGATTGATGTTGTAGGTTTCAATTGCATACTGTTGTTCAATTGAGTCAAGACGTTTGGTGACTGCGGTTAACTCTTTTGCATACTGTAAACTGTTCTTGGCATTAAAAATTCTTGAAGCATACAACAAACTTTCTTGTTGTCCCTGCTTTCTCCATCGCCGTGGAGGATGAACGCCAAGCAATCCAATGAGAATGGAAATAGCGGAAGATAGCGCCAGAATAAGAAATGCTAAACTTTGTCTGACCAACAGTTGCCCAGCAGCATAGAGAAATATTGCCGTGTTCACGCCAATCAGGATATTTATTTGCTGGTCCATCTGGTGGGCGTTCGTTCTCGCTCCACCCAAAACATCACCCAAAAACGCAACTCGGCTTTGGTCTGATGGGGCTGTGCGTGATGATTTTTTATTACTTTCGCGTTTCAGCATTATTTTCAATTCTGATTGGAGCGGGCGACCGGGATCGAACCGGCGACCTCTTCCTTGGCAAGGAAGCGTTCTACCACTGAACTACACCCGCATGTGTTATTTTCTTCTGGAGGCCACGGGCGGAATCGAACCGCCGAATACAGGTTTTGCAGACCCGTGCCTTACCACTTGGCTACGTGGCCGCGCAAGGCGGACGGAACTGTAGCACGAATGATATTTTTTTTCAATATGAATCCAGCCCCAGTCAGGTGACTGGGGCTGGACCATGCTTGTTTGTTACGAAACGATTTCCAGAGTGACCGTCCGAACGCCCCAATTGAGGGCATCGGCGCGATGAGTCATCCAAATATCGATTTTGCGATTACCCCAGCGGGCGTTCATCCGATCCTGGACCACGAAAATCTTGTCATGGTCAATTTGGGGAATCCGGACTTTGGTGCCGAACGGTAGTCCGTTAGCGGCGATAATGCCGTCGCGGACCTTCGTGCCCGAGGCCGTAGTAAACGGATCACTGTCCGTTTCGGCTCGAGACGAGGTGTAGGCACTTGCCCGGACCGTCAAGGTCTTGGTGACTTTGACCGGCTTATCTCCAACCGATGGTAGTGACGGTAAGACCTGGGTGGCCACTGACGTCACGGCCGGTTGATCAACTGGAGTTGGTTGCGCGTTGACTGGTTTGGTGTTGGGAAGGGTCAGATTGACGAGCAGAGCAAGCGCGGCCAGTCCGAGGACATGGCGAAGTTGCTCGCGGTGTTTCCGACGAATCATGCACCAAAGGTGAATGGTGAAACGTAGCGCGGAATTGTCGAAGGGCTACGGGGTGACCGCCCAGCCGGTCAGCCGAAAACGAAACACCCTACTGACGACGTAGGGCGGCTGGGAACGAGACAGGGTAACAGATTATAGGATTTTGTCAAGTCCCGTGGCCTCAAAATGACGAAAAAGGCCCTTATTTACTGGCATTTTAAGCCCAAGAAAAATCCCGGTCAGCAAGCTGCCGGGACTAGCGTGGAGCGGTTGTACTCGGTGCGCCCAGAATCTCGATCAAGACTGGCTTATGCTTCAGATCATACTTGCGACTCAACTCATAGGCGTCGCGGATATGGTATGTCCAGTAGTCGAGCGCGTTCGGGCCCTTGTCCTGCTTCATCCGGTCTTCGACGGTGATGGGTTGCTGGCCGAAGATGGCCGGGATTCGGAAACGGGTACCGATCGGCAAACCATTACTCGCCGCGTCGTTTGGAATCATCAGTCGACCCGACGCTCCGGTCCAGGGCGTGTCATCCGTCTGCTTCGGATCGGAATTGTAAACGGTCAACCAGACCCAACGCCGTTCGACCACCCGGTAGGGAATGTCGTTCGGCGACATCATCCGTAACTCCAGTGTACTCGGCGCCGGCGTGGTCCAGACTCCCGTTTGGGGCTGATCTGAATCCATCGATTCCGGTGACTCAGCCTCAGTCCGAGTCGAGTCGATACTCACGTCCCAGACTACTTGGCTTGTGTCAGTTGGGGTTACTAGCTGAATAGACTGCGGCGGCCAGGCCACCGAATGGGGTGCGCAACCCCCGACCACGAGCAGGACCGCCATCATCAGTCGACGCATTCGTCAATCCTCCAGGTCGAGGCCAGGATGTGAAGAGCGAGAAACGTAACTTCCGGCCCAGACTTAACATGGATTGAGAGTTGTGTCAACCCAGTCCCAGTTTTTGTTATAACAAAAACTGGGACTGGGTCAATGCCAGTTAGTCGACGCGGCGGCGGAACATTCCTATCATCACACTCCACACCGAACGCCGACGTTCCGGCGCGCGCAGCATGTGAATGATGCCTGGTAGGATTGACAACACAATAATCACCGCGATCAAGGGCAAGAGGTAATGATCGATGTTTTTAATGCGGTGCCCCAGCCAATATCCGCCGCCAACCAACCCGCCGACCCAGATGACTCCGCCGATCACATTATAAAGCACCAATTTCGAGTACGACATCTGTCCAATTCCAGCCACGATCGGTGCAAAGGTCCGGATGATTGGAATGAACCGAGCCAGGATGATGGTTTTCCCGCCGTGGCGGTGATAAAACTCTTCGGCCCGCTGCAAATTTTCATGCTTGAAAAACCGTGAGTCCGGTCGGTTGAAGAGTTTTCGACCCCAGCGCCGACCAAACGCGTAACCGACGCTGACACCGGCGATCGCGGCCACCAGCAGTAGGATCATAATCAGGCCCAGACTGAACGTTCCTTCGGCGGCTAAGACTCCGGCCGCAAACAGCAAACTATCACCGGGTAAGAAAAAGCCGATGAGCAATCCGCACTCGGCGAAAATGATTGCCGTGACGACAATGTAGGCGGTCAGCTGACCGAGCGAACCGAGGCTGGAAGCTGGGTGAAGCAAAATATCAGTGACAGACATGAAGACAGGATTGAGAATCGAATTCTGGCATGCTATGCTGCGAGCGCTGAGTATAACGAATTTCCACATTTGAAACAACCTACCTATGCCTGAGACCCGCCACACCCGACCATCTTGGGACGATTATTTCATGGCCATCGCCCGAATTGTGGCCACGCGCAGTACGTGTGACCGGCTTGAAGCTGGAGCGGTGCTGGTCAAAAACAAGCGGATTATCTCCACTGGGTACAACGGATCGCCGCCCGGATTACCACATTGCGATGAAGTTGGACACTTAATGGAAGAAGGGCACTGCGTCCGCACAATTCATGGCGAACACAATGCGATTCTACAAGCCGCCACTATGCCTGGCGCTTCAACTGAAGGTGCGACGATGTACACCAAATACACGTTTTGCATTCACTGCGCAAAATATATTGTGGCCGCTGGGATTGTGCGAGTCGTTTACGGTAAGGTCTATCGAAATGCTGACTGTGTCGATTACCTTCGTAAGGCTGGCCTGGTTGTAGATGAATATGAGCAAAACGCAGACTGGAATAATCGCTTAGCTGAAATTTTTACTCACGATATTGAAATTCGGCGTCCCAAAGAAGGCGACGTCAAAATGGACGGCCATATCTAAAAGTAAAAAACACCACCGATTTGCTCCGGCGGTGTTTTTTGTCCGGATTTCAGCTTACACAGTTGGCGTCGTTGGTGTCGGCATCGGGGCAGCCGGAGTTTTCGGGTAGACCTGGCGCAGAACGTACGTATAGCCAACAGCAACCAAAATTGGTAACAAGCTTTGGAAAAAGCTTCGACTGCTACTGAAGATGGCTGGCAACGATAACGCGACGTTGACCCACATCAACCAGACCACCCATTTTTCTAAGCGCAGTAACCCAATAAAGATCAGCGCCGTCAGGCCAAGCCCTAAGATGGCAACCGTCACTGCAATGCCGGCCAAGATCCCGCCATGCGCCCCGCCCAGCACTCCGGCGAGCACGGTCAGCGCCAAAAGCGCGATCACGACGAGTAACGCGCCGATCGCTTGCAAAACAATCAACACCACCCAAATAATTTTGGCAGTCTGGTTTTGATCCAGTCGCGCCCGTTTTTCTGCGGTTGTCATATGCTTGCGTGTATTAAAAATTACTGTAGATAGTATAGCACCGCCCCGGGCTGGGCGCGAACGCTTATGTCTTCCCTATTTTGATTGCTGTGTTGTCAGCTTTTTTAGCAATAGCGTAACAAATGCACGAAGATTCTAGTCGTTCACATTCGAGCAAACACATAGAAAAAGGCGCCGTACCCGAAGGTCGTGCGCCTAAACCATCAACACCCAAGAATTGCGCCTCAGGCCGGAGTCAGTCCGAACCCCTCCAGCGTGGCCCGCGCGACGCGCCGGCCAAGATCTTCATTCTTGAAGCGCCTGGCGCTGATCGAGGGTTCGCCACCGAAGAAGCCGCTCGACACCGAGAAACCATGGACGAGGCCGCTCTTGATAGCCTCGAGCACTTCGTCCTTTGTCCAACTGTAGAGGTTGTTCGCGGGATTGCGAACTTCCTCCGTGTGACCGAGTGATTCGAAGAACTGTGCTTCCTCCTTAAGGTCGCCGAACTCGAGCCGCTCGTCATGGTAGAACTTCCAGACGGGGCCGCGCTCGACGAGCACCATGTCGACCTCACTCGCCGACGTGTGCCACCCTGCGCCGAGCTTGCTCGAGATCTTGTACGCGGGGTACATAGTCCCGATCTGCGTCCGTTCGGTGAGGTAGTGGTAGTCGATCCCGATGATCTGGAAGACCTCGGGGTCGCGATCGGGCGGCATCTCGCTGTACACGCTCATGACTCCGGCATGGCCACGGACGCGAACGAAGTCGCCCTCCCAAAAAGGCGTCTCGGGGAGATCCCGAAGGAATTCCTTGCTGTACCAGTTGTCCGGCTGCTCCTGCTGGAGCTTGCGAAAGGCCGCGAGACGACGCGCGTGTTCGTCCTTGTCGGTCAGCTCGAGACGATCGCTGAACTCCGAGTACTCCTGGCCGTTCGGAAGCCGGACCGTAACCCACGCGCGGTTGACGTAGACTCCCGGCTTAAAGCCGAAGTTGCCGAGCCGACCGTAGTGGATCTCGGAAAAGCCAAGGATCGTCGCCTGAGTGCCATCGGGGCAGGGATTGTAACCCCATTCCCGACTCTCCTGCGGGATCGTGATCTCGACTCCATCACCGACTCTCATCAGTTGGTCGATCATGACCAGTCTAGACTCCTTTCGAGTCTTCGGGTTGTGGAATGTGCTACCGTTGAGCTTTACTCTGCCAAACGGAAAAGGATATCAGATTTTCGCAAGAAAGTCAATACTGAGGCCGGGGACCAAAAAAATTGAATTTTCTCAAAACATCCATGTTCGCCGCTCCCAAAAAATTTGGGATTTCTACTTTCGCGTGGGTGCTATGTCACCAGCTGGTTGATTTTCGCAGCCAAAATAAAATCGTTTTGGTGTAACCCGCCAATCGCATGCGTCCAATTCTCCAAGCGCACAATGTTCCAGTGGATATGCACGTCCGGGTGATGCCCTTCCTGCTCAGCCACGGCTTTAACCTGATTCACAAAGTCAATCGAACCGACAAAGTCCTTGAACCTGAAGGCTCGACTAAGCAGCGGGTGCCCATCGACCGTGGTGACGTACCAACCTGGGACTTGCGGTTTGAGCCGCGCTATTTCTTCTGACGTCAACGTTGGCTCTTGGCCCTGGCACGGTCGACAATGCTTCTGCAGTAAGGATTCGTCCATCTCAATACCCGGTAAAGGCTTCGAGTTTGATATGGTCTTTAACGATTCCGCCTTCAATCAGCATTTTCCGCATCGCTAAGACCATCGGGTCTGGTCCAGCCAAATAGAATATCACCGCATTCACGTCCGGAATAAATTTCTTGATCATCGACATATCGATTCGGCCGGATTCACCAGTCCAATTTGGGGGTTGTTCATCAGACAGAATTGGGTGGTAGTGAAAATTCTGGTTGGAGGTTGACCAGGCCAATAAATCTTCGTGAAAAGCGGTTAGCGGCAGCGTGCGGTTAGAGTAGAGCAAGTGAATCTGGTTTTGATCTTTGGTTTCGGCCGCCCATTCGATCATACTCCGAAACGGGGTAATGCCAATTCCCCCGGCCAACATCACCGCCGGGATATTTGTGTCGCTGTGCAGAATCATGTTTCCGAGCGGCGCCACAACTTTGACCTTCGTACCGAGTGGCATAGTTTTCAGCGACCGCTTAAAAGCTGTATCACGCATCCGGGTGGTGATCATGATCGTTCCTTTGTGGCTCGGCGAGGCAGCGAACGAAAACGTACGCATATTGCCTTCTTGATCGGTTTCCGGTGGGTCAACCAATGTGTAATCAGCATTCTGACCCGGTTCAAAGGTAAAATCTGGTGCGCTGGAGGTGTCAAACCAAAACGCCATCGTTCCTTCGCAGACGTCCTTTCGATCCTTAAGTGGGAAAAGGTATTCAGCCATAGTTTTTCTTGGGGTCCCCGCCAAGGATTTGCTTGGCGGGGAAGAGCAGCACGCGCTCGGAGGGCGGAGCAAATTCGCAACACGAGTTTGCGTAGGCCGATGGGCGCGATGACGCGCGGAGCGGGTAAGGAGAGTCGAACTCCTCTCATCAGCTTGGAAAGCTGAGGTAATACCGATATACGATACCCGCGGAATTACACTGTAGGTTGCCAGCCGAATTTTTTCAAGTCAACCCAAAAATTTCCTTCGCGCCGGGTTACATCGACGCCTTCTTGTTGTAGTAATTTCACTTGCAGCTCCTTCGGCGCATCCATGTTCTCAATCGAAATCATGCCCGCCTGGTTAATCACGCGCTGCCATGGGATTTTCGAATTGGGTTTGAGAGCACGCAAAGCCCAACCCACGACTTGCGCGGCCCGCGGTGAACCGCAGAGCGCGGCGATCTGGCCATAGGTCGCGACTTTACCCTTGGGAATTCGGCGAACCTGGGTGTAGATTTTGAAATATAGATTTTGACCCCGGGGCATTCCCGAAGTCTAGCACACCTCAGTCGTTCTGCCGCTTGGTTTCGACGTTCAGATTAAGACTGACCGAAGCATTTTCATTGGCGTGGCTGTCGATGCTCTGATTGACCGTGGTCGCCGGCTGTTTGCTATGCTGAATCGTTTTCTGAATCATTTGGAGGGAACGCAGGGTTTGCTGGCACTGCCGGAAGGTGGCGGCCAAACCTTGGGACTGGATCGTTTGCGTAATATCAGCAATGTTCGACGTCAGTGTTGTGATTTGGGCAGTCAGGTTTGCCACGGTCTCAACTTTGAGATCGCTCGATTGGCGATCAAGCAACCGTTGGACCTCGCTGAGTTTATTCTTCGCGGCTTGGCACTTGCCATCCACCGAAGCTTGTTGTTGATGTTGAATGGCGTTAGACAAATCATTGACGGTCACCGGTGGGTTGACCGAAGGATGCTCATCACCCTTCAAATCCTTGGCATGTTTCTCGAGGGTCACCTGGAGCTGTTGCGTCACGTCATCGGCCACGTCGGTCTTGTCTTTCACCTCTAACTCAGCCGCGGCCCGCTCCAGGGCTTGGCTGCGTTGGGTGATGTGAACCGATAAGTCATGATCGTGTTGCTCGGTTAACTTATCTTGCCGCTGCAATTGTTCGGCCTCATCTAAGCGACGTTGAACTTGATGCAACGCTACACGAGCTTGGGCGGCCGGAGTCACGGCTAGGGTTGATTCGACCGGTTCCAGGACGTTGACTTTAACCCCATACAGTCGATCGCCGGGTAAACTCCGACTAGCCGCAATCGCAAAGCCAGCGCCAACATCAAACACCATCGCTACGGCGGCAGTCACGGCCGCAACTCGCCAGAGTGACCACCGCAACCAAATTGGTGAACTTGGCCAACGGTCAAGCGGCGTGGTGTGCATGGCCGCACGAAGTACCGCCCAGTGCTTTTGACGTTCATCAGACGTGAGCTTCGCAGCCCGCAGCGGGGAAAACCAGCGGTTGAGATTATTCATGGGTTCGGAGGATTTCACGTAAATGTTTAACGGCGCGATGGAGGCGCACGGAAATGACGTTGGGCGATTCGTCGAGAATCTCGGCGATTTCTTTGGGCTTCAAATCGTTGACGTAGCGCATGAGGACAACCTCCCGCTCGTTCGGCTCAAGCCGATTGAGCGTCGACAAAACATCGCCAGCTTCGATGGTATTTTTTAATCGCTGGTCGGCGTTGCTGGCCGGTTCGAATCCGTCTTCTTTCAGTTGGTCAAGCGACAGCAACTGTTTCTTGCGACGGTCGTCAATGATGAGGTTGTTGGCTACCCGGTAGAGGAAGGCACGCATATTGTCGATGGTATGGCCGGCGCCGAGGTACTGCCAGGTCCGCAAAAAAGTATCTTGGACCAAATCGAGGGCCCGTTCCCGGTCGTTCAACCGGTAGTAACAATGGCGGAAAATAGCATCGCTGTACGACTCGTACAGCCGGCGAAAGTGTTGATTAGCCGAGTCGGACATAGTAGAAGACGCAGGGAGTGGATAACTCTTACAAGTTGGTAGACAATAGCATAGCTGACCACAAAGCGCCCTGGCGAACCGGGGGTAGAGCAGCTGTCACGCGCCGGTCTATTTAATGTCTAATTTTTGCTTTACCGCCGTAACGACATCGTTGATTTCCCAATCACTTTTGACCAGGAAATCGTGGACCCCGTGACCAAGCGCATCCGCGACTGTTCGGTAATCACTCAAGTTCGTCAAGATAATGACCGGCACGGCCTTACCCCACGCGTCCGTTCGCAACTCTTTCAACATCGCCATTCCATCCATCTTCGGCATAATCACATCCAGCAGAATAATGTCGGGATGCTTTTGCCGCGCGACGGATAATCCTTCTTGCCCATCTCCGGCACCGAGCGTGGAAAAACCTTCGGCTGAAAACGCATCGACCAGCGCCTGCAAGAGCAGGGATTCGTCCTCAACAATTAAGACGGTTTTTCCGTTGGTCGTTGTCATATCACGAGTGTAGCATACAATGTATCAGGGTCAACCCAGCTCGACTTTCTGATGAACTGATAAGTACATTTTGGAAGGTCACTTCAACATATTTCGATTTGATCAATAGCCATTTTTTCGAAAAGTGGGGCTGGGCAACTCAGGTCGGTAATTTCGGTGAGGGTGAGCTCGTCTGTAAGGTTTTGGAACCGGCTCGGGCAGCTACCCCAGTGCGTGGCAGCCAAAAGTGAAACGAGGAGCCTCGATTTTCTTCCGATTCAAACCACATTTTTCCGCCGGACTGTTCGACCACGGCCCGGGCGATGTACAACCCCAGCCCAGTCCCGTGGGGTTCAAACTCCTTGATGTTGTCGGCCCGGAATAATTTTTCGAAAATCCTGGGCTGCTCTTTCGTCGGAATCCCATACCCAGTGTCCGTCACGGTCACCACCACCCGGTCGGACTCGATCTCAATTTCAATCGTAATCTGCCCGCCGGCGGGTGTGTATTTGATGGCGTTCGTCAACAAATTTGTTATCGCCATCCGGACCAGTTGACGATCAAGTCGGATCGACGGCAGAGATGGGGGAACAGATTGGCGGATCCGTAATCGCTTGGATGCGATCAAGGGCTGGAATTCGGTCAGGACCTTGGAGAGAAGCTCATCGAGTTTTGTTGGTTCGGGCTCGATCATCAGGGTACCCATCTCAATCCTTGAGACGTTGAGCAGCGCATCGACCAGATTAACCATATCCAATCCAGTCTGTTCTATCGCATTCACATATTTCAGTTGGGCCGGGTTGAGTTTTCCGGTGTACCTCTTGAGCATATCGATTGACCAGCGCACGATCGTTAGGGGGGTCCGCAACTCATGGGAAGCGAGCGAAACGAATTCGCTTTTGGCGCGGTTCATGTCAAGCTCGTGGGTAATATCTCGAAAGACGTTGACCGTCCCCGCGATTTTTCCGCCGAGCATCATTGGCGTGACGGTGATGGCCACCGGGAAACGCTCTCCGTTTTTGCGCACGTAGTAGTACGGTGCGGCGTCGAGTCGGGTCGTGACGGTTTTCCCGGTCTCGAGCACCTTGGTGTATGGCCGACGATCATTCGCGACCGCGTCGCCGTGTTCATTTTGGGCTGGCAGAACTTCAAAAATCGGCTTGCCGAGCGCCTCCTGACCGCTCCAGCCGGTCAAGTGTTCAAAGGCTTCATTCACGAGCACCACCTTGGCGTCTTCATCAATCACCACCAATCCATCTCCGATGGCCATCAGCATGGCTTCATCTTGGGATTGTTCCTTGGCCGTACTGGCGCGGTCGTGCTCAAGATCTTCCATGATATTCATCATGGCTTTTTTGGTGCGTTCCAGTTCTTTGACCGTTTGGGACAGGTGCTGCTCGTTGTGTTTTCCGCTCGAGAGGGCTTGTTGCAAACGTTCGTTGACTAACCGAAGTTCCGTCCGGTCTTCCCGCAAGTCCGCTTCTGCTTGGTCACGTTCCGACACCGCCGCCGAAAGCACCAGGCCGGTCATGCTGATCACCAGCATAAAGACTTGCAACAAAAGTAAATTAACTTCAACTTGCGACTGGACCGAAAACGGGCCCAGCCCGTGCGTCGTACCGATGACCGCTACCACCGCGATCAACATCGTCGCCGTGACCGAGCCAATTTGTCGTAGTCGCAACGCCGCCCAGATCACGTACGGAATCAGGTAGGCCGGGACCAGTAAGACTTGTTGGTGGACGTTACGAGTAAAGATCACGAAGGTTAAGCGGCTGAGCATCACGAATAAAATCACGGTTTCGATGGTGGACTTGCCTAAACGTTTCCGGGCGGTCGAGTTTGACCAGATCAAGATGAGTGGAGCGATGATCAAAGCCCCAGCCATGTCCCCAAACCACCACGTGATCCAGGCGCTAAACGCCGCCTGACTGCTCAGCAGTCCGCCCAACATCAAACTGGAAATGCCGAAGGTGGCGCTGACCGCGGTGGCAAATAACCCAGCGTAAATGAGCAGAGCGAAGACGTCGCGGATCCGGTCAAGTTGATCGCGCCAACCACGGAATTGCCGCAACCAGGTTGCGCCGAGATACGCCTCGAGTGTGTTCCCGATGGCAATCCCGATCGCGACCCAGAGCGGTTCATGGGTGAGATAGTTGCTGACGAGTGCGCCAATAAACACCCCGGGCCACAGACGACGTCCACCAAGTAACAGTACCGCTAATGCAATTCCTGTCGGGGGCCAAACGGTCGTGACTTGTTTGGTGGTGTATGCTAACGACAAACCTAACTTCGCTGCCACGATGTAGACCGCGGCCAATCCGAGCACTGCGGCGATGTATTTAGGGCGCGTCATGCCGATGGAGACTTGAAACGTTGCAGTTCTTGCTGCGCGAGGGCCAAAGCCTGTTTGAGCTCTCGCATGCGTAACTCCCGGCCAATCATGAACTTATTCAGGCGTTCCAAATCATGAATTTTGTTCGCTAAATCGGCATTGGCCCTTTCCAGATCACTGATTTTTTCTCGAATCACGTCCAACATCATCTGGACCCCGGCGTACATCTCGGCGAAGGCGTCATCCGTCGCCGGAAGTTTCACGTCTTTCGAAAAATCTCCAACCGAGGCGTTGGCAAAAACCGGCATTAAGTCAGCCAAATGTTCTTCAACGTAGCGCTTGTATTCAGCTTGGTTTTTGTCAGCCTCCATGCTGACATTCTACGAGGTTTGTGGTTCCCCGGCAAACACGATATGCTGAAGGCGCTTATTTACTCATTAGCACATATGTTGTACGGCGTTTCCATAAATTATTTGGCGGTGCTGGTGGCGATGATCAGCGCTATGGTCATCGGCGCAGCCTGGTATTCAAAGGTTGGGTTTGCCAAAGCCTGGATGGCGTTGATTGGCAAGCAAGAAGCTGACTTAAAAAAGGGCGCATCCAAGGGCTATGCAGTTGCCATCATTGGCGCTTTTGTCGAGGCTCTGACACTGTCGTGGTTCATTCACAAGATTTATACGGACGCGACGGCCATGGACGGCGTGATGCTGGCGCTCGCGATCGGGATTGGCATTATTTTGCCAGTCATGAAAGTTGCTTACGTCTTCGAGGGCCGGCCGTGGAAGTTATTGTGGATCAATTACTTTAATCAACTCGTGACCTTGATTGTGATGGGGTTGATCTTGGGGGCGTGGAAATAACATAAGATCATACTTCGAAATTGGGCCGCCGCGTGTTACGCGGCGGCCCTCGTCTTGAAAAAAGAAATAATTCATGGTACGGTACGCCACGCTTGCGCCCTTAGCTCAGCGGATCAGAGCGTCTGGCTTCGGACCAGAAGGCCGGGGGTTCGAATCCCTCAGGGCGCACCGCACGTGTAAGTGCCCGCTGTCGGGGCGTGGCGCAGTTGGTAGCGCGCCTGCTTTGGGAGCAGGAGGCCGCGAGTTCGAGTCTCGCCGCCCCGACTGCGGGCATATGTCGAGTAGCGAAGTTGGGTCGAGGCGGAAACAGCGAGTGAACTGCTTCACTCGCGACCGCCGAGACGGGCTGAGCCCTGTCCCGTAATCGGGACGGTGAAGCCCTGGAAGCGCGCCTGCTTTGGGAGCAGGAGGTCCCGAGTTCGAGTCTCGGTACCCCGACCAACAGAGAAAATCCTTCGAAATTTTTAATCCGAGAACAGGAAACGCAAAAACTTGTGATTTTTGAGTTTTTGCAATTAGGATGGGGGCACCGTGCACTCATCTCATCCTGACAATTTCGGGAAGTGTGGCAAATGCTGTAAAATAATTATATGCAAAGCTCCCGACGAACTGGAATCACTTTGACGATCCTCGCCTTCGTCTGTTCGGTTGTCATCTTCGGCGGAGACCGATCAGCCAACGCCGGATCGTACTATGCATCGGATGGAACCCGCACTAAAGACTTTACGATCTTCAAGGTCGGTGATACCTGGCATCTGATTGGCATTCACGCCTACTACAACCCCGATCCAGCCGGGCCGGGTAGCCCAGGGTTGATTCATTCGACCTCCAAAGACTTAATCCTCTGGAACGATATTGGGCCAGCCATTCCGGTCGGTCCAACCGGTGCTTGGGATTCGTATGACGTTTGGGCACCCGCGACGGTACAGACGCAGGGGGTGTATCACTTGTGGTACGCCGGGGTGAAGCTCAGCAATAATCATTTAATCCAGCAAATCGGTCACGCCACGTCACCAGACGGCACCACCTGGACAAAAGATAGTGGTAATCCGGTGGTCGATTGCTCAACCGTCAGCTGGGTGTACTGGGACCCGAATACCAACGGGTACAACACGGAATGTCGTGATCCGTACGTCACCTGGGACGCGGAACACAATCAGTGGCTAATGTTCTACACCACTCGGGCGAAGACGATCAACCAGGATCCGCTGACCGGGATCGCCAACCCCGCCATCGTGGGTTTGCTGACTTCGCCCGACCTGACCACCTGGTCTGATGCTGGATATATTTTCACGACTGGCGGGTACACCGCTGAATCCCCTCATGTTTTTCAGCACAACGGAACCTGGTGGCTCGTCTGGACCGGTAATTGTGCTTGGCGTAGTTCTAAATGCTTGAAGTACGCCACCGCACCATCAATCACTGGCCCGTACACCGGCTACACCGACTTACCGGCTGTCGGCGGCGATGAATATGCATCCGAATACTTTACCGATGAAGCTGGGACTGAATATTTTGGCCGAGTCGGCTCGGGTGGTGGGTGGTTAGACTTCGAACGACTGACATGGCCGAATAATGTTTTTACTCTTTCACCGACATCAACCGCTCAGGTCTCGGGTCGAGTCTGGATTGATGAAAACTCAAATGGCAAAATTGATTCCTGGGAGAATGGGTCGAGTGATCTGGTGGTGAACCTGTTCGTCGATAATGGTGATGGACAATTCGACCCGAATACCGACACCGTCTTCATGTCCACCCAAACCGGAATGACGGGCACCCGGGCTCACCCCGTGTACGGTACTTACCGGATTCCGATATCCTTCTTCTTTGGGGAACTCCCCTCGACAACCATGTGGGTGCAAGTTGAGCCAGACACGCTCGACTATGGCACGCCGCCCCTGACTGGGTTTAGCCCCACTACGCCCACCGTCATCAAATTCGTTAATACCGGGGATACGAAAGTGACCGACGCTAATTTCGGATATAACGGTCTCGATCAAACCCCGCCCGCAGCGGTGACTGATTTATCGGGACTTTAACTGTCGAGTTGGTGAATAGGTCCCAGCTCTCGGGACCAGTTTGAAAATTCTTGACATGCCTCGGTCCCGGGTGTAGGACTAGGGTAATTTGCAGCACCTTGAATCTCCTCTGACACTCAGAAAGGGGTCGCCATGCGTGATCATAACACGAATATCAGAGTTGCGATGTTGACCACGCTGGTGATCGGGTTTGGGTTGCTGGCCGGTCGACCGGTTAGCCACTTGCTCGCTCCGCAAGCGGAATTGCGTCGACCCGTGACGGAGTCGGTCACCTCGAGCGTGGTCAAGCCGAAGCGGCACAGTAGCGCCATCGTCACCGCCGAGCTGAGCGACACCCTCATCTACGCCGGTCAACCGATTGGCACCAGTCAGACCGAGGACGTCTGGTATCTCGACATTGGGCGTTTCACCGCGTTCGATAACCACGGCGAGTATCAGCGTGACGCGCGTGGGCCGATCCATGACCGGTTGGTGTCTGAGATGCCTTCCACCATCGACCCCTCACGTATGAAGGTCACGATCGACCGAATCGTAGCTCATTATCCGCTCTCGGGCCGTCGGCTGATTCGAGAACCGTTACAGCACCTGCAAGCGCCGGGTGACTGGGCCGACTGGCAAGACTACGAAGACGCCAAGTTCTTGGCCGCGCGTGACCTACCCAAACGCCCGCCGGAGCTACGGGGGCACTAGGCAGAACACAAGTATCCATCGGCGACAGCCGATGGTTTTTATAAAAACGCCCCTTCAGCTTTTCGTAGGGGCGTTATCAGCCGGTATGATCCGGCTGACGGACAACATGCCATCGTATGCCAGGTGCAGGATGATGGCCGACAGTAAGCCATACTTCACAAATGCGAAGCTGTACCAGAATCCAGCGACCCAGTGAATCAACACCGTCGGAACTTTCTGCCAACCGGCGCTGAATTCGAAGTTCGGGAGGTGGAGTAACCCCCAGCAGAGATTTCCGATGACCATCAAGATCCAAAACATCGACAGGGTGTGAAGTCTAGGGATACCCCATACGACACCGAGCAACAACCCGCGAAAGATCAGCTCCTCGCACACCACACACACAACCGCGATCACCGGCAGCATCCGTTTCGGAAACTGTTCGGGCAAGACGCGGCCTGTGGGGAACTTCTCGCGCCGAAGTTGGGTGATGAAGTACATGGCCCTGGCAATCCCCACCGTGACCATGAAGTCAATCACGGCCAGCCCAAGCAGAACGCTTATCGTAGACCTTGAAAAGGTTGAACCGCGACTGGCGACCCATGGCTGAACTGAAAGGAAGGCACCCAACTCAGGAAGAACTTTGAAGAAACCTCCGCGCCATGCCAACCAGGCATAGATGCAGCACATCAAACACTTCACCAGCCAACGCCAACCGTTTTTCGGCATCCGGACCTCCGGAAGGACAGTTTTTTCGATGAACAAATGAACGAGAGGAGACGCTACCAGGTACTCAAAAAAATGTCAATCCAAAATCACCCTGTCATCTCTGAAAGGGAAGTACTGACTACTTCAATTCAGACGGATTGACCATATAGGCCAACGCCGTCTCTTCCGAGATGATGTTGTCGCCGAAGAGTTTTTTGATATTTTGATCCATGGTGAACATCCCGTCCTCGGCGCTAGTCTGAATCGCGGTTTTAATCTGAGCGACTTTGTTCTCGCGGATCAAGTTGGCAATGGCCGGGGAGTTGATCAGAACCTCCCGGGCAGCCACCCGTCCGCCATTGGCGCCGGGTAGGAGCTGTTGGGAAATAATGCCTTTCAAGAACAATGAAATCTGTAACCGCACCTGGGCTTGTTGGTACGGTGGGAAGACGTCGATAATCCGGTCAATCGTTTGAGCGGCGTTCAGGGTATGCAAGGTGGCTAACACTAAGTGACCAGTTTCAGCTAAGGTGATCGTCGAAGCAATCGTTTCCAAGTCGCGCATTTCGCCGACCATGATCACGTTCGGGTCTTGGCGCAAAACGTGTTTCAAGCCTTGCGCGAACGACATCATGTCCGTTCCGAGCTGGCGTTGCTTGATGACCGACTTCTTGGGACTGTAGACGAACTCAATCGGGTCTTCCAAGGTCACAATATGGGCTGAGCGTTCGGAGTTAATCAGGTTAATCATGCCAGCCAAGGTGGTGGATTTGCCCATGCCGGTTGGACCGGTGACAAGAATCAAGCCCTGTTTCAAGCGCACCAGGTCATAGGTAATCGGCGGCATGCCGAGGTCCTCCATGGTCGGAATTTTATTGGAGATGACCCGAGCCACCAAGCCGGCGCTCCCCTTTTCCCAGTGCAAGTTGACCCGGAACCGTGATAGGTTCTTGATTTCGTACCCAAGATCAAGTTCGCGTTCGGCGTCGAAGACCTCCTTTTGAGAATCGACTAATAAACTGTAGCAGATCTCGAGTGTATCTTTTGGCGTCAGCGGTTGCTCACCGGAAACTTTTTGCAACTCACCGTCGATACGCAAAATCGGGGGTAAACCCTCGACAATATGGATATCAGACGCACCCTTCTCAACAGCTGTCGTGAAGATCTTATCGATGTAGTTCGTCGTTGAGGCGGCCATAGAGAGTGGGTTGATGTCGGTGAGTGTACTGGATTTTTTTGTGTGGTGTCAAACGTCAACAAACAGCCCTAGCGCCGTTTCAGCTCATCGCGGATTTCGGTCAATAACGCTTGGTCCTTGGTCATGGACGGCGGTGGCTCCGGTGTGGGTTGACGCATAGCATTGATGACTTTGACGAACAAGAAAATCACGACGGCGATGATAAAAAAATCAACAGCCGATTGAATAAACGACCCCCAGTGCATATAGACCGGCGCCGCGTCAGTTCCCCCTATTCGGGTTTGTCGTCCGCTCAGGTCTACGCCGCCGGTGATCAGTCCAATCACCGGGGTGATGATGTCGGTCACGAGTGAGGTCACGATTTTTCCAAAAGCACCGCCGATGATCACGCCAACGGCCAGATCAATCACATTTCCGCGAGCGATAAAGGTTTTAAAGTCTTTCATCATAGAAAAGTAGTCTTCGATTGAGTGTGTGTAGTATAGGTCGAGATTAGCTGCGGCGCAATCAGGTCGACCTATTCTACAACTTTATCGTTCTCCTTGGCCGAAAGGACCACGATGAACTTCAGCGGTGCTTTGGTCACACGAACAATTCTGTGCCGTTCTCCCGGTTCAATGTGAATCATGTTTTCGGGAGTCATCGGCACCTCCTGGCCGTTCACTTCCAACACGCCCTCACCCTCAAGGGTCACAAATACTTTCTGATTCTTAGCGTGGTAATGTACTGGCTCACCGGAAAAGTCCGCGCCGAACTCGGCTAGGCTAATGCTGAATGGTGCTAGTGGTTTGTCGTCGAATTCGCCGAAGTAAAATGCACCGGGAGTCTGTTTCGATTTGCGGGGGAAGAGGCGCATGATTCAAATCATTAATTATGTCAACCTCATTTGAGATATTCTTGAGCAAAGAGAACCAAAACTATTTAGGCTTCATTGTTTGGTCGATGTATCGAAAGAGCGCCATCATCGTATTGACAATCAATTGGTCTTCAATAATCACGGCCATGAGTTTATCTTTGGCGAATGAGAATATCCCTAGTTTGTTATCATAGATGATCATCTCGGAATCAAAAGAAAATTCTTTGGGGATTAATTTTGTTATCCGCAAAACATTTTTGTCTTTAGATTGTATGATTTCACCACCGGGTGTGCGAGGAGCAATTTGGAATGAGCGGATGCCGAGCCGTGTGCGTTTAGTTATGTAGTAACTTACATAGTCTTCGCCCATTTCTTGAAAGACAATGTCGGGGCCACTGAAAACGTAGATGACCTTCCCCCGGTTATTATCTAGCGTGTCTTCGTAAGCTTGTTTCACGCCTTCGAGGCCTTCAAAAAAACTTACTTTGGGGAGCACGTCTAAATTAGCGCGGAGCTGTTCCAGCTCCGGCAAAATACGCTGCACAGAATTTTTTTCCTCTTCCAGCGCTTGCTGTTGACGATCAAGATAACTGACCAGCAATCGAGGTTCAATGGCGCTAAACTCTGTCACACCATATTTCTGACTCGACGTGACTAACCCCTTGTGGAGCAGCGATTTGATAACGACGTACGCTGTCGAGCGATTCAGGTGCGATTTGCGAGCGATTTCCGAGGCGCGGACGCTTTCACTTTTGAACAAGATACTCAGGACTTCGGCCTCTTTGGGATCAAGGCCTATGCCGGAAAGCGTTTTTCTTAGGTCTTTCATAATCAGTCTTAGAATATATTAGTTGTTATTTTTTTACAACACCTTAATAAAAAGTCGTTGACTTATGCATGAAGAACAGTATTATTACCTGTCATTGTAAATTGACAATCTTGTTTACTCTATAAAAGGAGGTGAGATAGACATGAGAAGACTGGCGATAAGCTTGATCTGTAGCGGAGTGGTTCTTCTTCTCTCCCTGGCCCTCTCCCACCTTATGGGGTGGAGCTTCTCAAAGGTGGCCATGACTTTGTTCGCTGTGTCCTTCACCCTGCTTCACTTCTTGTGGCAGGGAAGAACGCGGGTGAAGTTCTTCACCTCAGACCAGCCGTTCTATGGTTTCTGATCATGACACAGCCGCGGTCGAGCTCGGCTCGACCGCGGCTTTTCTTTTTAGATTTACACAAACAACGCCGCCAACAGTCTTCCCTCCAATCCATTGACAAAAACCTTAAAATTGTGCTAGCTTGTCTTGTCCGATCGTATGATCGGACCCTTGGGAAACCGAGCAGGGCATGTCGCCGCCGTAGAAGTGCGAAGTTGTGGATTTGGAGGTGCCGAATGGCACTCGATGAAACGACGTACGAGTTAGTTAGCGGACCGTCGAAGTGGGACCTTGCAGTTTCTCTCTTCGATGGAGAGCCGAACCACCGACACTTCGTCGTCTTCTTGACCAAGTATGGCGAACAATTCTTCGTCGCCTTGAGCTCTTTGGAGCGGCTTGACCGACATGGGAAGTCGTTCAAATTCACTGGCCACTCTCGCGGTATCATGAGCATGGCGAGATATCGGCCTAAAGCGCAGGAGGTTAGCGGAGTGTTCTATGTCACGTCCCGACAGGGCACGATGACCGTCCGAGACCAACCTGAGTAGCTTGAGAAAATGAACAAGAGGCCGACGCCCCGATGGGTCGGCCTCGCATTTTTATAAGTCTAGACAAACAGCGCTGCCAACACCAGTGTCAGGGTCGCCAGTAACTTAATTAACACATGTAAGCTCGGCCCAGCAGTATCTTTAAAGGGATCACCAACGGTGTCGCCGACGACGGCGGCCGCATGGACCGGAGTTTTCTTAGCTTGCACGTTGCCCTGCGAGTCTTTGAAGTCACCAGATTCAATAAACTTCTTGGCGTTATCCCAGGCGCCGCCGGCGTTATTCATGACCAGAGCCATAATCACACCTGCGATCGTGCCGACCATCAACATCCCGGCTGCAGCTTCTGCTCGAAGAATGACACCAACCAGAATCGGCACTGCGATCGCAATCGCGCCGGGTAACACCATGTTCTTCAAGGCACCGCGGGTCGTGATATCGACTGCCCGGCCGTAATCAGGTTGGTCGGTACCTTGCATAATGCCCGGTTTCTCGCGGAATTGCCGGCGGACTTCTTCAATAATATAGCCAGCGGATTTTCCAACCGCGCGCATCGCCAGCGACGAGAACAAGAACACCAACATGGCGCCGATAAACGCGCCGATGAAGACTTTGATGTTCGCCAGGTCAACAACAGTAATGTGGACCTGTTCAAGATACGCTGAGAATAAGAGGAATGCGGCCAGCGCGGCAGAACCGACAGCGTAACCTTTGGTTAATGCCTTGGTGGTGTTGCCAACGCTGTCCAAGCGGTCAGTAATTTTTCGCGTTGCTTCCGAACCGTTCGACATTTCTACAATCCCGCCTGCGTTATCTGTGATTGGACCAAAGGTGTCCATGGCTAAGACGTACATCGAGGTCACGAGCATGCCGATCGTCGCCACGGCCGTGCCATACAATCCGCCATGCGCTAATCCGGATTTTTCACCGAACCAGAACGAACCAAATAGAGCCAGACCAATGACGAGCACCGGCAAGGCCACGTTTTCGAAACCAACGGCGAGCCCGGCGATGATATTCGTAGCCGGACCGGTTTCACTGGCGCGGGCGATCGACATGACTGGTCGGAATTTATGATCTGTGTAGTACTGGGTCAAGAGCAGAAAGGCCACGCCCATCAACACCCCGACCACGCCAGCCGCGAAAAACCACATGGCATGATCGCCCAGCATAAACTTTGTGACGAGATACAGCGCCACCACGCCGAGCGCGGCCGTGATGTAGTAGCCGCGATTCAAAGCGGACATCGGATCTTCGTTTTCTTTAGCCTTGACCGAGAACACGCCGATGAATGAGGCAATCATGCCTGCTGCTTGCACTACCAACGGGAACAGCATGCCGTTTAATCCAAATGGGAAGAACAAAGCCACCCCGAGAATCATGGCGCCGATATTTTCCGCTGCCGTCGATTCAAACAAGTCGGCTCCGCGACCAGCGCAGTCACCCACGTTATCACCGACCAAGTCAGCGATCACGGCCGGGTTACGTGGGTCATCTTCCGGAATTCCAGCTTCAACTTTTCCAACCAAGTCAGCACCGACGTCAGCGGCCTTGGTATAAATACCGCCGCCGAGTTGGGCAAACAAGGCTACAAGTGATGCGCCGAAACCGAAACCAATAATCGCGCCCGGAATTTCGCGCGGATCGACGTGCAAAACTTGGCGGTAGAACAAGAATAATGCAGATAAACCAAGCAGTGATAGCGAAGACACGAGCACGCCTTCAACTGCGCCGGCGCGTAAGGCTATGGACATCGCACCATTTAAGCTCTGACGATCAGCCGCAGCCGCGACTTTACCGTTGGCGCGAACCGAGACGTACATGCCCATATATCCGGCGATGCCCGAAGCAATCGCACCGAGCAAAAACGCTGAAGCAGTGTGCCAGGCTTCCGTCGGTTTACCAGTGGCCGTGTAGACAATTGCTATCAAGGCCGCGACGCCGGCTGCGATCCAACCGATGGTGGTGTACTGACGCTTCAAAAACGCATTCGCGCCTGAACGAATCGCACTGGCGACTTTTTGCATTTGCTCATTACCGTCCGGGTGTTTGTTCACGAGTCGCACCAGCACCCAGGTAGCGGCTAAACCGAGTAAACTGACGACGAGACTGAAGTAGAGAAATGACATACGATCGTGTAATCAGTAATTCGTGTAAAAGTATTAGGCAGTTGTTTCTGCTTCTGGCTTTGTTTCCTCGGCTGGAGTTTCAGGAGGAGCTTCAGTCGACTCGGCCGCGGGAGTTTCAGTTTTGGCAGCTTCACCGGTCTCGCCGCCCTCAGTCGTCACCGACTCCGGCGTGGCGCCGGATTCACCGACTAAGTCGATTTTCCAGCCGGTCAGCTTTGCCGCGAGGCGGACATTCTGTCCGGCTTTTCCGATGGCGAGTGAGAGTTGGTCGTCTTTAACTTCGACCGTGCAGGCATGGTTGGTTTGATCGAGTTTAATCGAGATGACTTTGGCCGGTGACAAGGCATTGGTGATAAATTTCACCGGGTCATCAGACCATTCAATAATATCGATTTTTTCGCCGCCGAGCTCTGAAATCACGGTTTGGACGCGCGTGCCACGTTGACCGACCAGTGAGCCAACCGGATCGATGTTCTTGGTTTCTGACCAGACGGCAATTTTGGTGCGCAGTCCAGCTTCACGGGCAATACCTTTAATCTGGACTGAACCGTTTTGCAGTTCTGGCACTTCCACCGTAAAGAGTTGTCGGACAACTTCCGGATGGGTGCGCGACACCACAATTTCCGGGCCTTTGGGCGTCATGTTGACCGTCGAAATGTAGACTTTCACGCGATCGCCCGGTCGGTAGTGTTCACGTTCAATCTGCTCCGGCGGCGGCATGATGGCCGTCGCGTGACCCAAATCAATCAACACCATCCGACCTTCGACTCGTTGGATCATAGCTGTCAGCATTTCACCTTCACGACCCTTGAATTCTTTGTAGACGGTGTCGCGTTCGGCTTCGCGGATGCGCTGGATGATGACTTGTTTGGCGGTTTGAGCAGCCATCCGGCCATACGCCGCTGGCGGAAATAATTCGGTCTTAATTTCATCGCCGAGTTCATGTTTTTTGTCGAGCTTTTTCGCTTCCGTCAAAGCAATATGCTTTTTCGGATCAAAGCGCTCTTCTACCCCCCCTGTCTCCCCCCCTTGAACAAGGGGGGGCACCGGGGGGGACCCAGGGGGAGTGGCGGCGCCACTCGGCGACGCCGAGGGGGCCATCATCGCAGTGCGCTTCGCCTCTTCTTCTTGTCGTTTCTTCTCCAAGTATTCTTCCAGTTTGCCATCGGCTTCAGCTTGCTCACGGTCTTTCTGTTCAGCCAAAAACTCATCGTAAAGTTTGTCGTCAACGACCGTCTTCACATCCCAGACCCGATTGGTCCCGTCTTCTGGATGAAAATCAACCACGATATTTTGATTCTTCTCACCAAAGTCTTTCCGATAGGCGACGGCTAAAGCGGCCGCGATCGTTTCAATCACCGAGTCGTACGGGATATTTTTCTCTTGGCAGATTTCCTGAATCGCTTGTTTGAGGTCGGATTGGGCCATGGACGGCGAAAGGTGAATAGTCAAATCACCAATACAGTCAAGTATTGGTCGTAGAACCAGACTACCAAACCCTGCGGTGGGTGTCAAGAAAAATCTTGGCTGAACTTGACGGGTGAACACGGACTTGATACAGATGGTCAGTCCGTCGCCCCTTTTCCAAGGAGGACCTATGCCCAACGTGGTCTATCTTGACCGCTTCGCTGAACGGGCTGGATTCCTCCGGCCCAAGGTCGAGCCCCTGGCTCACTTCATGTGGCAGCCTGTGCTGGCTGTATCAGAGTCGATTCTCCCGCTAGATCGAACCAACGGTGCCATCGTCATCGGACATGTGGATTGTCCGGTCGAGGCCACCCACTTTGCGCATTGGGTTCGGTCGCGCTGGCAAGGACATCTGATTTCCGCCACCGGGAGTTACCCGTTGGACCGGCGCTTGATATGCGCGGGTTGTGACTTCGGAGTAACGAAAGCACAGCTGGTCGTTTTGCTCCGCAGCTTGCTGCAACTCGACGCGTTCGTTCGACCCGAACTCATGCTCAAACAAGGGCGTGTGCGGGGCGCGGAACGTCTCTCAGCCGAGTCTACGAATATCTGGCCGTGGAGTTAGCTCTTCACAGGAGACCCAAACGATGCCTCCCCCGAAAAGCGTGACCTTTAGGGATATCCTGAGGTTTCAGGAATACATCAAACAGGACTCAACGTCCATTCCTGATCAAGCGTACTTCAGAGAATCACTCCAGCGGCGTACGACTACGCTCTACAATGCGCTCGCCCACGACCATCTACTGTCAGCGCTCACGACCACGCCAGACACGGTTCTGGATTCGTACGCAGCCCGGGCTTTCCAGAAGTTCGTTGACTGGTATACCAGCGTCCGTGGTCCGCAGTCCTGACCATCCTTAGCCTGGGTGGTCTTTTTCAAAAAGAAAAACCAGTTGTTGAGGGACAACTGGCAAACCCATTTCTTAATCTTCATCATGCCGGACACGGCCTTCGTGTAACAGACGAATCCGGTCGAACTCCTTATTGCCTCGACCAAGCCACCACAAGGCGGCAAAGTACAAGAAGTTAAACGTCACTTGCCCTACCAATGTATCAACAAAGATATGACGAAGGGCGTGTTGGATGTTCATGGTCAACCTCTTGTGTCTCGATCTGGATTCTTCAGCCCAGCGGCATGGTCAAGGTTCTACTCTCTGACTGGAAGTAGAGGAATTGTGTCCTTCGAGCCCTCAGCCCACAGGTCGCTAACCAGTTCAGAATAGCGCATCCGATATCGTCCGCCGATCCTCAACTCATCCCATGCATGGCGGTCGGCGATGTCGAAGGCTTTGACCGGTCCGGGCGGATAGTAGTGTTGCCATTCTTGCGCGCCTGGGCTTGGAAGACGGTCGTACTCAAGCGTTATGCGGAATTGATCCCAGCCGCGTTGAGGACCAGTCACGATCTCGGTCTTTTGCTGAACTGTGACATCTTGGATGCTCGCCTCCCAAGTTCGGTATTCACGAATCAGCTGTCTGTTCCCTTGGTCCATCTGTATGAACACTCTCACTTCGAGCCCCAACAGTGCAAGCCCGATCAAAACAGCGAGGACTCTGATCATATTTCCTCCGTTAGTGTGGTGGAAAATTTCCGGTGATGGATAGCCCGATTCCAACGATCAGCACGAGAAGCCCAAAACACCCAAAGAAACTCGTGGCACAAAGTCGCTGCCACTCAATCTTGGGCTGGTTGTAGACAAAATAGAGCAACGTCACCGCCCAGTAGGCAATAAGCCCAAGTCCAATGAGGTGGAACATATTCTTTCTCCAGTTGTAAGGTCCGTGATTAACTTCAAGAGCCAGCAATAATATCCTAAAATGAGTATTTAGTCAAGATTATTGACTATAAAATAATTTTTTGTTATCTATTCTTAGCCAATATTCAGAGTAGTTTATTTTTTTGTCACAACTATTGACATATATTTAATTTCCTGATAAACTATTCTTATGCAACTTCAAGAAGCGCTAACCGAACTCAACCTGACGCCACGCGAGGCCCAAATCTACACTTCTCTGCTGGAATTGGGTGAAGGGACACCGTTGTCGCTCGCCAAAAGGACGGGATTCAAACGACCAACCATCTATCTTGACCTGGAGTCGTTGCGACGGAAACAACTCGTCGGACTCGTGCCGCGAGGGAAGAAGCAGGTGTACGCACCGGATCCACCCTCTCGTCTTTTGCAACGCGCCCAGCAACAAGAGCAAGCCGTTAGAGAGCTCTTGCCACATTTGCGCGCTTTAGAAAACCGCGATGGCAAAAAACCCTTGATCCGATACTTTGACCAACTCAAAGATATCGAGCGAGTCTGGGTCGAAGAAACCTTTCAAGCTGAAGAGAACTTGTACATTTCGCATTACCTGGATACCTTAAAGCTTTTTCCCGACCTAGAAACCAAATCAGTACGTCAACTCGAAAAAGGGGTGGTTCAACGGCAACGGGAAATCCACCCAGCCACGCCGGAGAGTATTCAGTTCGCTCAAGTCACGAAATCCCCGCATCGAGAAATACGGATTCTGCCAAAAAACATGAACTTCGACATCGACATCTCCCTCTGGAATGATTCGGTGGCACTGTTCTCAAATCCTAAACGGTACATGCTGGTGATTACCGATAAAGCGATTGCCGACGGGTTTCGGACAATGTTTGAAGCAACCTGGATGGTTTCGAAAAAGCCGAACGAACTCACTCAGCCTGCGACCCAACGCCGACGAGGTGCTTAATCCCCTGCGGCTCAATCGTCACGACGTCAATTCTGATCGGCCGATCTTGCCATCCTCGTTTCTCGAGCACATCGTGCAGCGCCGCTTCAAGTTTCTCCAGTTTCAGGTCGGTCACGGATTCGACGGCCGATCCGAATTTTGATTTGTTGCGACGGCTTTTGACTTCGACGGCGACTATCGTATCACCATCTTGAGCGAGAATATCAATTTCACCGTAGCGCGAGGTGACATGGCGATCGAGAATCACAAAACCCTTGCGTTGCAAAAAATCTGCCGCGCGGTGTTCGGCCTCGGTTCCGAATATCTGCCGCTCCGATGGCATTAGGTTTTGACGAGCACGACTCCCCAGTGATACGGCCCAGCCTCAAACGTTTCAGCCATGGCAAAACCAAGGGACTTTCCCATTTGTGCAACCTGGGCATCAGAGAGCCGACGCTTAGTGTCGGGCGCGATTGGAAGTTCGACATCCGGTTTCCAATCGACCACCAATAATTTTGCGCTCGACTTTAGCATCCGACCAACCTCAGCCATAATATCTTTCGTTTTGGTGCTTTGGTCGAGAACGTTGACGAGAATTCCCGCGTCAAGACTGCCATCGTTGACGCCCGTGGCGGCACCGTAAAGTTCCAGGTTCGACCAGACGGCCTGACAATTCTGCCAACCTTTCAATTTCGCTTGGGACAGGGCGCCCGACAAAGCTGTCTTGAGCACGTCGAACATCAGAACTTTTCCCTCGGCCCCAACCCGGGTTGAGAGTTCGCCGACGAACGCGGCGGCACCGCCAACTCCAAAGTCACCAACCGCTTGGCCCGGAACTAAACCGAGCCGCGAGATCAATGCTGACGGGTCAAGATATCCAGATTCAGCCATACCTGCAGTTTATCGCTTTTTTTGGATTTTTCATAGACCAAGTATCGAGATTGTTTAATTATCCTAAACTTGATAACCTAACCATGGGGTTACGTTTGACAACAATTGCAAAAAAAATGCTATGAACAAAAGAACGCTCGTCATCGGTGTCATCATCGTCATTATTATCATTGCCGGCCTGGTCATCTGGGCGTTAATTGTGCCGAATCTCAAGCCTCCTACGAATTTACAATCGCAAGCCAATGCGAACGCGGCAGCCGAACAGGCGACGGTCACGAACACAGTCGCCGCTTCGATTCCAAGTACCTGGACGGTCTTCACTATCCCTGACACTGATCCGAGTGTCGGGTATTCGTTTGCGCATCCAACCAGCGCCCAACTGACAGAGAATCCCCAAGGGCTTGACGATGAATGGCAATTTGATTTTGGCGACGCTAGTTATAGCGTCACTCGTTCCGTCATTGCCATTACCAACGCCGCCCAACGTAAGTCGGATCGGGAAACAGCTGAGGGAAAATCAATGATCTGCCCCGGGAAGTTCGCGGGACAAATTTGCTATTTGCAGTCGTCAACCCATGCTGTCACCTACATCGAGGTATCTGGTCGTGAATTCCAAATTGAGAAAAACGGTCCAGATGGATCGGGAATTGGGCCCTCAACCACTGAAGATGACACCTACCGTACACTTGTGCATTCGTTTCACTACTACGAGCAACAAGTAGTTCCAAGCTCAAGCTAATTATTAGTCCTGACCTTAAGGTCTTTCATTGGGCGGAAACTCTGGCGATGGATTGGACTGACGCCGTGTCGTTTGAGCCTCGTTCGATGGATGGCGGTGCCATACCCTTTGTGCTGATGGAATCCATAGTTTGGGTACAGTCGATGGGCATCGGTCATTAGCGCATCCCGCACAACTTTCGCGACGATTGACGCGGCGGCAATCGACAAAACCTTGGCGTCGCCGTCGATAATTGATTGGCTTGGGATTTCTAAGTTTAATTTGACGGCGTCGATTAACGCGACTTCGGGTTGAACATGCAGTCGACTCAAAGCAAGTTCAAGAGCACGGACATTCGCCGGTTGAATACCATGCTCATCAATGTAGTCAGACGGAACGACGCCAACTGCCCAGGCCACCGCGTGGCGGGCGATGTGCACGAACATCTGTTCGCGTCTACGAACGGTCAAGATTTTTGAATCGTTGACGAATTGCGGATCAAAATCAACAGGCAAGATGACCGCGCCGGCCACGATCGGCCCGGCCCATGAACCTTTGCCGGCTTCACCGACACCAGCAATGACATGGTAGCCCTGGACACGAAATTTTTTCTCGACGCGTTGATGGGGCAGTGACACGCTGTCGAGTATACCATGGTGTACAACCGCCTTGACAATTTTCGGATAGACTGCTACATCACCTAACGCTTGCCGCACCTTGATTCTTGAGTTTGTCGTGACATTCGTTCGAGGAGGAGGGTATGCCCAAAAAGGATGGGAAAGTCTTCGCGGTGGTCGATTATGAGAACATGCGACACAATGTTCATCTGGTCGACCACGAAGCACTCGGTCCGTGGCTGATGAGCCACCTCGTACGCCTTGGGTCACTCGCCTTCGCTTTCGTCATCGTCGACGTCACGCTGGTCGACCAGGACGAGGCCAGGAGTCTGACTGAGTCTGGTTTCATCTTGATTCACAGCCCCAAGTCACGCATCATCAGCCGGGGTCAGCAGAAAGACACCGTCGATCCCAACGCGGTGGAAGTGATTCACCGGGTTCTGGCTGAATGCCCGGAGGTGACCACCCTCGCGCTCGCGTCGGGTGACCGGGATTTCAACCCAGCCCTGCAGACGTGGAAACAGCGTGGGCGCCGGATCATCATTCTGGGCCACGGCGGTGTCAGTCGGGTTTTGCGGGAAAATGCTCACCAGGTCTACGACCTGCGTCCGACCGCTCAGCAGGCCCTCGATGACTTCAGGCGCAGCCTGCGAGAGTGCAAGACCTCCGAACAATTTGGCGAAATTCGCCATCCCTCAGTTGAGATGATCCGCGATGAAGTCGCCAGGTGCTTCCGCGAGGTGGCGCAACAGTACTACCGATCAGATCGAGCTGAACACGTGACGCGCCTGTTCCTGATTCGACGGTTGCAGAAGCATTTCCCCGCTTGGGAACAGCCCGATGTTGAGCACTTGGTGGATGCTCTGGTTGAAACAGTATTGGATGTTCATCATGGCGTGGAAGGCCGCTGGTACACGCTCGAGGAGTTTCACCCCTTCGTCCGCTATGCGCTTGATGCCCTGCCGGCCGCGCTCAACGCATCGCACACAACCTAGCCACTCTGGCGTCCGAATCTGGACGCCCTTTTATTTTTGCATCGCTTCCCCAATTCGCTGCACGGCCACGATGTAGGCGCCGGTTCGAAGATTAACTTGATGGTGTTGAGCCATGGTCCACGTCGCATTCAACGCTTCAATCATTAACGGTTTGAGCTTGTCCCAAACCTGCGCTTCGGTCCAATGCTCATTCTGCATATTCTGCAACCATTCGAAATACGAACCTGTCACGCCGCCCGCGTTCGCCAGAATATCCGGCACGACATGAATGCCGCGCTTGAACATAATCGCGTCCGCATCGGGTGCGGTTGGACCGTTGGCAAGCTCGAGGACAATTTTGGCTTTGATCGCATCTGCGTTTTCTTTGGTAATGACATTCTCCAGCGCGGCTGGAATCAGCACATCGCAATCAATGGTCAGAATATCGTCGTTGGATATGCTCTCTACGCCAGGAAACCCAGCCAAACTGCCGGTTTTCTCTTTGTGCGCGAGTACAGCCGGAACATCTAGTCCCTGAGTGTTCATGATTCCACCTTTTGAATCTGAGACTGCGACGACGGTATAGTCTTCCGCGTGTAAAATCTTAGCGGCAAACGCGCCGACATTGCCGAATCCTTGAATTGAAACGCGTGTTCCACGCGGAACATTTCCCAGTTTGTTCATGATTTCATCTAACACATACACGCCGCCTTGGCTGGTTGAGGTCATCCGGCCTTCTGAACCGCCGTGCTCCAAGGGCTTACCGGTAAATGCGGCCGGTGTCGGCTTCCCAACTAACTTCGAATATTCATCGGTCATCCACGCCATAATTTCCGGGGTGGTGTAGACATCGGGCGCTGGCACATCAACGGTCGGCCCAAGGTTTGGAAACATGGCTTTCACCCAGCCTCGCGATAACTGCTCAAGTTCGGTTTTGGACAGTTGCTTTGGATTGACGGTCACCCCGCCTTTGCCACCGCCATATGGAATGCCGACTATGGCGCACTTCATCGTCATCCAAAAGGCCAAGGCTTTGACCTCATCCAAATTCGTTTCCGGGTGAAATCGGATGCCGCCTTTGTATGGACCGCGGGCGTTGTTGTACTGAACGCGATAGCCAGTGAACACTCGCGTTTTTCCACTATCCATTTCAACCGGAATCGTGAATTCTAAAATCCGCTGCGGTTGCCGCAGAATATCAAGTAAACGCTGATCAAGTTTGATAGTCGTTGCGGCGGTATCGAGTTGGGTTAAGGCTGAATGGAATGGGTTCGTCATGGTTTCAATCTAGACAGTCGATAAATTTTGGGATGCCGGGTAAAACGGGCATGGTTGAAATTTGCTCCTTGGTGAACCATCCCAGTTCCCCGACTTCAGCATTGGCTGCCCGGGGAGAACCAGTGGCAATCTCGACCTCAGCGCATTCAACGTAGGCCGTGACCGGTGTTCCATCTGCTTTGATCCAGTGGTTCGTTTGCCTTAACGGTAACCAGCGCTTGATAGTAACTTCGCAATCGATTTCTTCTTGGCACTCGCGAAGTAGTGCCTGATCTTTCGTTTCACCAGCGTCGATGCCACCGCCCGGAAATTCCCAAATGCTATCCGCCTCCGCAAAATCGGGATCGCAACGTTGTTGCAAAAAAATTTTTCCGGCCTGATTACGAATCACCGCCACCGCCACCTGAATCGTTTCAGTTTTTGTCATGCGACGATTGATAGCGCATCGGCGTTTTCCGTCCCCAGTCAACTTTTCCCGCCACTGGTACGTGCCCAAGTGATTGCAGATACTGGTGTGCGCTGAGCGCGGCCTTCGCGCCTTCGCCGGCCGAGATCACGATTTGTTTCTGGGCGATCGTCGTCACGTCTCCGGCCGCGAATAAGCCCGGCACGCTGGTGCCATTCGTCTGTGGATCGATCACAATTTGGTGCCGCTCGTCGAGATCAGTAATATCTTTTACGAGTTTCGGATTGACGGTGTAACCGATTTCTACAAACACACCGGCGGTTGGAATGGTGACCGGTTGTCCACCATGTTCAATCTCAATTGATTCCAGACTCTTCTCGCCATTAATCCGCAAGGCTTTCGCGTTGGTGTAAATCTTCAGGTTGGGCGTCGCAGCTAATTGGTCAATCAACACACGCTCGCCGTGAAATTCCGAGTGGTGCGTAATGATGGTGACATGTGGACTGAAGTTCGAAAGCAGTAGCGCCGCGTCCATAGCCGAGTTGCCGCCGCCAACCACCACGGTCGGTTTGCCCTTAAACAAGGGTGCATCACACGTCGCACAATACGACACACCCCGCCCGGAAAATTTTTCTTCTCCTGGAATATCTAAATGTCGATGCGTCAGGCCATACGCTAAAATCACTGTTTGGGACTGGTAGTCACCCAAATGAGTTTTAACCGTAAAACCGTTGTCATCCTTTTCGATCTGGATGACTTCTTCAATCCGCACCTGCGCGCCGGCCCGCTCGGCTTGGCGCTGGAACCTCGTCATCAGCTCTAAGCCGTCGATCGGATCGACGCCTGGATAGTTTTCAATTTCCGCTGTGGTTGAGGCTTGGCCGCCAATGTCTTGCGACAAGACCACGACGCTTAAGCCGCGGCGCGCTGCATACAGCGCGGCCGTTAACCCGGCCGGGCCGGCTCCAACCACAATCACATCCTGGACCGGCTTCACGTTAGGCCAAATGTTTACTCAACTCCTGTTGGAGCACTGGCTTTTGATGAACGCCGACTCCTTGCCACACCATTTCACCGTTTTTAAAAATGGCTAGTGTTGGAATCGAGAGAATGTTGTATTTCTGCGACACTTCCGGGCTTTCATCGACTTCAATTTTTGCAACTTTCACTTTGTCGCCGAGATCGTTCGCCAACTCGTCGACGATCGGACCCTGTGTCCGACATGGATAACACCAGACTGCCCAAAAATCCACGAGGACTGGTTTCGTTTTCTCTTCCAAGACTTCTTGCTGAAAATTCTGATCGTTGACAATGATTTTTGCCATGTTATGTCGTTTTACTAAATGTTTCGGATAAACGTTGAACGTCATTCAGGGTTAAAGCCTTTTTACTGGCTAGGCGTTGAAGTTCTTTTTGAAACACGATGAGCGCGACATGTTCTAAACCAGCGCGGACCGCACTCAGTTGATTGAGAACATCAGAACATTCCCGTCGCTCAGACAGCATTTTCTCTACCGCCAAGAGTTGACCGGAAAGCTTATGGATCCGAGCTGAGATGGTTCGTGATGCGCGACGCATCCCGTTAGAGATTGACGTTACTAAATAGTTGTCCGGTCATGGAAAAATTGACGTGCTAGTCATGCTTCTGAAAGACCTGCGTATGTATACATCTCAAGGGGCTCTGTCGATGCAGGGTCGTTGTCGATTCAAAGGCAGATTGTTTTGAAAAATCTCTAACGGGACGCATAAAAACATTATATACCCCCCGGGGGTATATGTCTAGATTACTTGGTTGACCTGAGGGGACTCGAACCCCTTACCTTCCAGCCCCACTTCTGGTGGACCATAGCGGATTCGAACCGCTGACCTTCGCAATGCGAATGCGACGCTCTGCCAACTGAGCTAATGGCCCTTCAGAAGTGGGGCTGGACGCAAGCCTAGCAGATGAGCTACAGGCCCAAATCTAGTGTTCCGCGAGGAACATTAACAAATTTTACACTGTTCCGCGAGGAACATTTAAAAACTTTCAAGTGTTCCACGTGGAACATTTCAATTAACCTCTTTTTTTGGCTAACCTTGGTGGACCCTACCGGGATCGAACCGGTTACCTCTTCCATGCCATGGAAGCGCTCTACCAAGTGAGCTAAGGGCCCAAATACTTATAACTTTAATCTTAAATCTTATACCGGTGCCCCTGAAAGGAATTGAACCTCTATCTCTCCCTTAGGACGGGATTGCCCCGCCTGCCTTCGCCAGTGCCCCCACCTGGATTCGAACCAAGTTTTGCCCCTTAGGACGGGGCCGTTCTATCCAATTGAACTATGGGGGCTCAGGCAATGGCGGGCAGGTCTATCCGTTGAGCTACAGGGGCGAGTTGAGGAACAGTGTTCCACGTGTCGTAAAACCTAAACTAGAGTGATTTTATTAACTTTGAAACAATTTGAGTCGTAAAATGATTTTTGCTGTCGAAGTATCTGATAATGGCGAGTGAGACGCTTACAAAAACTACCAGTAGTAGTATGTGTAGAAGGTCCTTTTTTATGTGCCGGTCTTCCATACGCCGAACTAGTTTAGGGAAATTTGCCTGATTACGCAAAGGTAAGTTTGTTTGGAGATTGATGTTCTTTTGAACATGACATCAATTTAATACGAAATAGCGTCCTTTCCCAATCTGCTGTTCTTTGCCAAATCTAAGTTGACATAAGTGAAATTGGACGCGTAAAATAGCAATGCTTATTAGTCTTTGAATTCGTTTTTTATGGCGATGTTTCAACGCGACGGCAACGCAGACAATCGCGACATCGAGACCGTCATCGGATCAACCGTTAAGGTCGACGGTAATTTTGTTGGTTCCGGCGATGTTTCAGTTGAGGGCCATGTTGCCGGCACGCTGAAAACCAGCAAGAATTTACGGGTTGGCCAGAGTGCCGTCGTGAAAGCAGATGTTGAAGCAGCGAATGTCCTGGTAGCCGGCGAGATCCGTGGGCACGTCGTGTGCAAGGGTAAAGTCGAACTTGCATCAACCGGAAAGATATTTGGTAACGTCGATACGCAAAGCATCAGCGTGGCCCATGGGGCAGTCTTGCACGGTAAAGTGGCCATGGCCGGACACGATCAGCCCGCGTCGGTCGAAAAGTCGGACAAAAAGTAGCCTCGGTGTATGACGACGGCTAGTTACGTGTACGTCGTCGACGCCTTTGTCAATGATCCAAAATATCAAACTGAGCTGATCCGAATTGAAAGCCGGATGGCTGGCTTAGGATTGCCAGGACGTTGGGAGAAGATGACAATTCTGAAAAGTTTGCGCGACGCCACCGCGGATGCGATTAAACGTGGCGCCACGACCGTAATCGCGGTGGGCAACGACCAAACCGTCACGAAAATTTTGCCTTTGATCGTCGATCGCGGTGTGACGCTCGGATTACTGCCGATTGGCCCAGACCAATTTATTGCTGAAGCCTTAGGCATACCCCACGGTGTTGCGGCCTGTGACTGTTTGTCGCGGCGGATTATCCAACGCGTCGATGTTGGCCAAGCCAACGGCAATTACTTTTTACTGCGATTATCCGCCAATGGTATGACCTCGGTTACGTGCGACGGGAAATACACGGTCTCCTCACTTGACCCCGAGGGTCAGCTTGAAATCACCAACCTCGGTTCGGAGGTGGGCGTTGGTCAACCGAATGACGGACGCTTGGAACTCGTCGTCCGCCCCAGTCAGCCGAGCGGTATGTTTAGTCGCTGGCGTAACGATTTCAGCCGCACCAGCGTCTTTCCGATTCGGCGGGCGAAAATTGAGGGTGCGGCGGCCACCACGAATCTACTGTTAGACGGTCAGACGGTCGTGAAGGCCCCGCTGACCGTAGAAACGTTACCGAAAAAATTGTCGGTCATTGTTGGCCCGAACCGACGTTTCTGACCATGACCCCAGCCATTACCTGGTACGGTCACAGCGCTTTCAAAATCTTCGGCGATGGAAAGACGGTCTTCATTGACCCGTGGAAACTCCCACCGAATGTCACGCCAGCCGACGTAATCTTGATTAGTCACGAGCATTTTGATCACTGTTCACCAAACGATGTCGCGGCCATCTCCCAGCCGAGTACCGAGATGGTCGTGGCCAATTCGTGTGCAGACAAATTTTCCAACCCCAATGTTCATCTGGTCAAGCCGGGTGATCAGGTGAGCGTCGCCGGAATTGAGATTGAGGCCGTGCCGGCGTATAACACCAACAAAGAATTTCATCCGCCAGGAGATGTTCGAGTCGGTTTCATCTTGACCCTCGGCGGCCAACGCATCTATCACGCCGGTGACACGGATCTGATTCCGGAGATGGAAAACTTTCGTTGTGATATTGCTTTGTTACCAGTGTCCGGCACATATGTGATGACAGCCGAAGAGGCGGCGGAAGCAGTCAAACGGATCAACCCCAACGTCGTGATTCCGATGCACTACGGTTCAATTATTGGATCGTTGGCTGACGCTGAGAAGTTCAAAGCCCTGGTTCCGGCCGAGATTGAAGTCCGGATTTTGACACAGGCGACGAGTTAGCAAACTCGGCTGCCGATTGACACGCCAGTTGTTTTTTTGTAAAATCGCCAAGCAATTCTATGCCTGACGCGCCGGTCAAAATCCCACCCACTATCATCGTCCGCGATTTTGCGGACAAGCTTGGCTTACCGATCACGACCGTCACCTCGGAGCTGATCAAAAACGGCGTGATGGCCTCCATGAATCAAGAAATTGATTTCGCCACGGCGGTGATCATTGCTGAGGATCTCGGAAAGTCGGTCGCGCCGCAAACTGAAGACATCGAAACCACGAGCGATTCAACAACCGGCAGTCCGATTGAAGAATATCTCAAAGAAGATCCGGCCGCCAAACTTGAAGCCCGCCCGCCGGTCGTCGTGGTCATGGGTCACGTTGACCATGGAAAAACTTCGTTGCTCGATGCGATTCGATCTACCAATGTAACGGCTGGAGAAGCCGGCGGTATTACCCAGAAAATCGGCGCCTACCAGATTAACACCCATGACCGGCCGGTGACATTCATCGACACGCCCGGCCATGAGGCCTTTGGGCAAATGCGGGCGCGCGGTGCAAAAATCGCCGACGTCGCAATTTTGGTTGTGGCGGCGGACGATGGCATCAAACCCCAAACTACCGAAGCGCGGTCAATGATTGAAGCGGCCAAGTTACCGTACGGCGTCGCCATCACCAAGGCCGATAAACCTGAAGCGAATGTTGAACGCGTGAAAAAAGAGTTGGCGGAGGCCGGAGTGTTGGCTGAGGAGTACGGCGGAAAAGTACCGATTGTCGCCGTCTCAGCCAAAACCAAAGACGGCATCAATGATTTACTTGAACAAATTATTTTACTGGCGGACGTTGATGCTGCGCGACTGAACGTCAATCCACACCGTCCGGCGATTGGCACGATTATTGAATCACACGTTGACCCGAAGCAAGGGCCGATGGCTTCGGTGCTGATTCACACGGGTACGCTCAAAGTGGGGGATGACGTCGTCGTCGGACAAGTCTTCGGAAAAATACGGTCGATGAAGAACGATCGCGGCGAAACGGTCAAACAGGCGTCGCCGTCAGCTCCGATGCAAATTCTCGGGTTGAAGGCTGCGCCGCAAGTTGGCGATATTTTGCGTGTGGCGCCGGATGAAGTGAAAGATTTGAAGAAGAAAGTGAAATCACATCAACTCACCCGACACGTCTACACAGTGGCCGGTCGGTCGACACCCGTCACGATTGCCGCGACCGAGGAGGAGCGTCAAGCTGAAGAAGAGAAAAAAAAGAAAATCCAGAAGTTATTCGTAATTTTAAAATCCGACACGCTTGGTTCAGCTGAAGCTATTCTCGAGTCACTCAAAAAACTTCCCAGTCAAGAAGTCGCGGTGGAAATCGTGCAGCGCGGATTGGGAATTGTGTCGGAAGCGGACATCCTCCGTGCCGAAGCGGCTAAAGCGGTCGTGTACGGATTCAATGTCCAGGTTTCGCCCAAGGCCGAGCAACTCGGCCGCACCAAAGGGATTGACATTGTCACCTCAAAAGTCATTTACGATTTGATTGATAACGTCACCCAGCGCTTGGAAGACATGCTAGCGCCGCTGGCAGAGACTAAGGAAATCGGCCGTTTGAAAATATTAGCGATTTTCCGCAATGAAAACACTTTCCAAGTGTTTGGCGGAAAGGTCAGCGATGGCGAGATGACGATGGGCGCGGCAGTTGAGGTGCTGCGGAATAATCAATCCGTGGCCAAAGGTACCATTACCCAATTGCAACAGAACAAGCAGAATATCAAAGCTGTGGCGAGTGGGAACGAGTGCGGCATGAAGGTTGAGGGCGTGACTGGCGCGGCCGTGGGTGATACCGTGATCGCCTCGGTCGTAACCACGAAGAAACGGACACTTCAGGAGGCCAAGTGAGCGAACGGATCGCAAAACTCAACTCTTTAGTCCAACAAGAAGTCGCCACGATTTTGTCGCGAGAAGTTGAGTTTCCGTCGGGAATGTTTGTGACAGTCAGTAAGGCTGAAGTGGCGGTCGACGCGGAAAGCGCGAAGGTGTGGTTGTCGGTGTTACCGGCCACCCACGAAGATGAGGCATTGAAAATTGTAACCGACCGGATAACTGACATTCAAAGCATTCTGAACAAGCGGTTGGTCATGAAATTCGTGCCGAAGCTGACGTTCGTGCTGGATCGATCACAGGAACGCGCCCAGCATATCACCCAAGTGCTCGACGCCATGACCTCGCAGGATTTAGGCCTAAGCCTCGACGCCAAAACGGTTGAAGACGAGCGGCTTGAGCGCGACAAGCAAAAAGAAGCACTCGGCAAGCAACCCGGCCAAGCCTTAAATCCACGGAAGCCGCGGCGGTAATCAATTGTCATTTCGAACCCCGACCGCCTACTCTTTGTCACCTCGACCGAAGCTTGGCGAAGGGAGAGATCTGGCCGGATAAATTATCAAAGCAGATTTCTCGCTGGCTGGCTCGAAATGACAAAAAAATAAGCGGCCCTTTTCCGGTTCAGGTAGCTTGCCGATTCATCGGCAAAAACGATCGCCCATGAATGGGCGAGCTACGTTTTTGCAAACGACTTTTATGCAGAAAAGAAAAAGACAGGGAGACGAGCATCCATCGCACCGGTACCCACCCCGGTTTTGACGAATGTCGTTCCCTGTCCAAAGATCACAGTCACGACCGCCATCTGAAAGTGTCCCGCAGGAACAAGGGAAGCGTCTTGTGAACCGGCCAGACCGCAACTAGCCCTGCTGCGGCGCCCACAAAGATCAGCCAGATGAAAACTTCCGGCGGTGGGTTGAAGAGAACAATGCTGCCCGCCACTAGCAGCATCAGGGCCCCTCCCAATCTCCAGCGCGTTGTGTATGGCTGGCTGCGGAAGATGGTGGGAAACAAGATGGCACATCCAACGAGGAAAATGCCGGTGAAGTACCTTGTGAACACGCTCTCACCTCACTTTCGGCTTGGTTTCGATCTGAGCGACCGCAGCTCGGTGTGCTGGGTTGAACACTTACACCGGAAGCACCACATGGTCTTGATATGCCCCGGCTGTTGGCGGCGGTTCGACTTGCGGAAGATGGTCTGTACCAAACTACAGCGGTTGCACCGCAACGCAGTCCGGTAGATGCCCGGACGTCGTCGATTACGCCTGGGCATTCATTCACCTCACTTTCGGCGGATCGTCCTGATCAATCCTCAGCGGGGTACGTTGGTCGTCGCGTCTGTTCGAGATGCGTCAGGAGTGTCCGCACCGCTCGGCGAGCCGAGGGTGAAATCCGATGCCAATGGTGGGTCGATTCGGCCAGCCAGTCACCCAAGAGTTGGTGCGGAATCCTGTGCCGTTCAAGCAGCCGAACCCGTCGGGCTTCCATTCGTTCAGATTCGCGGTGAACCCGAGTGACTCTAGACACTGCCATCTTCAACCTCGCTTTCATGGTTCGGCTTGAATTAGCCGATGAGGGGTTCGATGATCGCCCGGTAGGCTGATGCATCGAGGGTATAATGCCTTCTGCCATCGCAGACAACGTTGCACCCGATGACGTGGACCGTCCTTATGATGTTCCCCTGGTCATCGTTCAGATGAAAGGTGTCTCGGATTGCCCACGGTGAGGGAATGAAGCGTTCGATCGGGTCGCCGGCTTGGATTGCCGACAGAATTGTCTTGATCTGGCGGGGATCGGTGACGATTTTCTGCTGCGGTCGGACAACGCGTGTTATCTCAACTCGATGAGCCTCCATCATAGCCTCGCTTTCCGTGCGGCCCACTTGCGGTTTCGATATTCGGAATGGAAGGAACGTCGCCCCTCCTCGCGTTATCGGCACGATACGCCCGGAGGGACCCACGGTCAAGCAATCCTTGACGATTAGTCCTGTTTCAGGTACAGTCCCAGGCTTTTATTTCCCCAATGCCCCCCGACCAACATTTCGCCCAAACCCTCGACCGACTGTTGAAAGCCAGTCCACGTGTGCTGCTGACCATGACCACCCAGCCGGACGGGGATAGCCTCGGTTCAATGCTGGCCATGGATCACGTTGTCCGGCACTACGGCCAGGAATCAATTCTGTATTCGCCTGACCCGATTCCGGCTATGTTTGGGTACCTCACGAAACCCCATCGGATTATGTCGGAGTTGCCGGACAGCGTTCACGCCTTTCCACTCGTAATTATTTTCGACACCGGCGACATTAAACGCAGTCCATTGGCTGACGAGCTTATTCAACGTGACCAAACAAAAACCAGCGTCGTCAACATCGATCATCATCCAACCGTGATCGAGCACAAAGGCCAATCCGCGGTTGATCATAATTTTATTGATGCTAGCGCTAGTTCCAACACAATTATTATGTTCCGTTTGCTACGACACCTTGGTGTTCCGCTCACGCCCCACGTGGCCACGGCGTTGCTGACCGGAATTCTGACGGACACCGGACATTTTGCCCATTTGAATACGAATCAAGAGTCAATGGAAATCGCGGCGGAGCTGATGCGCTATGGTGCGGATCACCGGACGATCACCGCCGCCACCATGCGCAATAAATCAATTGGCACACTTCAGTTATGGGGCCGGGCGCTATCGCGTCTCAACTTAAACACAGCGACCGGCGTCGTCTCCACGGTGCTGACCCTGCAAGATTTTCATGAGTGCGGCGTGGATGATCGAGCGGCAACCGGAATTTCTAATTTCCTCAACAGTTTGAGTGATGGGAAAGTCGCTTTGGTAGTAAAGGAGGAACGCGGGGGATTCATTAAGGGAAGCCTGCGCACGACCAGCGAGATTGACGTCGCCGCGATTGCCAAACAATTCGGGGGCGGCGGGCACACCAAAGCCGCTGGATTTCGGATGCGTGGGAAAATAATCAAATCTGGCGGCGGTTGGAAAGTGGTTGACAGTCTTTCGGCAAGCACGTAGGGTCACTCCAGCTCTTCACCTCATCACCATTCACTGCGGAGGTTATCGTGTCGAACGATCTTCCGGAGGTTCTGCAGATCGCTGCGATCAGCCTTGAGTGTTTAGCCACGCGTCTCCGGGCAGACCAAAGCCGGCCGCTACCGGCGTACATCACCCCTGAGGTTCGAGCCATAGTTCAGAATCTCAAGCGTGAGATTCCGGGTCTGTATCCCGCCTCGAACCAGACCATGGCTGATGACCGGCTCCAGCGATCGCTCGACTTCTCGCAACGCGGAAAGCACCGGCATGCACTGTTGACCGCGATGGATGGCGTCACGTACGCCATCTATGACACGCGGCTGTGGCAACAGCTGGCCACCAGCTGTTTCTGCCTCGGTCGTCTTGACCTGGCGATTGATCTGATCCAATTCGTGGGCTGGATCGACCCGCGTCAGGCCATGCATAAGCCGAACCGCGAAAGCACGCGATCGCGTCCTGAAGAGTAGCGTTGCCAACCCCGCACCCCGCGTGCGGTTTTTCTTTTGGGGCTTGGGCCTAGTCAAATGTTCGAGGGTTTGCTAGGCTGGCCGTATGAAACAACCGATTGACCAATTTTTGATCCCGACCGTTATCGAGAAAACGACCTACGGCGAGCGCGCCTTTGATATTTACTCGCGATTATTAAAAGAGCGCATCATTTTCGTCGGTGACGCGATCGACGACCACTTAGCGAATCTGATTATCGCCCAATTGTTGTTCTTGGACAGCGAAGATAAGAGTAAGGACATTAAATTGTACATCAACTCGCCTGGTGGGTCGGTCAGCGCCGGCATGGCGATTTACGACACCATGCAATTTGTGAAACCCGATGTCTCCACGATTTGTGTCGGTATGGCCGCCTCCATGGGAGCGGTTTTGCTCGCGGCTGGGGCTAAAGGCAAACGCTTAGCCTTACCGAACGCGGAGATCATGATTCACCAAATTATGGGCGGGGCGGAAGGTCAGGCAACCGATATCAAAATTCGAGCTGAACACATCTTGAAAATCAAGGACCGACTAAACGCCATTCTCGCTAAACATACTGGCCAACCACTCAAGACGATCGAAAAGGACTCTGACCGCGACTTCTTCATGAACGCCGACGAAGCCAAGAAGTACGGCTTGGTCGACCAGATTATCGCTAAGAAGTAACAAAATTCCGTGCCTTGACAGGCGCGGAGCTTTAGAGTACACCGAGATGGTGCCCATGGCACACTCGTCTCAATCACGATTCGGAGTGGGCCACGGGACCACACGCAAACGGAGTACTCCTCCGTTGGTCCGCGGGCGCTGCAGCGCATCTCCAGCGCGCTGTACGTGCGCCCACTCCCTGTTCTTCCCGATGCCCCTTGCCAACCTCTGATCCGAAAGGAATCCCCTTGATGGATCCACACATCGCAGCTTAAGCTGCTTTTCCTTCGTTCACGCTGTTCGCCGCAACCCCTCCCGTTGCGTCGGGAGTCTGAAAGGTCTGGACTAGCATGACGCTAACCAGCGAAGTCACACGGCCGAAGAAGGAGCCATCCATTCCCACCCACCCGGTGTCCATTCTGCAGTCGGCCGCCTGCCGTTGCTTGCGGGCTGCGAGCGCAGATGAGCGTCGAGTCGCCGAGCACGCCCTCCGCAAGGAAGGTGAACGCCTCAGGGCTCAACGCGATCAGCTCAAGGTCGACCAGCGACGGCAGTTCCGCGACCTCCTTCACGGCGTGCGGGACACAGTGACGAGAGTCGCCAGCGGGCACCAAGTGGTGATCAACGAGCTGCAGCTGACGTACAAGCATTACGCGGCTTAGCCGCTCCCGTTCCCAGCGATCTCACGATCGTCCAATCAACCCGCGCCGCACAGTCCCTGACTGGCGGCGCCTTTTCTTTCCCAATATTTAGCTGACCTTGCACAAAACAATCTCTCATGGTATCGTGGCGCCAGCATGACTCTCATGTTGAACCACGCCAGTCTCCTTTCCGCTTCACGACACAGTGCGGCTGTTGGCGGCGTTGTTCCTTCATTTACTTCAATACATTTCCATGTCAACCGCAGCACTCTGGGCGCTGATCGCGCTGGTCGGGATTCCGGCCGGCATCTTATCGGGTTATTTTTTGCGTCGCGCGTGGGCCGTTCGCGAAGCGCAGTCAGCTGAAGCCAAGGCGCAAGTCCTGCTCGAAAAAGCTAAGTCGGAAGAACGTGAGGTCCTGATCAAAGCCAAGGACCAGGCTTTGAAGATTATCGACGACGCCAAGCGCGAGGAAACGAACCGTCACGCTGAGTTGGGGCGTTTGCAAGAACGGTTGGAGAAGCGTGAATCCATGTTCGATCAAAAGTTGATGGATTTTGAACGCGAACGAAAAACTGTCGAAGAGAAATCAGCTCAGATTGACCAACTCAAGAGCGAAGTCGCTAAAATTCGCGAAGATCAGATGAAAAAGTTGGAAACGATCGCCGGTTTGTCTCAAGACGATGCCAAGCGCGTGTTGGTCGAGAATACGGAACTACGCATGAAGGAAGAATTGCTCGCACGGATCCGGAAAGTCCAGGGCCAAGCCCAAGAAGAAGTCGAAAAAGAGGCGCGCAAGATGATCGCGACCGCCATGCAACGCATTGCCTCGAGTCAATCCACCGAAAGTTCAACCACGGTCGTCGATTTACCGAACGAAGAAATGAAAGGTCGGATTATTGGGAAAGAAGGCCGGAACATTAAGGCGCTCGAAGCGCTGACTGGGATTGAAATTATCGTCGATGAAACGCCGGAATCAATTGTCATCTCTGGTTTCAACCCAGTCCGTCGACACTTAGCCAAGCGCGTCTTGGAAAAACTGATTTCCGACGGTCGAATTCACCCCGGTCGAATTGAAGACACGGTTGAGCAGGTCAAGAAAGAAATGGCGAGCGACATGAAGAAGGCCGGCGAAGAGGCGGCGTACGAAGTCGGCGTAGCCGGGCTTGATCCGAAATTACTGCAACTCCTCGGTCGCCTCAAATACCGAACGAGTTATGGACAAAATGTACTGCGGCACAGCATAGAAGTCGGCTTGCTGGCTGGATTGATCGCAGAAGAGGTCGGCGCGAACGTCGCGGTCTGCAAAAAAGGCGGACTACTCCACGACATTGGTAAGGCTATCGACCACGAAGTCCAAGGGGGTCACCCACAGCTTGGGTACGAAATCATGCGGAAGTACAACCTACCGGAAGAGGTTGCCTACCAAGCGATTGGTCACCATGAAGACACGCCACGTACAGTTGAGGGTTGCGTTGTAAAAGCGGCTGACGCTTTGTCCGGCGCTCGACCTGGAGCGCGCAAGGGGACATATGAGAATTACGTGCAACGCCTCGATGAACTTGAGAGCGTGGCGAAAGGTTTCCCCGGTGTCGAACGCGCCTTTGCGATTCAAGCTGGACGGGAAATCCGCGTCTTCGTTAAACCTGAACAAATCGACGACTTCGCCGCCACCAAGTTGGCCGCTGATATCGCCCAGAAAATCGAAGCTGAACTCCAGTATCCGGGTGAGATTAAGGTTACGGTCATTCGCGAAAAACGCGTGATTGAATACGCCCGGTAGTGTGAAAATCCTGTTCTTCGGCGATGTTGTCGGAAAACCCGGGCGATTGGCGCTGAAGGCATTAGCGCCAAAACTCCGACAGGAATTTGGCGCCGATGTTGTGATTGCCAACCTAGAAAACTTAGCACACGGCACAGGAATAACTCGAACAACCCTTCAGGACGTGATCGAGGCCGGCGTGGACATCGGTACCGGCGGTAATCACACCTTTATCAAACCTGAGGCCAAGGAATTATTTTCCGAGGAACCGAATATTTTGGTGCGGCCGCTGAATCTCGAGCGCGGGACACCTGGCCAAGGTCAAAAAACCTTTCAGATTGGCCAAAAACGAGTCATGGTGATAAACTTATTGGGCTCTTTTGCAATCAATCCCGCGCCTGTGGACAGTGCTTTTCCGATGATGCAGAAAATGCGATCGGAATTACCAAAAGATGTCGACGCCATTATTGTCGACATGCACGCCGAGGCTACCAGTGAAAAAGTTGCGATGGGTTGGCTCCTCGATGGCTACGTCAGCGCCGTGATTGGCACGCATACCCACGTCCCAACCGCTGATGAACGGATCTTACCGAAGGGCACGGCCTACATTACCGACGTTGGCATGGTTGGACTGACTGATTCCTCGCTGGGCGTCGATAAAGACTTGGCCTTGCAACGTTTCCTAACCGAGCAATCCGTCCACTTCGACATTCCGGAGCATGGGGACGTGACGGTCAATGCGGTTCTGATCACCAGTGAGAAGGGGCGAGGTGTCACGATTGAACGAGTTACGCGACATATCCGAGTTTAACTTTATTCATCATCTATCAACCAGAGTCGTCCGGCAGAGCCGGGTCCGGCTCTGCCGGAAAAGGAGGTGAGCATATGAACAAAATCGAATTGGCCGAAAAAGTTGCGGAGAAAATCGGCGTCACCAAGAAACAGGCTGAGGACATGCTCAACGCCTTTGAGGAAACCGTGACCATGACCTTGAAAGACGGCGGGGAGGTTACCCTGACTGGTTTTGGTACCTTCATGGCCAAGAAACGGGAAGCGCGCATGGGCGTCAATCCACAAAAGCCCGGCGAGAAAATCCAGATCCCGGCTGTCACCGTGCCGAAATTCAAAGCTGGTAAGTCGCTCAAGGACGCTTTGAAAATGATGGGGACATCAGCTCCGACTCCGGCCGCCCCGACTGAACCAATGGCTCCGGCCATGTAGTTTTCGAATTATGTCAACCGAACGCCCCGCCTAGCGGGGTGTTTTGGTGAATTGAAATATTGTTGGTGACCCGAGCAGGACTCGAACCTGCAACCCGCTGCTTAAGAGGCAGCTGCTCTACCAATTGAGCTATCGGGCCGTGGTGCCTGGGGTCAGAATCGAACTGACGACGCCAGCCTCTTCAGGGCTGCGCTCTACCACTGAGCTACCCAGGCGATCAAAATTGCCTGGCAAGGATAGCTGACTTGGGCATTATTTTCAAGCCCGTCTTGACAAAATCCGAAAAGGGTGTATACTGCTCGGGCATCTTGAAAAAGTCTTCACTGTCGGGGCAGTCCCAACCCTGGGAGTGCGCCCGCTTTCTGGCCAACCATGGAGGTCGCCATGAAGAAGAGTACCGCCGCGGCGTGAGGCCGCAAGAGCCAGTCGGTGAATTGAGATTCACCCAAAACACCGATAGGTTCCCTCGAATAGGGAACACAACGACGATGTCGTTGGGCTCGCTCACGCGCAAGTTGATACCGCGCACTAGACCGCCGCATTCGCGGCGGCGCCCATCGCCGAGGCTCAAGGCTCCCGTATTGCAGCGCCACTGGCGCTTGCACGGATAACAGCCTACCCGGCTCTCCGGGCATTCGCGCGTCGCTCCACCAACCCCGGCCTCGGGTCGTGCATCCTGGATGGATAATCCTCGACACGACTCCGAGACCGGGTGTTTTTTTAGTGGACCAGTGGGGATTCGAACCCCAGACCTTCCGGATGCAAACCGGATGCTCTACCAACTGAGCTACTGGCCCAATACTATCTCTGTCCCAACCCCCCAAAAAATCCAGTAATCCATCCACCCAGAATTCCCGTCACCCCAAGGAATGCGCCCAGGATCAGAATCACGCCCAGGAGTTTGATGAAAAGTCGTGTCCCGCCCTCAGATCCGAGATGTTGTTCGGCCCAATCAATCGGTCCGGTAAAATCCGTGATCCACTGAGTTTTGATAACCATCAGACTACCCACACCGATAACGGCAATTGCGATCAGCCACTTCATGTTTTTAGTTTAACATGTTTGGTGGACGATGTAGGATTCGAACCTACGACCTTCTCGGTGTAAACGAGACGCTCTAACCAACTGAGCTAATCGTCCGGAAAGAGCGACTTGGTGCGGACGAGAGGACTCGAACCTCCAAGGCCTTGCGGCCACCAGCCCCTCAAGCTGGCGCGTATACCAAGTTCCGCCACGTCCGCCTGTCACAGGGACAGATTGTGTCAGTTTTTTTACTGTTTGGCAAGAGAGGAAAATAGAAAAACCACCCTGTTACCAAGGTGGGTGTTCAATCAGGCTGCAGCTTGACACGTCGGGTGTTCATTGACCAACTCGTGTCGTGTCTCTTCACAAGCACCACAAGTCTCGCAGAAAAATACCTCAACCGGCACAGGCTCATCATTCGGATCGTCGGCCCGGAAACAAGTTTTCTCCTTGACTCGAGTGTGCTTACCGATCCATTGCGGTTCGGCATTGGGGTGTGACATGGGTCACCTCCATGTTGAAAGTGCAGCTGTCCAATATGCAAACAACCGCCCATCGAGGGCGGCGGTGTCGGAGACGATTATGCTCAGCAGCGACCGCGCCCTCGATGAGGGGTGGTAATCAGGCTAAGAATAAACGTCGAGTGGTTCACGTTGTTATGCTTGCACAAAAACCTCCCACTGTCCAGGTCCCGGCGGTGGAAAATTGTTTGATTTGGCTAACTTGCCTACTTCTTTTCCTTCAACGGCCGCGCTTTTGGATCGCGCAGGTGGTAGAGTTTGGCTTTCCGGACTTTGGCCGAGCGGACGACGTCAACTTTCGCGATCATCGGCGAGTGCAGCGGGAAAATGCGTTCAACGCCGATCCCATCGGAGATTTTGCGGACGGTAAACGTCGCGGTCGGACCGGCGCCGTGACGCGTCGCGATCACCAAACCTTCGAACATCTGCAGACGTTCTTTTCCGCCTTCCTGAATTTTCTGGTGGACGCGGACGGTTTGGCCGGGTTTGAGTTGGGTGCGTTGGTTGTCGGACATAAATTTCGCTCAAGCACTCTATCAAAAGAATGATTTCCGGTCAAGAAAAGGCCAACCGGGTTAGGGTCGGCGGGGGAGCAGTCGGCCGAAGAAGAGGAGGCCGTACACTCCCAGGGCGAAGGCGATCACCCAGAGAATCTTCCAGGGGCGACTCGTAATGATGAACGCCAGGATCGAGCAGCCGCTGAGTAAACCTGATAGCCAAACAGGTATGAGGATCTCATCGACGGGTTGGGAACGCGAGTTACCACGTCCCCGTTCGGTCGAATTCCCAAACACCTCTTCGAGGCTAAACTCTTCCGGCGCCGGTCCTTCATCAGCACTCATACATCCCTCCTTACGGCAGGAATGGTTGGTGGTGTGTGACTCCAGGCTTTCGGTTGTGATCGAGCTCGTTGAGGAACAGAGCGAATCCTATCCCGAGAGCCAGCACGATGAGCATTAAGATGATCGGCTTCCCTAGTCCTTCACTTCTGGGAGGTGCATTTTGCGATGTCATGCTTGGTTACCTCCTGTGGCCACAACCGTTTGGCCAACCATCGAAGTCCTTCTAGAACTCCAACGAGGAGAGTGTAGCCGATTCCTGTGGTTGCAACCGCCCGTGGGATCATGTTCACTCCTTCGCGTTGTGAGCTTGGGTTGACCAAGCAACTAAGAGCCTTCCAGTGCGTCCAAACGCTACCAGGCTTAACTTGCCTGGTCAACACCGGGTGTTTCTTCACTCCTCCCCCCATCGTCCCCCTCCTCTGAATTCAGAGGAGGGGGACCGGCGCAGCCGAGGGGGTGGAGTGACAGTCTTACCCCGCCCGCGCCAAAAACTGCGCCAAGTCTTTCGGCAGCGGGGCTTCAAATTTCATTCGTTGTCCACCAAGATCATCAAATTCTAACTTGGTGGCGTGCAAACACAGCCGCGGTGGCGTCAGTTTATGGATTTTCAGCTTGCGGACACGGTACAGTGGATCGCCAACGAGCGGATGACCAATAGCTTTGAAATGCACGCGGATTTGGTGCGAGCGGCCGGTCAGCGTCTGGACGCGAACCAGCGTATTGCCCTTCACATAGCGCTCAACATGAAACAACGTCTCTGCCGACTTTCCTTCCTGCGACTTCGGTCGCGCCACCATCAGTCCGGATTTGTCTGCTTTCCGCGCAATTGCAAAATCAATCCGTCCAGCCTGATCCACGACGCGACCGTAGACCAGCGCCAGATACTCTTTGGTGATCGAATGATCTTGAAATTGCGTTTTGAGATCGTTGAAAACATCCTGTGTTTTCGCAATCACCATTACGCCTGAGACATCACGGTCGAGACGATGGACAATGCCCGGTCGTTGTTTGGGTTGATCACCAACCTCCGCGATTTTCGGATCGTGCTCAACCGCCCAATCCGCTAATGTCCGTTCATGAATCCCTAGACCACCGTGCACGACCAGTCCAGCCGGCTTGTTGACGACTAGATATTCATTATTCTCAAGTAAAATTTCTGGTTCCAATCCATCCATTGATTTGGCTTCGGCATGAACCGGAACTTCTAACCCTTCAATCGCGACCACGTCACCCGGATGAACCAGGTGATGGGCTTTCACGGATTTGTCGTTGACGGAAATGTGGCCGGCTTTGATTTTCTTTTGGAGTTGCGAACGAGACAAGTCTGCGTGTTCAACCAAAAAAACATCCAGCCGCACTGGCTGACGATCAGCCGGCACAACTAAGGTTTGTGTATCGCTCATTGGCTCAACCAAGCCATCACTCGAGTGTTGACTGAAGTCACGCTGAGTAACTTGACCCCGGTGGCTGGTGTCTCGGTCACATATTTGTCCTTCGGTTCCGGCACATACGCCATGAATGGATCTAAATCTGCTGAACCGTTGATGTCGGACACGCCAAAATTGTTTGTGGGGGTGAAGTTGGAAATGTTTTTTCCGTTCAGTGCTTCGCCGGTTTGATGGGGAGTCAACAAGACGGTGCGGTGAATTCCCAAATTGCTTCCACTCGCGACGTAGGCGACGTTGGCTCCAAGCTCCGCTCCAATCACATTGATTCGGCGTGCATCAATTCGTGATTGTGTTTTGAGATACTGAACAACCGCCGTCACATCGGTCGGCATGGCGTTGTCCCACGTCATGAAATCGGTTGGAATAGAAGGTAGTTTACTTTCCCCGAATCCACGCGTGTCGTAGGCCAAGACTGCATAGCCATGATCAGTAAAATCTTTTACATACGGATCCCACTCGTGATGATCTTTGGCGAATGAGTGAATCAAGATGACGGCTGGCACTTGATTTGTCCCTTTTGGTAGAGACAATTCAGCGGTTAGCATGAGACCGTCCGTAGTTGGAATGGAAATGGTGGGCTTGGTTTTGGAAGCCTTGGTTGATTCAGAATTTTGGTTCGGCCGCGTCAAATATCCTGCGGCCACAATCACCACAATCGCGGCTGCCACCATGGGTACATAGAACCATTGGTCGCGGGGATGTCTGGGATGGGTTTTGCGAGCTGGCATAGCGTAAGAATACCACGCTGGGGAAAGACTGTGCATGGCTCTGTGGATGGTCAATATCTTCAGCATTCCCTAAGCGAAGCTTTCCGTTTCAGCCCCTGGGGGTTGACAAAAATTTCGGCCTGTGGTAAAGCCATCCCATATTCTTGGTGGCCAGAGGGCGAGTCGGTCGACCGCCGGACGGCCAAAGTGCTATACTCAACTATCATTTTTCAATGGTAAACGCCACATCTATGGCCAACATCTTCCGGCGGGAGGTCCGCCAACGGGCTTGGAAAAGCCTGAGCACCGTCATCGCAGTCACGACGATTTTAAATATGAGCGCCGTCGGCGCGTTGATTGCGCCGAAGGTTGCCGCAGCTGCTAGTACGAGTCTCACGACTCAGATTTTGTCGTGGAACACGATCGGTCTGGACAGCAACGATCCAGTTTCTGTTTTGCCAAAAAAGTTTTTAGTCCAAGCCCGGATCACGAACACTGGCGCTAACCCGGCCAGCGCAGTCCAAACCAATTTCACCTGGGGATCAGGCACAGCTGATCCGTACTTGTCGTTGGTTTCTACACCGGTTCAACCGCTGAACACGATTGCGGCCGGCGCGTCCAAGGACATGTTCTATGTGTTGCTGATTACCCCGGCACCAAGCCCAGACACGCCAAGCAACGCAGCCTTTAACACCAGCCGTCCATTCACGATCACCACGACGTCTCCAGACGCCGCGAATTCGAGTGACGGCCAGACGCTGTTGATTGAGCACCTCAACTCGCAAAGTCGGAACCACGTCATCTCGAACACGGTCATCCCACCGAACCCATTAGTCGGTCAGCCGTTCGTCGTGCACGTCGTCTACCAAACCGCCAGCGTCTACGACAACATCACCCCGCAGATGACCTACAACCCGGCGGGCGTGCAACTCGAATCGGTGATGACGGCCTACAGTGATGGCAATACCGAAAATGATATTTACGCCACCAACGAAGGCAACACCGTCAACTCGGACTTCCACTTCCGCGCCTTAGCCGCCGGTAACCAAGACTTGCTCTACACCGTGCTTGACCAGTCTGGTTCAAGCTTCCACTACAACATCGACCAGAACAGCGCCATCACGGTTCCGATCCAACCGAAGTCGGCCTTGGAAAAACTCGTTGATAAGAGCACGGCCAATCCCGGCGATGCCTTAACCTACACCTTGAACTACTCGAACACGGGTAACATCGACTTAACGAACGTCGTGATCACGGAGACCTACGATTCACACTTCGTGTTCACGAGCTCAACCCCAGCACCATCCAGCGGTAACAATGTCTGGAATATCGGGACATTAGCGGTGGGAGCCTCGGGTAGTATTACTATCCACGGCACCCTGACCGGCGGATCATTCCCGGTCGGCGAAACCATCGTGCACAACGTCGCCAACATTACGAATGATCAAAATGCGCCGTCCCAAGCCCGACCCCAACCCAAGGTTACGGTCGCTGCACCGAAATTAACGGTCATAAAACATGTCGTCAATGGCGGTGGCAGTCAAAACGTCGCCGGTGACTTCACCATGACCATCAACGGCGTAACTGCGACCGGCGGTAACTCCTTCCCAGGTTCAGAAGCCGGTACAACCAAGACGGTTACGGTTGGTAATTACAATGTCACTGAAAGCGGTCCGACTGGCTTTACCGCCGGCTACAGCGCGGACTGCAGCGGTTCGGTGGCTGGCGGCGATGTTAAAACCTGCACCGTCACGAACACCCGCGATACGGGTACCATTGAACTCAAGAAAATCTGGTCTGGTACAGCCGGTTCGACCACACTGAACATCGGCTCGACGGCTGGTGGTAGCCAAATTGCTAGCCAACCAGTTTCAGGCAACGGCACAACTGGTACCAAAACCGTTGGCACTGGCACATTTTATGTGTCAGAAACAGGCGGACTGACGAACTACGATTCCGCACTCGTTTGCACCGACAATGGTCAAGCCGTCACCCCCGGCGCCAATAACTCTTTGACCGTTGGGAAGGGTCACGCGGTCGTTTGCACGTTCACGAACACACGTCAGCAAGGTACGATTGAACTCAAGAAAGTCTGGTCTGGAACCGCCGGAACAACGACCTTGATGATCGGCACCACGGCTGGGGGCAACGAAGTTGATAGCCAACTCGTGGTCGGTGCGAATGGCACGACCGGATCGAATACCGTCGACACCGGAACGTATTATGTCTCGGAAAATGGTGGGTTGAGCGATTACACCCCCGCGCTCGTCTGCACCGACAACGGTCAACCGATCTCGGCGGGTCAAGACGGTAGCATCACCGTCGGCAACGGCAGCGCTGTCGTGTGTACGTTCACGAACACCCGCCAAACTGGCACGATTACGGTCCTGAAGAATGTCGACACGGACGGCGACGGTAAAGTCGACGTCTTCGGCGCGACGAACTGGAGCTGGAATATCCAAGGCGGCGAACAAAACATCGCCACCGGTCAAAGCCGTACGCTCGACACCGGCGCCTACACTATCTCTGAGAACATGCAGACTGGCTTCCACTTCACCAGTGTCAGCTGTAACCTCGACCAGAACCTACCGCAAACCACTTCGGTCGACCTGAGCCTGCACAATAATCAAAATATTATCTGTGTCTTCACGAACACCAAGGATCTGACGACCATCACGGTCGACAAGACTGGTCCGGCCACAGTTAACGCCGGCGGAAACATTAGCTACTCGCTAGCCTGGACGGTCGCTGGAAATACTACGGCCACCAACGCCGTCATTACTGATGTCATTCCGGCCAACACCACCTTCGTCTCGGCCGACAACGGCGGGACGTTCAACGCCGCGACCAAGACGGTCACCTGGAACCTCGGCACCAAAGCGCCAGGCGCGAGCGGAACGGTTGGTTTAGTCGTCAAGGTAGCCAGCCCGATTGCGAATAACACGGTCATCAGTAACACCGGTTGCTTCGACACCGATCAAACCGATCAAGTCTGCGACGGCGCCCGCACCACGGTCAGTTCCGCGCCGAGCATCTCCATCACCAAGGTCAATAACTTGACCACCTTCACGAATCCGGGAACGACAGTCATCTACACGGTGGTAGTGACCAACAGCGCCAGCGCGACCGATATGGCGCACAACGTGATTCTGACTGATCTCCTGCCGGCTGACTTCACCTTCCTCGGCGGCGGCACCACCAGCTCGCAGTCCATCGGTGATCTCGCGCCAGGCGCTTCCGTGACGGTGACCTACACTGTCAACATTAGTCCGGCCGCAGCCGCTGGTATTCATACCAACACCGCCACGGCCAAGGGCGACAACACCACCCAGGTCTCAGCCACATCAAATGTGGATGTCCGGATCCCGCAAGTCTTGGCCGCCAAATCGCCAAATCTCACCATTGCCAAGTCGGCGAATCCAACCACGGTTAATCCGGGCGGAACGGTCACGTACACGGTCACGATCACCAACACCGGCGACGGCGATGCGACCGATACGGTTATGACCGACACGCTACCAACCGGCTTCACCTTTGTGGATGGCGGCGACAGCACCAAGTCATGGTCGCTCGGTACGCTCGCCGCCGGCGCTTCGACCACGCTGACCTATGCGGTCAAAGTTGGTTCGGATGTTAAAGCTGGCGTCTACACGAACACTGCAGTCGTAGCCGCCAACGGAGTTGATCCCGTCAGCGCAACCGCCCAAGTCACCGTCAAGGTTCCACAAGTCCTCGGTCTGGCGACGACCGGCGTTGGTCTCCGCGACTACATGATCTTCATGATCGGTTTGATCTTGATGATTGTAGGCTTCGTGGGTCTCAAGCGCTATCGCCGTGATCTCGGATTAGAAAGCTAAATCGCTTTCAAACACAACACCCCGCCTGGCGGGGTGTTTTGGTATGCTTGATGATATGGAGGAGATATGATATTTTCTCTTGTGCTTTCATGGGCGGTTAGCTCAGTTGGTTAGAGCGTCACATTGACCCTTCGGCAGGCTCAGGGCAGGCATTGTGAAGGAAGAACTTTACATATTTATTTCTCTGCTTGTGCGCGCATAGCTCAGCCCGGTTAGAGCGTCACATTGACATTGTGAAGGTCTCTGGTTCAAATCCAGATGCGCGCACCAGCGGAGAGGTAAAAAGAAAGGTCAGAGGGTTGCGAGTCGTCGAGCAACGGGTCGCCGGTGGCGACCCCGGCCCCGCAGGGGCGAATCCTCTACCGCCCACCAGAAAAACTTTTTAGAAAAACGGCGCACGCGTCCTGCGTGCGCCTGGTCAATAGATCCCTCGAGATCCAGGAGGGGGGAACCCACTGAATCGCAAGGCGATGAACCGGCAGTTGGACCTTCGTCCACTAGCCGGGGAAATGCCGGCTCGGACCGCAGGGTCCGTCCGGATCGGCTTCGACTGCGGCGAACGTTCCGATCTCTCGGAACAGTCCGAGCAACGAGGCCAGCCATGTAAAGTCCATGGCCACCACCTTTCCGTTCAAAGGTTGATCCATTCAAGTTTCGAGCCGCAATTCCGGCCGTCACTGAGGATCACCTCCTTCCCGGTCAAAGGCCGGAACGGTGGCTAGCCAAGTGTACCACAAGCACGCTCAGGCGCGATCCAATCTCTGGCCCGCGATGGAACCCTCAAAGAGTAGAGGTTCGACTTGGTGACTCTGGGCGCAGGCGCAATCGGATGTATCGCCACAGAGTCACCCAGAGCGCGAGGAGAAATAAGGCTGAGCTCGTCAACATCCAGATTGTTGATGTCACCACGCTGGCCGTTAGGATGGACGCAGCTGCTAGGATTGCGCCAACAAATCGGAGCTGATGAATCCGTCGGTCAGCTTCTGATCGAAACAGGTAGAATGCAATGAGAGCAATACTAAGAATGGTGAGGTTGGCACTTATGATAGCTCCGGCGGATTCATGGGGACCGAACCCTCGAGTTTCCGACACGAATCCCAGGGCGTATGCGGCACTCAGCCCAGCCACAGACTGAATCACATCAAAGACCAAGTCGCGTCGGGATGGATGTTCACCTTGTTCAAGACGAAGATTGGTGATGAAAAAGTAGCTGAGCAACCACAGGAGATACCCATACCGCAGCGCCCGGTCCAGAATCAAGCCGGCGTCCGGCCCGGACTGTAAGCGTTGAATGTCGATCGGGATCGTTCGAACAATCGCCGTGAAAAACGCGCCCAGCGTACCCGCCACCCACATTCGCTGAAAGGCTTTGCGGACGGAGAGTTTGGATTGAGTGACTTGAGTAGTCACAGCTGTTGATTAAATATTCCCACCCATCGGCCGAATCACGATTTCTTCGACAACGGCTTGCGGGCTCAACTCCAGTAGTGCTGAGACAACTTTCCCAATATCAGCTGCTTCGAGCATTCTTTTCGGCTCAGCTTCATCAGCGTCCCACATCGCGCTCATCACGCTCCCAGGAGCGATATGGGTCACGCCGATGTTATCGGACATTAATTCTTGGCGCAGATTGACTGTCAAACCATGCACCGCCCATTTGCTAACGCTGTAGAGTGAACCACCACTCCGGTGATGGCCCTCGAGTCCCGCGGTTGAGCCGGTGATGATGATGCGTGGATAGACACTGCGTTTGAGTGTTTCGCGGAAAGCTTTGATAAAATAAAACATTGACGCCACGTTGACGTGCATAATTTGATCGAATTCCTCAGGTTTGACGCCCATGATTCCGCCGCTCAGCCAAATTCCGGCGTTGAGCACGAGCACGTCGGGTGAAAACTTTTCTTTCCGACATCGTTGCTGAATGGCCTCGACTTGCTTCGGATCAGACACGTCGGCAGTCATTGATAAGACCTTCCGACCCGTCGCCGCGGTCAATTCATTGGCAACTCGTTCAAGCTTCCCGACCTCCTGCGCCACCAAAAATATATCATGCCCGCCCTGAGCACATGCTTGGGCAATCGCTTGCCCAATGCCACTACTACCCCCGGTGATCAGAATATTCATGGTGGGCAGGGATGGATTCGAACCATCGACCGGTCGTGTACCTGCCCGCCGTCCTAGTCGGCCTCCCAGGATTCGAACCTGGAACCATCCGTGTATAAGACGGACGCTCTGCCATTGAGCTAGAGGCCGGCTAGGCAGGCGGGTAAGACGACTGCTCTAACCAGCTGAGCTACCTGCCCGCAGCTACAGTAAATCCGCCCGAACTCTACCACTCCGACTCGGCAAATTCAAGTTAGGTGGTTTGTTTGTTCTTGGCGAAACTCGCCAGCTGCGTTGTCCACTCGCCGATTTTACTGTTGACCCGGCCGGCCACGAGTTTCTGGTAGAGAATTGTCCAGGCCGACAGGTTGAAGGCACTCAGTGCACCGAACTCAACCGCGATTAAGACCAGGAGTGTAATCAAGCCGGCCGCCGAGAAGAACAGACCGAAGGCGTCGAAGATTCCAAACGAAACAACCAAGATCCCGAGATTAATCAGGAAAATGATCAATGCCATTTCGATGCTGACCGCAACATTGCGACGGAACAGTTTCCAACTATCCGCTAACGCCGGCACCGGACTGAGGCCTCGCAAGATCACCGCTGCCGTTGAATATTGGGTGACCAGCGTGATAATAGCGCTCAAGAGTACCGACACCACCGCCCCCACTCGGGCGATTTCCGCCCAGGCTACCTGACCGGACAGGAAATAAATGGTCGCCGGTAGGCCGGCCACAATAATCCACCCGGCCCATCCCAGTAGAACAGCAATGATGTTAAGCTGCACAATTGCCCAAAATTTCTCCGCGCCGGTGGCCACGCCATCAAGAAAATCGCTAGACTTCTTCTCTTGTGACCGACCAACAATGCGAATAACCGCGCCTTGGGACACGAACATCAACCAGAGCCCGATCACGAGGATCGCGAGGCCAACGCCAAGATAGCCCAAGATTACTCCGGGCGCCTGTTGGAAAACGTGCGTAAATTGATGGAGATAGGTTTGGGCTTTCCCCTCAACGAATAGTTTGCGAATGGCGACCAGGTACGACTGGAAGGTCGCGACCGCATTAAATTTTCGGAACAGAAAATTGACTTCGCCCCCGTAGGAAGCCAGGCCGCCGAAAAAGGCGATGAACCACAAATACTTCTTCCGCCAAATAATGGCCCAAGCTTGCTGGAGTACCTCCCGTCGGTAGAACGACGCCATGAACGTGCTGGATTTGAGTTGATGTATCGGGACTAATCGAACGGGCTAGAGTATACCATAAAACCCACTACCAGTCTAATCGCTCCGTGGTCCGAGCTAGACCCGAGTAGTTGGCTTCGGGCCAACCAAGGCCTCGAATTCCTCTTTTTCGATCGTTTCCTTGATCAGCAGCTCGTCGGCTATTTTCTGCAGGAGAGATTTGTGGTGTTTCAGGATATCGGCGGCTGTTTGGCGGGCGGTGGTTAACAAATGGTCAATTTGTTGGTCAATTTGCTGCGCAACTTTCTCTGAGTAGTCACGTTGCTCGTGGATTTCGCGGCCCAGGAAAATCATTTCTTCGGATTGACCGAAGGTCCGAGGGCCAAGCTCGCTCATGCCGAAGCGGGTGACGATCTGCCGGGCGAGCCGGGTCGCACTTTGGAGATCACTACTGGCGCCGGTTGAGACTTGTCCGAAGGTTTGCTGTTCAGCTTGCTGACCGGCCAGCATAACTGCCAGGTCGGCCTGGAATTCTTTGAGGGTATGATAGTTCTTATCCTCGGTTGGCGTTTTCAAGGTGAAACCACCAGCTCGGCCGCGGGAAATAATCGAGACTTTTTGGATGGGATCGGCGTCCGGTAAGAAATGGGCGACGACGGCGTGTCCACCTTCGTGGAAAGCGGTCAGTTTTTTCTCTTCGTCGTTCATGACTTTCGACCGCCGTTCGGGCCCGAGCAAAACTTTTTCCATGGCGTTGATACAATCGTTGAACGTGACCGTGGTGCGGCGGTCGCGAGCGGTCAAAATCGCGGCTTCGTTTAGCAGGTTCGACAAGTCGGCGCCGGAGAAGCCAGGTGTGCGTTCGGCGACACGGCGTAAGTTCACATCTTGACCAAGTGGTTTCCCAACGGCGTGAACTTTCAAAATCGCTTCCCGTTCGCCGATGTCCGGCAAATCAATTGTCACCCGTCGGTCAAAACGGCCGGGGCGCAACAAAGCTGGATCAAGAATGTCCGGGCGATTGGTGGCGGCGATCACGATCACGTGCGTGTCGGTATCAAAGCCGTCCATCTCGACCAAGATCTGGTTAAGAGTTTGTTCGCGCTCGTCGTGGCCGCCACCGAGACCGGCTCCGCGTTGGCGGCCGACAGCGTCGATTTCATCGATGAAGACGATGCTGGGCGCAGTTTTCTTCGCGCGGCGGAACAAATCACGCACCCGCGAGGCGCCAACGCCCACGAACATCTCCACGAATTCTGAACCGGAGATGTTGTAGAACGGTACGTCGGCTTCACCAGCAATGGCTTTGGCTAGTAGGGTTTTGCCGGTGCCGGGCGGACCCACTAACAGGGCGCCCTTGGGAATCCGAGCACCAAGATCAGTAAAACGTTTTGGGTTTTTCAAAAACTCGACAATCTCTTGTAGTTCTTCCTTGGCTTCCTTAGCGCCGGCCACATCTTTGAATGTCACAGGTTTTTTCTTGGTCGGTTGCTCCGGTTCGCGCTGCGCGACTTGACCAAAACTCAAGGCGCGGTTGTTCTGGCCCTGGACTTGACGGAACGTCAGCCAGAAGAACACGCCAATGAACAACAATGGCACAACAATTGGTAAGATCGTGTTGAGCCAGAAGACGGTGCTGGAGTTGTCTTTGACCGTCCCGGCTACGGCGATCAGCTTTTGTGGATCGACACCGTAATTCTTCGCTAAAGTTGACCAATCAACCGTCGGTTCCTTATGGGCAATCAGCTTTGAATTGTCTTTCAGCGTGATGTTCAGTTGGTCACCATTCACATCGACAGTCTTGACCTGGTCAGCGTTAATTTTCTGGATAACCTGGCCGAGACTGACGGTTTTGGCGCCATTGGACGATAAATTGACTGAGCTAAACAGGAAGCTCAGGACGAGAATGGAGCCAAAAAAGATGAGAATATTCTTAAGCAGGGGGTTCATGGTACGGGCCGAGTATATCCGACGGGGCGTATTTTGACAAGCAATTGACCCGACTGCGAAAAGGAAAAGAAAATGGGGCGACCGGACTGCGGGTCGCCCCTGGAAAACGCGGTTGCGTCCATGCGATGGACTCGGGTACTACTCCTTGGTCGAACCGCGGTTTCTGGGTGCCGTCCTTGGCACAGCACGATCGTGGGGAGGCTAACGTTAAGTATAAACCCGCTGTCAATATTGATGGTGGATAAAGAAATAATTTACAAACCACTCGAGATCAGCCTGGTACGTTGTAAAGTCGAATGTTCAATAATTATCCGAGCTTATTTGGGTTGTAAGAAAAAATTTTATTCAAGAATATTCTTCACTTGATTTTTCGCTTGGAAAATGTTATAATGGGTCATAGTCAGGGGGAAAAATGAAATACTCCCAAAAGCAAAAAAATTCTTTCACGTTTTCCCGCTACAAACGCCACGGCGTTTTTTTGTTGATTGCCGGATTCCTGACAAGCGCGACATTGATCGGCATAGCGTTTTCACGCCCAGAAAAAATTCCCACGGCAGAGGCGCAAACCCCGATCGTCGCAAACGGTGACTTTTCGACTGGCGATCTGACGTCCTGGACCACCGCGGTTGTGAACCCCAGTCAAAACTCGGTCACGGCTGTCACTGATCCCGATCAGCCTGGTAATACCGTGGCTCGGTTGGTCGTGAATAACATCGGTTCCGTTGATTACTACTCGAATACCCGCCTGATTCAAACCGGCGGTAATTTGAATTCACTAGCCGCCCAGACCAGTTACACGATCACCTTCCGAGCTAAGGCATCGGTCGCACGACCGATGGAAGTTGACGTCGTAAAGTTACCATACAATTTCCTCGGCATGCAGAATCCGATCAATATTGGCACCAGCTGGCAAACCTACACCGCCACGTTTAGAACGCCCGATTCCATGCCGGCCACCAGTTTTAGTTTAACCTTCGGAGCCGGGAATGGTCTCGGTACAATCTGGGTGGACGACATCACGCTCACCCCGACGACAGCCCTGACCTATAGCGGCTCATCGCTGCAACTCGCGAGCTTTGATCCGGGCGAGGTCTGGAGCGCCGGCAAGCATGCCGATACCGATATTCCCTACCAGTGGTCGAGTCGCGCCGATTGGTTCCGGGCCGAACCGACACATGAGACCAACCCAACCTACGTTCACGAAGGCAGCGGTTCGCTCAAACTTTCGAGTGGGAATAGTGGCAATGATTACACCGAACGAGTCATTCCCGTCAGCGGATTGAGCGCTTCGAACTCCTGGGAAATGGTCGCCTGGGTGTACGTCGACCAACCCGTCAATTTCGGTCGAATGGTATTTACCGTTCGCTCGGGTGCAGTGGGCGTGCAAGCCTGGACGTTCACCTCAGTCGCTGGATTGAGCGCCGGCTGGAATCAAGTGGTTATGCCCAAATCTAAATTCTTCACCTGGGCCTGGCAAAATTCATTTAGCTGGTCGGCGCCCTGGATGATGAGCATCAAACTTGAAGCCAACGATAATGGGCCGGTCAATGCCTGGTTGGATGATTTGAGAATTGAACCAATCGTGAGCGACATTCAAGCTCCGGTCCTGACGTACGTGAGTGTCTACCCGATTACGTCAACGACGGCCACGGTCACCTGGACAACTGATGAGAACGCAACTGGCCGGATTGACTGCGGGCTCACGACGGCATACGGAACAACCCAAACTCAGGGCGCTTTGTCCGCCAGCCATTCATTTGATCTAACGAATTTAGCGCCGAACACATTCTACCATTGCCAGGTGTCATCGGCTGATTCTGGTGGGCGAATGGGCCGAAGCGGTGATTTGAGTTTCACCACCGATCCGTCGACTGACTGGGTCCCGCCTGATCCAAATTCCTCCTTCCGGACTGGACTGTCCGGACCGGGCCTATCATCGATTGCCAATACGCCGCCGTTATTTGAGATTCAAGATGCCGAACGCAGCCGTTTCTCGGTGTTTAGTGGACCGAGCTTTGAATACGACACCGATCAGAAAATAAAATTGTACATGGATGAAATGGCGGCCAAGCATCGGGAAGTCCTGATCGGACTCAGCCGACCGGATGTGGCGAGTGGAAACGCGTCCGCCATCGCCAATCGCGTCGCCATCAACAAGGATTATCCAGCCTTAATTGGCTGGGACATGTATGACGAGCCGGAGAACAATGGGATTAATGCCACCAACCTGCATACTGCTTACCTGGCGGTCAAACAAAATGACTCGAATCACCCCGCCAACATCGTGGCGCCGCAGCTTTCTCCGAGCTATCCCTATCTCAACTCAATGGATTGGGGGCTAGTGGACTCCTATCCGATTCCGGCCGACAAACCGAGTGGTGTCATCACAACGTTCGACAGCGCCGCCTCGAGTGGAAAAACCTTTGATGCGGTCTTGGAAGGTTTTGAATGGGATATTAATGACACTTGGCCCGGGGATTGGCCATTAGCGACGCGATTCGTTACCCGGGATGAGTTACGGAGCATGGCGTACCTGGCGCTCAACCACGGCGCTCGAAATATCTATATTTACGGCTACTCGAAGATTCGGGCTCAGCCGGGAGTTGATTGGCACTGGGTCAAAGTCAACGACGTCATTAATGAATTGATGCGACTCGGCCCGGTGTTAGGATCAACCGGCGCGCCGACCATCAACCCGATCTCATCCACCAACTCAAATTTCGACGTTGGGGTGAAACAGTATGCGGGCAAAACGTATTTGATCGTCGTGAATAAGAGCGTTTCGACCGCTACCGGGACGATTAACTTCAATGGGTTAGCCATCAGCTCAGCCAAAGAAGTCGTGACCCAACAAACCGCCACCTCAACTTCGACGAGTTTGAGTCCCAGCCTCGGCACGTATGGTGTTGGGGTATACGAATTGACTCCGGTTGATACGACGCCGCCGACCGTCTCAATCAGCAGCCCAACCAATAGTAGTACAGTTGCTGATGATGTCACCTTAACAGCCACGGCAACTGATAATGTCTTTCTCGCCGGAGTCCAATTCAAGGTTGATGGGCAAAACCTCGGCAGTGAAGTTACTTCAGCGCCGTATCAAACGATCTGGTCAACGACGTATGTGCTCAACGGAAGTCATACGATTACTGCCGTCGCTCGCGATGGAGCCGGGAACACGACCACGAGTAGCCCAGTAACGGTCAGTGTGAACGATGCGGTACCGGACACAACGCCTCCGACGATTTCCATTACGGTGCCGACCAACAATGCAACGGTCAGCAATGATGTCAGCCTGACTGCCACTGCCAGCGACAATATCGGCGTGGTGGGGGTCCAATTCAAAGTTGATGGGCAAAATCTCGGGAACGAAGACGCGACCGAGCCCTATCAAACAATGTGGTCAACAACTTACCTGATCAACGGTAATCATACCATCACGGCTATTGCGCGGGATGCAGCGGGAAATACTACGACCAGCAGCTCAATTATTCTGACCGTCAGTGATCCGATCCCAGACACAACGCCGCCGGGCGCGATTACGGATTTGCGGGCGCCGTAATATACACAAGTTGACAATAGTGATTAAACCTACTACGCTCTGTAGTAGATAAAATTCGTTTTTTATGACTCCCTGGATCGCATTTATTACTGGGCTTTCAACTGGCGGATTGACCTGCATGGCTGTGCAGGGGGGTTTGTTGTTGGGCTTGCTCGCTAAGCGTCAGGGAGATGGTGAAACCGGAACAAAATGGCACCAAATGATTATTCCGGTCAGCGGTTTTCTGATTGCCAAGACGATAGCCTACACCCTGCTCGGTTTCTTGCTTGGGGCGGTTGGTTCACGTCTGCAGCTGTCCAGCACGGTGAGTGTGTGGCTCCAATCGATCGCCGGTGTGTTCATTGTTATCACCGGCATTCGCCTCATCTGGCCGCAGTGGTTGCCGTGGTTGAACATTCAAGCCCCGGCCGGAGTCCGACGCTTTATCCGCAAGCAGGGAAAAAGCGAAACCTGGTTGGCGCCGGCGATGTTGGGTCTGCTGACGATCTTCATTCCCTGCGGCACGACCATTGCCATGGAAACAGCCGCGGTTACGACCGGTAAAGCCATTCAAGGCGGCGCCATTATGTTGGCCTTTGTGCTCGGCACGGCGCCACTGTTTTTCCTGGTTGGGGTTTTGGCCAAGGGCACCATGTTGTTCCAGCGCAAATTGGCGCTCGCCACGGCCGGCATAGTGATTGCACTCGGAGTTTACACGTTCAACGGGGCGATGGTGATGATCGATTCGCCATACACTATTCAGAATGAAGTCGCGGCCTTACGCTGGGCCGTGACCGGCGGCGCGGAAAGTTCGGGCGCGGCTGAAACGATGGTGGCGATTAGTGTTTTGCCGAATGGGTACTCACCCAATGCAATCACCGTTCCAGCTGGGCAAGAGGTCCAGTTAGCATTATCGGCCAAAGGCCGCCTGGGTTGCACAAGTATTTTCCGCATCCCAAAACTTCAAGTTGAACAACAGGTTGAGCAAACCGGCACGACGACCTTAGCCGTTACCTTCCCAACCGCTGGTCGATACACGTTTAGTTGTGGGATGGGTATGTACACTGGAACAATTGATGCAGTCTAATAAGAAATGACCACCACCTTCAAAGTTCTCAAACACGACTGCGCTTCCTGCTCGATGGTGATGGAAGGGATTTGCGAAGACACGGCCGGCGTCACCAAGGCTGAAGTCAACACCATCAAAAAAACATTGACGGTCGAACACGATGAATCGGTTCAGCCGGACCAGCTTCAACGGGCATTAGCGTCCGAGGGGTATCCGGTTGAGAAGTTTGTATAGAGCACATCTCGAATAGGGAATTTGCTCGGTTTTGCAGGTCTTGATATAATCCCCCCATAGGGGATTAGAGCTATCCACATGGTCATCCACGAATCCCCCTAGGTAGTTTCATTCATCAACGAATAAAGGCCAATTTTCATGAAAACCCTAACCGTAGATAAGCGCAAAACGACCGGCCATCGGCTGGCGATTGTTGAAGGTCACCTCCGGAAAGTTCGGCAAATGGTTGACCAGGGCGCCTATTGCATCGACATCATTCACCAGTCCCGCGCCATTCAACAGGCCCTCAAAAAATTTGATGAGCAAGTCTTGAGTCAACATTTACGAACCTGCGTCGCCCGCGACATGCGTGACTCTAAAGGCGGCAGCGCCGATAAAACCATTGGCGAGTTGATGCAGGTATTTGAACGACTATGAAAAATCTAGCGCTCGCGGGAGTTGAACTCGAACAGTGGGAAATTGATTTGTTGAAGCAGAAATTCCCCGCCGGGAAATTTAGCACTAAACATCTCGAACAAGTTGGCGACCTCGGCGACCCCGAAGCATTGATTGTGTTTATCTACAGCCCAATCACGGCCGAGGCCTTGAAAAAGTTTCCCAACCTGAAGATGGTAGCGACCATGTCCACCGGGTTTGATCACATTGACGTGGCGGCTTGCCAGCAACGCGGGATTATTGTCAGCAATGTGCCCTCGTATGGCGAGAACACGGTCGCCGAACAAGCCTTTGCCCTCTTATTAGCGCTAACACGCAAGATTGTACCGAGTGTTGAACGCACGAAGCACGGTGATTTCCGTCTCGAAGGTTTGCGCGGCGTTGACCTGGCCGGAAAAACCTTCGGCGTGATTGGCACCGGCAAGATTGGGCAACATGCGATTCGGATGGCCAGTGGTTTTGGGATGAAGGTCATCGCCTATGATCCGCACCCTCGACCCGAGCTCACCCAACAACTGAATTTCGCTTATCACGATCTCGACCAAATCTTGTCCGAGAGTGACGCGGTCTCCTTGCACGCCCCGGCCACACCGGCCACCCATCACCTCCTCAACCAAGAACGGCTGACGCTGATGAAACCGACGGCCTTCCTGATCAACACTGCGCGGGGTTCACTGATCGATACTCAAGCGCTGTTGCGAGTGCTCGATGCCGGACACTTAGCCGGTGTTGGGTTAGACGTGCTCGAAGAGGAATGCGCAATTCAAGAAGAGCGTGAATTGCTAAGCGGGGTGTTCCAAACCAAGTGTGACCTGCAAACCGTTCTGGCAGACCACATGCTCTTGAATCATCCGCGCGTCATCATCACCCCGCATAACGCCTTCAACACCGGCGAAGCTTTGCGCCGAATCCTCGACACGACCATTGCCAATGTTGAAGCGTTCGCGGCAGGAAAACCAATCAACCTCGTCAAGTAGGATGACTGAGTCGACGTTGACATTCCCGGTGATTGGAATGCACTGTGCTTCGTGCGCAAAAAGTATTGAACGCGTAGTCAAGAAATTGCCGGGGGTGACATCAGCGCAGGTCAACTATGCGACCGAAAGGGCAAAAGTTGAGTATGATCCTCATCAGTGCTCACCTGACACTATTGGTCAGCGCGTTGCCGACCTTGGGTACACCGCGGTCATTCACTCCACCCCCGACACCCCCCTCCTCTCAATTGAGAGGAGGGGGATTGGGGGGAAGAGTGACCACACCCATGCCCACGAACACGCCCACGAAACGGGTGGTTTGGATCATAGTGTCCACGATCATGCTCGCATACTCCGCCAGCTGGAACTCCGCACCCTCCAGACAAAGGTTGCCGTTGGTATCGTGGCCTCAGTCATCGTGATGTTTCCGGATATTGCTCGGATGATTGGTGTCGCGGTCGGGTCGGAAAACCTATGGAACGTCGTCAAGTTAATCGTCGCGAGCGGGATGATTGTTTGGGCGGGATCGCAGTTTTACATCAGTGCCTGGAAATCGTTGAAGTTTTTTCAAGCCAATATGGATACGCTGGTGGCGGTGGGGACCGGCGCCGCATATGTCTTCAGCCTGGTGGCCGTGGTTTGGCCAAACGCGTTCAGCGGTAGCGGGCATGCGCCGGCGACATATTTTGATGTGACGGTGGTGATCATCACCCTGATTCTGCTTGGCAAATTACTGGAAGCGCGGGCGAAAGCCGGCGCCAACGACGCGATTCGCAAGCTGGCTGGGCTGGCGGCCAAAACTGCACGCGTGATCCGGAACGGACAGGAAGTTGAAATTTCACTCGATCAAGTTCAGGTGAATGACCTGATCATGGTGCGTCCGGGCGAAAAAATCGCGGTCGACGGCATCGTGACCGAAGGACAATCGGCGGTCGACGAAGCGATGGTCACCGGAGAAAGTCTCCCGAATGAAAAGCGAGCTGGGAGTACGGTCTATGGTGGGACGGTCAACGCCAATGGCACGCTGACGTTCCGTGCCACCAAAGTCGGCGGGCAGACGCTGCTGAGTCAAATTATTCACCTGGTGGAAGAAGCCCAAAGTTCCCAGGCGCCAATTCAGCGTTTAGCGGATCGAATTTCGGGCGTGTTCGTGCCCATCGTGATTGGCATTGCGATCCTGACGTTTGTGGTGTGGATGATCTTCCCGCCGGTAGGTGTCACGCCGCTGAGTTTTGCGCTGATCCTTGCGGTCACCGTCTTGATCATCGCCTGTCCGTGCGCATTAGGACTCGCGACACCCACCGCCGTCATGATCGGCGTCGGCAAGGGCGCAGAGCATGGGATTCTCATCCGCAATGCCGAAGCGCTAGAAGGTCTGCAAAAAATCGATGCAGTGGTCTTCGATAAAACCGGAACGTTAACGACTGGCAAACTCGCGGTCACTGATGTCCTCGGTCGTGATTTCATTTTGCAATACGCTGCATCACTCGAATCACGAAGTGAACATCCGATTGGACAAGCGATTGTGGCTGAAGCAAAACGACGGGAACTTACACTCTTGCCTGTCACGGATTTTCAAGCCCATCCCGGCACTGGCGTGAGTGGGAAAATTAATGGCAAGCGTGTGGTCGTTGGCGCTCCACGGTTACTGGAGCGGCTGGGCATGCATGCGGAAGGATGCCGCTTGAATCGCGAAGAGTTGGCCATGGGCGGCAAAACCGCAGTCCAGGTTGGAGTTGATAACGAATGCGCCGGCGTGATTGGCGTAGCCGATACGATTAAACCGACAACCGCCAAGGCGATTGAACAACTTCGTTTGCGTGGAGTTCAGGCCTATCTGCTGACCGGCGATAACGACATTACGGCCCGCCACATCGCCCAGCAGGCTGGGATTGATCCGGCCAACGTCATCGCGAATGTCTTGCCTCAAGATAAGGCGACCAAGATCAAAGAATTACAATCACGAGGTCAACGCGTCGCCATGGTCGGCGACGGCGTCAACGATGCGCCGGCTTTAGCTCAAGCCAATGTTGGCATCGCCATGGGCTCCGGCACGGACGTCGCGCGCGAAGCCGCAGGAATTACCATTGTGGCTAATGATCTGCAACAGGTAGTCACGGCTCTCGACCTGGCTCGATCCACGCTCCGCAATATCAAACAGAATTTGTTCTGGGCATTTATCTACAATCTGCTTGGCTTACCGATTGCGGCCGGCGTGCTCTATCCCGCCTTTCAAGTGACGCTCAGCCCAATTATTGCTTCGGGCGCGATGGCGTTTTCGTCATTGTTTGTCGTTCTCAATTCCTTGCGCTTAAAAAGATTTTCATCACTAACATCGTGACTATGCGACGTATGACAAAGCAATGGTTGGGTTGGGGTGGCGGTATCCTCGGGCTGGGTCTGATTGTCTGGTTGTTCATCGCCGCCGGTGGGGGAAGTGCGAGTACCGTGCCCGCACCAGATGCGACTGATCACGCCAGCGGCCCACTCACCGCGCCGGCGGTCTTGATTGAGTATAGTGATTTTCAATGTCCGGCCTGCGGACAATATGAACCGATTGTTGAGCAACTCCAAAAACAATTCGGCTCCAAGTTGACGCTCGTCTACCGGGAATATCCCCTGCGCCAGTTGCACCAGTATGCCCAAACCGCCGCCCAAGCCGCTGAAGCGGCTAACCTGCAAAATAAATTTTGGGATTTTCACGATCTGCTCTTCAGTCGTCAAAGCTCCTGGTCACAATCACTCGACGTTCGGCCTGTCTTGATCGGTTACGCTGAGGAGCTTAAACTTGATGTCGCGAAGTTCACCACTGATCTGGACAGTCAGGCCGTCAAAGATCGGATTGAGCGTGACGTGACCACCGGTACAGCGGCTCGAATTCCCGGCACGCCAACGTTCTTCCTCAACGGCAAGCAAATCGTTAGTCCCGGAAGTTACGACGCTTTCGCTCAACTCATCACCGATGTCATCAACAAATAAAACCTGGATTACTGTCATCATAGTCCTGGCCGCCATCGGCTTGGTCGATGCGTCGTATTTAACCTGGCAACACTACGTCAATGCGATTCCACCCTGCACGATTCATGGGTGTGAAACTGTTTTGACGAGCAAGTATGCAACCATCGGTCCGATTCCGGTCGCCTTGCTCGGGGCACTCTACTACGCAGCGATGGTTGGGATGGCGATCTTGATCAGATTGGGAAAAACACGTTGGTGGACTTTGTTGACCGTGACCGTCAGTTTCGGATTGGCATTCACCGCGGTCTTGGTGTACCTACAAGGCTGGGTCATCCACGCTTGGTGCCAGTATTGTTTAGTCTCCGCCGCGACCACTACATTGTTGTTCGTGTCCATTGTGACCGCTCGCCCTCGACGTCAACCACTTAGCCCACTTGCGCCATAAGCACCTGATTTTATGGTCCCTAAGAAATACTTCGCCATCATTCTCGGGTTCGCCGTGCTTGGCGTATTATTGTCGGGGTACTTGTCGTACTGGAATTACTTCGGTCCGGGCTGTTCGGTCGGTCCGCTCAGCTGGCTGGTCACCTGCGGTGGACCGAAAGCCGTAAAAATTTTCGGCCAGCCGACCTGTATTTACGGTTTTACGATGTTCTTGGCAGTTGCGATCACGGCAATTGTCGGTCTGACCTCGACAGCGAGACGAAGTTTGGGATTGACTTTGACTCTACTCGGTATGGCCGGCACCGCGTTTTCTGGTTTCTTGTCGATCTATGAAATATTTTTTCTCAAAATTGATCTGACCGCTTTGCCGGCCTGCGTGTATGGTTTAGCGTTTTATGTGGGTATTCTGATAACGGCAATCGTGGCGTGGAGAAAATCGGTCGCTGATCCCAGCCAAGTCAACGCCGCATAACATTTCGCCGTGTTTTGGGGACTTGACTTTTTCCCTATTTTTGTATAGGCTCTCGGCGCCAAATGGAGGACTGGCAGATAGCCGGTTCTTTGACATCACCTCTCAACCTGTGAGGTTCCGATGCGAACAGCAGTCGTATTGTTGGGCCTGTGCCTCCTGCTGCCAGGCATCGTTTCGGCTCAGCCAAGCGTTCATCTGAGACCAACCTTCAACAGTCCCACCCATGCCATCATGAACGGTGCGGGTCGAGACAAGGCTCGGGACTCAGATACGAAGGATGTCGACAGCGCCATCAAGCGGGACGCCGGACGTTCCGAGGTACCGGACCGCACGCCGCAGTCCGACGCCGTCTTCGACACGCTCTTCGCCTACCGCGGTGAGCGCGTCACGGGTGTCATCTTCGTCTCGGGGTTCACCCCGGGTGCATCGCGCAACATCGCGGTCGACCAGCTGCAGCGTCTCCACCCCGGCGGGTATCTGATCGGGGCGACCGACCCGCAACGGTTCGACGGGAAGCGCAACACGCGCAACCTGTCGCAACTGAATAATTACAGCTTGGGTTTGGCCCGTGCGAATTGGGTCAACGCCAAGACTGGGTACCGTTCAACGGTACTGGCAACGGTCATCATCAACGACCGGCGCGGCGTGTATCAAGTCTTCACCGCACCGGTCGCCACGCCTGTCACCCAGGTCACGCCGCTGCCTCAACCGCCGCCGGTATTCGAGCGGCCGTACGTGATCAGCCGACCGGCCATGTGGACGATCGAGCCGGTCATCGGTTGGCACGTCGCCACCGGCAGCAACTACCACATGCCGATCATCGGCGTGCGACTCAGCCACGTCGTCAACGGACGCGTCACCAGCCTGACCGGATATGAAGGTCGTCGGTTCGCCAAGAACAACGATGATCAGGTGTGGTCCGGTGAAGTCGAGTTCGGACGCGTCAAGCAGCCATGGTCATGGGTGCTTGGCGCCGAAGGCGATTGGCGATTGGACCCGACCTACCACTACACCGAACGCACTGTGTTCGGGAAGGTGGGTGTCGTCGCCCGGGTGTCCTCGAGGTCATTCGACCTTGAGGCTCGGACCGCGATTGGCTTTGGTAATCGCGACACGCAATTCAAGAACGAATGGTTGCCGGCTGGATCACTCACGATCCTGCTCGGCCGACGCTTCTAGACTCTGGCCAGGAGGTTCTGATGCGATACGTGGTTGCAATCATTCTGATCTTCAGTCTGATGGGGTGCGGAAGCTACTCCAAGTCGCTACCGACCCAACCGACACCGCCGGCCGCGCAGGCCTGCGTCATGACTATGGTAGAGTGGCACACCACCACGACCTCTGAGTTCTCCCTGCCGTCGCCTGGGTCGGAGGCCGGGTTGGCAAGTGATGTCAGCCTGGTGGCTGACTCGATCTTCGTGGCGTTCCCGATTTCGATCGTCTACACCCAGGCGGACAATCACGTTCCGCCGCCGTTCACGGTCTGGGCAGTTGATCAGGCCACCAGCATCAAGACTCCGGCCACGTGGGACAGTGGTTCCGACACCCAACTGACACTGCCGAATCAGAACGGCACCTATGAACACGTCGCCGTCTTCTGGGCTCTGTCACCCGAGCACCACTATGACTTCTTCATCCGCTGGGGGGCTAGCGCTGCTGGCAATGTGGCAACATCCGCCGCCATTCCAGACCAGGTCGAGTGGCACAGCTCTGGCACCGCCCGGATGGTCTGGGAGCGTTGGGACTGCAAGTGAGCCTGCTCTGTACGCAACATGTGAATTACCCTCGCCAATGGCGGGGGCTTTTTTATTTGTATAGAAATATGTACTCGCCGGTTGATCTGATGTACTACTTTTTTCCGTCCCACTCCCAGTAAAATTCTTTCAGGAATGTCTTGAGATAGAGGTGGCGACGCTGAGCGATTCTTTTCGCGGTTTTAGTATTCATCCGTTCTTTGAGCAGAAGCAGTTTTTCGTAGAAATGATTAATCGTGGTACCTCCCTTGTTTTGATAGGTTTTTTTGTAGGCTTGAGATGATGTATGCTGGACGGGCTTTTCATCTGGATCATGCATCGGGCGTTTTTGAAAACCGCCATAGGCGAAGGCCCGAGCCACGCCAATCGCGCCGATCGCATCTAACCGGTCAGCATCTTGCACGACTTGGCCTTCGATTGAAAGTTTTGCGATCTTCGCTTTAGCTCCCTTGAATGAAAGTCCGCGAATGATGGTTTGCACGTGACGAATGGTAGTCTCGTCGACTTTCTGTTTGCGCAACCAACGACCGGCGGTACTCGGACCAACGTCTTCATCTCCGCCATGCAGTTTCCAATCGGCGATGTCGTGGAGCAGGGCGGCAGTTTCAACCACGAACATATCGACTCGTTCTCCCCGGCCAATGTGCTGAGCATTTTTCCAAACCCGGTACACATGCCACCAATCGTGTCCACTGCCTTCACCGCTCAGTTCCTTTCGGACGTATGTGGCCGTACGCTCAATGATTTTGCGTTTATTCATATCTCAGTGCCTCAATCGGATCCTTCCGTGCTGCTCGGAAGGCTGGCAACAAGCCAAACAACAGCCCAACGCCAAGTGAGAACCCGGTCGCAATCAAAATCGAATGAAGATTCACAATAATATCCAGGTTGGCTTTCCGTTTCACAATAATACTGGCAATTGATACAACCGCCACGCCAATCGCGCCACCCAACAGCGAGATGATTGCTGATTCTGTCAAGAATTGCCACAAAATATTCCCACGTGTTGCACCCAAAGCTTTGCGCAAGCCGATTTCCTTCGTGCGTTCGGACACGGCGACGAGCATGATATTCATGATCCCGATTCCGCCGACAATCAACGAGATCGAGGCCAGACCGACAATCGCGGTCGTGATCAAACCGAGAATATTGTTCACGACGCCGAGCAGGTCATCTTGCGTGAAGACAGTGAAATCTTCAACCCCGTGTTGATTCTTCAGCAGACTGGTCATGCGTTTAGCGAACGCTTTGGTATCGGCGTTCGGATCAATTTTCATGACCACCCGGAAAATTTGGGCATTCGGATTGGTGGCCTTGCCGGTCACATACGGCATAATCACCATTGAATTGAATTCGTTATTCGGTCCGAACGGACTATTCGATTCCTTATCTTCAACCAGGCCGATGATCGTGAACTCATTCTTGCCAATGTCCATCTTTTTCCCAATCACATCCTTGTCTGGGACTAACGGAAACAATTGGATGGCGACGCTTTTCCCAATCACGACGACTCTGGATTTGTCGGTATTTTCTTTCAGCGTGAACGTGCGGCCAGCGGTCAATTTGACCGTGGTGATGATGGAAAAGTAATCTGGTTCAGTTGCAACCAGAAGGGCGCCATTAGCAATCGTCTTACCGGCAGTGGCTAAACCGGCCAATAATGACGTCGGAGCGATAGCCCTCATTTCCGGCTGTTGTCGGAGCAGCTTCACGTCATCGTCGGTCAAGGTCGACGCACCGACTGAGGCCGCAGGATTGAAACTGCCATTGTTGCCCTTGAGTTTCCCCGGCAGAACGAATAAGACATTGGTTCCAAGTTGAGTAACCTGGTCAGAAATTGATTTCTTAACGCCCTGCCCAAGACCGATCAAGGCGATAATTTGAGAGACGCCGATAATCACGCCGAGCATCGTTAAGATTGACCTGGTTTTTTTGGTCCAGATCGAACGTAGGGCGGTGATAAACGCTTGGCCAATCATGAAACTATTCTCCCATCCATTATTCGGATGATCCGATTCGCAAGTGCCGCTAATTCATCGCTGTGCGTTACGACAATCAGGGTTGTGCCCTTCGTATTCAAGTCCATCAACAACGTCATGACTTCTTTGCCAGATTTTGAATCGAGGTTGCCGGTTGGTTCATCGGCCAGAATCACTTTTGGATTATTCATCAAAGCGCGGGCGATCGCGACGCGCTGTTTTTCGCCGCCGGACAGCTTCGTGACGTGGTAGTGCAAACGGTGACCGAGTCCGACATTGTTTAGTATCTCGACGGCGCGCCCCAGCTTCCCTCCTCTCCTCCCTTGGGAGGAGAGGTTAGGTGAGAAGGAGCGGGCATACGTCGACGGTAACATCACATTGGCGAGAACATCGAGATTGGGCAATAAATTGAAGTTTTGAAAAACGAAACCAATAAATTCTGAACGCAGTTTCGCTTGCGCCCGGTCGGACATCGTGAGTGACACCGGCTTGCCATCCAGTTTGTAGGTTCCACCGGTCGGACGGTCAAGCAAACCAATCACATTCATCAATGTTGATTTGCCGCTGCCGGACGGTCCCATGATCGCGACAAATTCGCCCGGTGAAATAGATAACGAAACGTCGTCGAGCGCTTTGAACTTGTCGTCGCCGACGTCGAAAACTTTAGTAATATTGTCCAGTTTGATTAAAGACATGCGGCCACAGTATAGCACATAGCCGACCCAGGGATTGACAATTTCCGAATTTTGTGGTAGTCTCGCCGGTCGTCCTTTGTGAAACGTCGAGCGTTTTCAGCTCGACCATACTTCAGTGGACCCACTTATGAAAGCGGGAGGACTCGTGGCCAGTTTTGCTAGTCTGCTTAGTTTGCTGCTGTTCGCGGCAACGGTGGGCTGGTACTGCCCACTTGTGATCCGCCGCCGCGTTAACCCTGCTCCGGCCACGTGGATCATTGCCTGCCTGGCGATGAATCTGTCGATGATCGCCTACCAGGCGATTCCGGATCGGAGCTTTTCGGAAAAGCTGGTGGCCAACACGGCGTTGTATGCGGCGGCGCTGGAAATCACCATCATCACGTTCAGCATTCTGATCGTTCAAGCACGATCGGGGGAGCTGCGCGTGGCGTTCGATGGCGTCCAGTCGGCTTGCTTGTCGACCATGGCCTTGACCCTCGTCTATTGGGGCTTGCACAGGAATCAACCCGGTGTCACCTTTTGGACGACTCAGGTGCTGATGGTGGTGGCCTACTTCGCCACGATCGGAAAAGCCCTGAGACGTCGAGCCGCCTTCGACTCGATTGGTAACTGGGGCCTGATCTTCTTGGCGTCGGCAGTCGGTTTGATCGCTGCGTTGCTGACTCACAGCCATCATGGAATCGTGAACACCCTGCGCGGAGCCGTGATGAGTGCAACGACGCTGGGTATTCTGATCTACTACGATCGGCGGAACGGAAACGGCCGCTGGCGAGATGAACTTGCCACGCTGAGCAGTTTCTACAGACTTCAACACTGACGACGTACGTCAATGCCAGTGTCCCCCTGAAGTAGCAATCTGTTCGCCCGATTCGGATTCACCTCCGGGTCGGGCGTTTTTTATTTCAGAGTGTCAGTCTTGACATCGGCTAACATTTATGCTAATTTCGCTCGTTGCCCTTTGCGAAACGTCGAGCGTTTTCGGCTCGACCATACTTCAGTGGATTCTCTCACGGTCCCTGGACAATCCAACGGTTCCACATCGGAGGCACCAGGTGCATACAGCCTTTTCGTACTGGACCCCGGAAACTGTTGGCGTCTGGGGCGTGAATGTCTTCACGGTAGTGGAGGGAATTGGTCTGGTATTCCAGATCCGCGAGATCTGGCGTCAGCGGTCAGGAGCATCCATGTCGGTTGGCATGATGCTGTTCCTGACGTCGCTCTGCACTGCGGCGGTGATCTATGGCTGGACATCGAAACAGCCGCCCCTGGTCTTCAATGGGCTGGTGCTCGGTCTTGGCTTCGGGATCATCGCCATCGGTCTGTGGAAGTTTGGAGGCTACCGGGCGTGGGAGTACTGGTTCGGCGCATTGTTGTTGGCCTCCCTGGCCGGCATGGTGCTGACCGGTGGCCACGATCGCTGGTACTTCGTCTACAGTTGTGGCTCAGCGGCCGCCCTGACGCTTCAGCCCTGGGAAATCTGGCGAAAACGTGATGCGGGGGTTGTCGACATCCGCCTGTTGCTACTCTTCGAAGCCAGCAACATGTTCTGGGTCGTCTACGCTTACGCTATCCGGAACTGGGTGCTGATGGTCCTGTGTCCGGTGTACGTGGTGATCTTGCTGGTCGCCATCATCCTGTGGCTGATCTACCGTCGAAGATCAAACTGAAGTTGAAGTGCGCCCGCCCGATTCGGATTCCCCTCCGGGTCGGGCGTTTTTCTTAGTTGAAAAATCCGGGCGACTTTGGCCCAGACTTTTCTAAAACTGATTTTACTCTGGTTTGACCTCAGCCGCAGCAGTTTGCGGAGTTTCTGTGGTCGGCTCATCCAGACTGACCCCCGCCAAGGCTGGATCACTCACCCGTTCACCTTCGGCCGTGGTCGGTGCGCCGTCGTCCAGCGCTTTAACCGATAGACCAAGTCGATGTGAATCCGGTTCAATTGAAATAATTTTGAACGCGCGGGTCTCACCTTCTTTCAAGACTTCGGCCGGAGAGTGGACAGCCTTCTTCGACAGTTCAGAAATATGGGCGAGGCCGTGAATCTCTGAATCGAGTTCCACGAACGCGCCGAACGGATTGAGTTTCAAAACTTTCCCCTGGACGACCTGATCAACGGCATAACGCTCCACCGCTTTCTTCCATGGATCGTCGGTTAACCGTTTGAGTGACAGTGAAATCTTCGTGCCGTCGATACCAATAATTAACGCTTTGACGGTGTCGCCGACTTTCACCAGGTCGCGCGGATTCTCAACGCGCTGCCAAGCCAACTCGGAAATGTGGATCAGGCCTTCCAAGTGTTCGCCGAACTCAACGAAGGCGCCGAAGTCAACTACACCGGTAACTTTCCCTTCAATCGTATCGCCGGCTTTGTACCCGGCTACAATCGCAGCTTGTTCTTTCGCCCGTGCGGCTTTTTCCGAGACAATTAATTTACTATCGGCTTCATTGACATCGATTACTTTGACTCGGAAGGTCGTGCCGCTGAACTTTTGCAGTAATTCCAAGATTCTCGACTTATCGCCGCCTTCCACGCGGGGATAGTGCTCGGCGGTGAGCTGGGAGACCGGCAAGAATCCATCAATCCGATTGACTTTGACCATTAATCCGCCGCGGTTGGCGTCGACGACCGGAACATCAATTACCTCGCCGGTGTTCATCAAACGCATCAGCTCATCCCAAGCTTTCTGGTGTCCGGCCGAACGGAACGAAAGTTCCATCAAACCGTTTTCGTTCTCCAGTTCGAGGACCGTGGCGTTGGCCGTGTCGCCAACTTCCAACTCAGCGGTTTCGCCGGACTCATCAATCAGTTCTTTACCGCGGATAATGCCGGTGGTGATACCGTCTATATCGAGCAGCACTTCGTTATTCGAAACGCTCAAAACTTTACCTTGGATAATATCGCCCACCCCCGGCATGGTCGGTTGATTCGGCAATTGCAATAACTGCTCCATTTGGGAAGCAGGCGTTGTAGTCGTAGTTTGGTCCATATATTCAATTGTTTATCCCGATTGCGAAGCACATCGGGACCTGACGACGCTTGAGCGTCAGGGGAAAGAAAAGCGTTTTCTTAGTGAATAAAGCTTGGCGAGTATATATGAAGACGCAATTATTTGCAAGCGTTCGCATATCTAGATTGACTTTGGGTCAAAAAAATGATATAATCTCTCTATGATTGCAAAAAGTACTTTGGCTGTTCTCCGCTCTGGCGGAGGTCTTAGTCGTCCTGCTCGCCAACAACCTACGCGCCCACAGCCGACCCCAAAACCATTTCATCAGGAATCAGCGAAAGAGCAAATGAAAGGTTTTTTGAAAATCGCCGGCGGGAAAGGGTACATCAAATCACCGATCGACAAAGAGCTCAATCGTGAGGCGATCGCCTTTCGACATGGTGAACGCGAAGGCTTCACCAAGGAACAGTTATATGCTCTCGGCAAATATACCCGTGGTGGGGTTGTGACAAAGGAGGGCATGAAGAAAATTGCAGCGGCCGCGACCCATATTGCACGCATGCAAAAGCAAGCGGCCGGCGGCCTGGCATCAGGCATGAGTTCGGGAACAGACACACAGGGTGGTGGAAAGCTCATCAAAATACAGGCTGAGCAAACACCCCAGCACGAAGCGATCACGCGAGGTGCCCCGACAACGGCTCAAAATCGAGCAAGTCTCCAGGAGCGGCTTCACATCCAACATGCACCGATTACCGGACGCCAGCCGAGTACACCAGCCATGGGAGCGATCACTCCACTGTCCGACACCCCAAACAATTGGTCGGCCGCTCCAGACCATCAAACCGGAACACCACACACTGCGCCAGTAGAACAAACTGCACCAACCCCACCGCCCGCTGCTCCAGCGGCTCCGAAGCTCAGCCAATTTTCCGCTGGCTTTACGGGTGGGACTATGACTGAGCCTCATCAACCGACCGAGCCACCGAGCCAAAATCTAGCCATTCCAACCCTGCGCGGTCACGATTCCTCACCGAACGAACCGCCGCCAACAGCCCCAGCAGAGCCGGCAAATGAAGCTCACCCGACCCCACCGGTCAACGTGGACGAAGGGCTTCCATTTTAGGGATAAAAACAGCCCCAAAACGGGCCTAATCTCAGCCAAAAAAACCCTTGTCGCGACATCGGTTTTTTGCTATACTTTCCAAGCTAATTTTACCCACCTGAGACCCCCTCTGGCATGCAGATTTCGTGGCTGGGCGAAGCCGGAATTCGCCTCCAAGTTAAAGATACGGTTGTCCTGATTGATCCGCCGGATAAGGCTTCCGGTTTCGGGCCGAGCAAGCAAGCTGCTCACATCGTGGCCTTATCTGAAAGCTCGGGCCGGGATTGGAAATCGCTCAGCGGGGACCCGTTTGTGATTGACGTCCCGGGCGAGTATGAGCGTCAGGGTGTCTTTGTCTACGGTGTCCCAGTCGCAAACGATCCGGGTCGAATCCACTTCCGAATTGAAGCCGAAGATATTAGCCTCGGTCACCTGGGCGGCTTGGCTAAGCAACTCGACAACGGCCAACTCGGTCAATTTGAGGGTGTCGATATTTTATTCATCCCGGTCGGCGGAAAATCAGTCCTCGATGATGAGGCAGCGTCCGAGTTGATTAGTAAAATCGAACCGCGAATTGTCGTGCCGATTCAATACAAAGTTAAAGGTGGCACAGCCGGTTATGGAGATGTCGCTCCGTTTCTGAAAGAAATTGGTGCCAAGTCGACCGAGCCGGTTGAAAAGTTGAAGATCGTGAAAAAAGAATTGCCGGCGGAAGAAACGCAGATTGTTGTGTTAAGCGTCTCCTAACATGGCTACGCGTCCGGCACCCAAACGCAAATCTGAACAATCAATCAAGGTTCGGGTTGTTCCAACGACTCAGAAAATTTCTCGACCGGTGGTGGCTCCGCCCGAACCGGTCAAGGCCATCAAACCTCCTGAGACAAAACCAGAAGTGAAAAAAAGTATTTCACCAGCCCCGCTGGTAGCCAGCGAAGTCCAGCGTCGCCGGGTGATGTGGTGGGCGGTGGGGGTGGGAGCCTTTCTGATTCTCGGCGGTTGGTTGACAACGATTAAATACGAGGTTGAGGCGACTGGACAAAAGAATACATTCTTTACTGACTTTGTTCATGCGATCCGGAGTTTCAGCTTAAGCGGTCCAGAGAAAAAATCTGCGCCGCAAAACCCGGAAATCCAAAAGTACGAACAGCAAGTTTTTCCGCAATTCAGTAATACCAATTCCTAACCATGGCGGTTGAACCGAAACCCCAATTCCAGATCGGGCAAATCGAACCGCGGCCGCTGGTGACGGAAATGCAGGAATCATACTTGGACTATGCAATGTCTGTTATTGTTCAACGGGCATTACCGGACGTTCGAGATGGTTTGAAACCGGTCCACCGTCGTATTCTCTACGCGATGTGGGACATCGGGAATCGGCCTGGCACGAAATATCGGAAATCAGCGACCGTGGTCGGCGAAGTGATTGGTAAGTACCACCCACACGGCGACGTGGCGATTTATGATTCCATGGTCCGCTTAGCCCAGGACTTTGCAATGCGGTACACCCTGGTGGACGGACAAGGTAATTTCGGATCAGTCGACGGCGATGCCCCGGCCGCCATGCGGTACACCGAGGCCCGGATGGACAAAATCGCGGCTGAGATGTTGCTCGACATCGACAAGAACACCGTTGACTTCGTTCCAAACTACGACGGCTCGCACAAAGAACCGAAAGTCTTGCCGGCCAAACTGCCGAACTTGTTGCTGAACGGCACCGTCGGTATCGCCGTTGGTATGGCGACCAGCATTCCGCCGCACAATGTCACGGAAGTTATCGACGCGACTTCACATCTCATCGAAAATCCGTCGGCTGATGTCGATGACTTAATGCAATTCGTCAAAGGTCCGGATTTTCCAACCGGCGGAATTATTTACAGCCACGCCGATATCAAGGCCGCCTACGCGACCGGCAAGGGCGCGATCGTGATGCGCGCTAAAGCCGACATCGTCGAAGGCAAAGGCAACGCGTTCAACATTATCGTCACCGAAATTCCGTATCAGGTGAACAAAGCCACGCTGCTCGAACGCATCGCAGAATTGGTCCACGAGAAAAAACTTGATGGCATTCGCGATTTGCGTGATGAATCAAACAAAGAAGGCATTCGGATTGTGATTGAACTGAAAAAGGACGCCTACCCGAAGAAAGTCTTGAACCGGCTGTACACGTTGACGCAGTTGCAGGAAACATTCCACGTTAACATGCTGGCGTTGGTCGACGGTATTCAACCACGGGTACTAACCTTGAAAATGGTGTTGGAAGAGTATTTGAAGCACCGCCAAGTGGTTGTTCGTCGCCGCGCTGAGTATGAACTCCAAGGCGCTAAAGACCGCGATCACATTCTGAAAGGTTTACTGATCGCCCTGGCCAACATTCAAGACGTCATTCGGACTATTCAGAAATCGAAAGATAAGGACGAAGCCAAGTCAAATTTGATGACCAAATTCAAGTTAACGGAAAAACAGGCGCAGGCGATTCTCGAAATGCGTTTGCAACAGTTAGCCAACTTGGAGCGCCTCAAAATTGAACAAGAGCATAAGGAAAAACTGGCGCTGATTAAGGAATTGGAAGCTCTCCTGGCATCACCCAAGAAAATTCTGGGCGTGGTTAAAGAAGAATTGGCAGAACTGAAAAAACAATTTGGAGATGAGCGTAAAACTGAAGTCGTTAAGGGCGCGGTTGGAACGTTTACGCAAGAAGATTTGATTCCGAATGAATCAACGGTCGTGGTGTTGACGAACGATGGTTATATTAAACGTTTATCACCAGAAAACTTTAAAACCCAAAGTCGCGGCGGTAAGGGCGTGATCGGTTTGACCACCAAGGAAGAAGATCAAGTCTCGAATTTCTTCTCAACCACGACGCATGCTGACATCTTATTCTTCACGACTACCGGCCGACTGTTTGAACTCAAAGCCTACGACGTGCCGGCGGCCTCGCGGACTGCCAAGGGGCAAGCGATCGTGAATTTCTTGCAACTCACCGGCGAAGAAAAGATTGCCAATGTCTTGAGTATGGAAGACTTGTCGCCGTTTAAGTACTTGGTCATGGTCACCAAGAATGGGGTCATCAAAAAAGTCAGCCTCGACCAATTCCAGAATATCCGGCGCTCGGGCTTGATTGCCATTAAGCTCAAATCCGGCGACCGTTTGCGCTGGGTCAAGCCGGCCACCGGCAAAGACCACGTGATGTTAGTGTCCGCCAACGGACAATCCATCCGGTTTAAAGAGAATGATGTTCGACCCATGGGCCGCTCAGCGGCGGGTGTACGCGGTATGCGATTAAAAGGTACCGATGAAGTTGTGGGCATGGACGTGATGGACGAAGGGAAAGAAGGCAAGACTGAGCAGCTATTGACCATCATGGCGAACGGCTTCGGCAAGCGCACGGCCATCAACGCTTATAAAGTCCAAGGCCGCGCTGGCTCCGGGATTAAGACCGCCAAGATCACTGACAAAACCGGCAAGATTTCTGCGGCTATGATTGTCGACGCCAAAGCTGAATCGCAGGATCTCATCGTCATTTCCGCCAAAGGTCAAGTCATCCGCTTACCGCTCAAATCGATTTCGACGCTTGGTCGCGACACCCAAGGTGTCCGCGTCATGAAATTTAACGACGCCAAAGATCGGGTGGCGAGTGTCACCCTTGTCTAAGTACTTAACGAAATAACTATGGCCGCAACCTCTCCCGCCCAACAATCTGTAAACAACGAACATCCCTATCCCAGCGGCTGGAACTGGGGTGCAGCTGGATTGACCTGGATTTGGGGAATTCGGTTTAATGCTTGGCTAGCCTTTCTCACCTTCGTGCCAGCGCTAGGTGGAATCTGGTGGATCGTCCTCGGCATGAAAGGTAACGAATGGGCTTGGAATGCTCACCCTTGGTCTAGTCGCGAAGAATTTGAGAAGGCCATGGCTCCGTGGAACATGTGGGGGAAAATTTTGTTTATCGTTTCGATTGCACTGCCCATTATTTTCGTGATTTGGGCAATAACATTGTTCTCGGCCTCGTCGGTTCAATCTGTGTCCTCGTAAATATAGAGAGACTTTAGAAATATGGGTCCGGAAACGTTTGAATCGAGTTCGCCTCCAGATTCTCTCGCCCCTGCCCCTCCGCCGGATGATGAGCAGGGTGCTGGCATTGAGCAAGAACCAGCCCGTGAGTCGGCCGAAACTGTTCGTCAGCTTTTAGACGATTGGGCTGAGTCGTACAAGAACGCCGAGGGCGATGCGAAACAGGAATTGGCCTACAAAATCATGCGCATGGGCCAAGCCCTGACAGCTTCGGGTCTGCGCCCTGAGGAAGTCAAAATTCAAGAAGCGGAAAACGGGGTGTTGGCTTTTTATAATCCAGCCACCGGAAAAACCGCCATCACGCCGGAAGGTCTGGGCTTACCACCTGAACATTATGAAGATACGTTAGTCCACGAAGCCACTCACGCCGGTATCACGACTGGGAAAAGGGTGATGGACGAAGGTCTGACTGAGATCATTACCCGTCAACGGGTGAGTGGAGCAATGGGTGGGGTATACGAGTCCGAACAACGTCAAGCGCAAAGTTCGTTTTCCAACTTAGGCATCAACCGGGTGATCGACACCTACGACTTTGAACGACCCAGCGAATTATTAGAATTGTATTGGGGTACGGAATGGGAGGATGCCTGGAACCATCGCTGGCAAAATGAACTGGCTGGTGTTGATCTGTCCACCCCTGCAGCCCGACATGCAGAATTGGATGGTTCGATGCGTCAATGGCGTGAGCAACTCGAAAAGGCAGTTGCTGATGCTGCTCCACGACTGTTGGAAAGGGCTGAGAAAGAAGGTTGGTCGATCGATGCTGAGCATGAAAAAAATTTTTCTCGGTTGGCGGAAGAAAGGCCTGAATCGAGAAAGTTGGCGGCATGAGCTCGCCCTCTGGAAAAATAAGCCAACTCCAATCCGACCTCCGCCGGCTGGCTACGCCAAAGAAGGCCAAAGCCTCAGCTTGGTTTTTCCGGACCGGCCCCGGAGAATACGGTCATGGGGATGTGTTTCTTGGCGTCACGGTTCCGGAGCAACGGGAAGTCGCCAAGAAATATCGCGATCTTCCCTTGCGAGACATTGAGAAACTTTTGAAATCAAAAATCCACGAGCACCGGCTAACCGGCGTGATTATTTTGGTGTGGCAATTTGATCATGGAACCCCAGCGCAACAAGCTACCATCGCGAAACTCTACTTGAAGTTGCTTACGCACATCAACAACTGGGATATCGTTGATTCATCAGCTTCACACATTCTTGGCACCTATCTTTTAGACCGACCGCGAGCAATTTTGTACAAACTTGCCGTCTCACCGAATCTGTGGAAGCGTCGAGTCTCAATCATCGCCACCCAAACCTTTATTCGAAATAATCAATTTGTAGACACGTTGAAAATTTCAAAAATCTTGGTTCGCGATCAACACGATTTGATCCAAAAAGCTGTGGGTTGGATGTTGCGCGAAGTTGGTGATCGCAATCGCGGCGCTGAAGAAAAATTTTTGAAACAGCACGCCAAGCATATGCCGCGGACAATGCTACGGTATGCAATTGAAAAATTTCCGGAGAGTTTACGAAAGCGTTACTTGGCCCAGAACTAGGAAACAGCGGCAAGATTCTCAATAGAAAAAGGAGCCTGGGGCTCCGGTGAAGCTTGTGGGTTCTACCCAAGATCAGCTACGAAGCTGGCCGGTTCGATGACCTTCGAGCCGATGAGCTTGATCTTGCCATAGACCGGGCAAGGTACGGCTTGCCGCAGAGCCTCGAGCAGATTCGAGGTCAGTTTCTCCTCGTCCATCTGAGTAGGAATGTCGCCCCAGATGACGATCGAAATGTGAACCCCGGCGGCATCACGATCTCCCCGCCGATGCTGGCGCGGGAAGCTCTGGATGTCGTACATTGCGCCTAGCTGTAGGCCGGCCCGCTCCAGCAAGCTTGGGAGCTTGTCGCTAACCTCCGCTAGGAGTCTCTCCTGCATACCCGCAGCGTAATACAGGTGAATGAGCATCTGCACCTCCGGGAAAAACGAAAGTCTGCTACTGGGAAGTTGATAGATAGTATGTATTTTATCTTACGGCGTCAAGTGTACATTGGTAGGTTTCAAAATCTCCAAACACATGCCGTGGACGATGCTGCGATATGCGATTGGGAAGTTTCCAACCGCTTTGCGTAAACGTTATCTGACTGCTTGAGTTCAGCCGCTCGATTTCAGTAGACTCGCGAACTTCTTCCGGAATTTCGCTACCTTCGGATCAATCACCATCTGACAATAGCCAGCCTGGGGGTTCTTGGCGTAGTAATCCTGGTGGTAGTTTTCGGCTGGGAAAAAGTTCGTAAATGGCACAATCGCGGTGACAATCGGCTTATCGTAGACTTTTTCCATTTCCAACTTGTTTTTGACCTGCTCAGCCACGGTTTTCTGCATGTCGTCGTGGGCAAAGATCACCGAGCGATACTGTTCACCCACGTCACCGCCTTGGCGATTCATCGTCGTTGGATCATGGGTCAACATGAAGACTTCAAGAATTTGATCGTAACCAATGACGGTCGGATCGAATTCAATTTGCACGACTTCGGCGTGACCGGTGGAGCCGTCACAGACTTGTTCGTACGTCGGGTTAGGCATTGAACCGCCGGCATACCCAGAGGTAACTTTCGAGACGCCTTTCAGGTCCTTGAATATCGCCTCTGTACACCAAAAGCAACCTCCTCCGAATGTCGCTAGTTGAGTGTTTGCCATGGGTAAAGTATACCACATCCGGCTGACACAAAGACTTGCCAAGGACGAAAAAAATGGTATACTCATCCGGTCAGTTGCCCGGTACTAACCAGCGCTGCCACCTTATTTCCTGAATCACCGATCCCATGGGCCTGCCCGCCAAACGCCGCACCAAACAAAGTAAACGCGAACGCGCTGCACATTTTGCGCTCAAGCAGTTTACGCTCGTCACCTGTAGCCATTGCCACCGCCGCATCCGACCACACCGGGTCTGTCCGCACTGTGGGTATTACCAAGGCCGCGAAGTCATCAAAATGGCTTCAAAAGTCGAGAAGCGAGCCAAACAAGCCAAGCAGTCGCGAGAAAAGTCCGACGATAAGTAACCTTTAACCTCGCGGCGCTCTTTCAGTATGCCCAGCACTACAACTTCCTTTGACAAGAGCCGTGTAGGTCAAGGCAATTTCTTTTTGCACGTTAAGTTGTAGTACTGGGTATGTCTAACCGCCATCTCGCCCGGACGATTGCCATGCAGAGTCTGTATGAGTGGGATTTTAACGGCAAAAAATCTGACCCACTCGAGTTGTTACGGCACAACCTCAAAGAATTCGCACCAGATTTCTCTGATCAAGGCTTTTCAGAAGCCCTGATTAAGGGCGTGATGGACCATCGCGATGAGATCGACGCCGTGATCGTCAAGTACGCGCCGGAATGGCCGCTTGAGCAAATTACGATCGTCGATCGCAATGTGTTGCGGCTCGGTGTCTTTGAGTTGAAGTTCAGCCCGGATGTCCCGCCCAAAGTTGCAATCAATGAAGCGATTGAAGTCGCCAAGGGTTTCGGCGGAGAATCGAGTGGTAAGTTCGTAAATGGCGTCCTCGGCGCAATCTATCGCGATTTAATGGCCGCCGGGCACTATGGGACAGCTCCAACGACTGCCGCGCCCCCACCGACTGCCTAAACACTATGGCTGAACTGACCGACCTGGAGAAACTGCTGCAGCACGATTTCGCTACCAAGGACCTGATCCGGCAAGCGCTCGCCCACCGGTCGTACTTGAACGAAAATCCGGATTTCCCGCTGGGCCACAATGAACGACTCGAGTATCTCGGTGACGCGGTCTTGGAGTTGGTAGTCAGTCAATACCTCTACCATCATTATCCCAATCCCGAAGGCGACCTGACCAACTGGCGGGCGAGTTTGGTAAATGCGAAGTCACTCTCCGAAGTCGCCAAAGAACTTGATTTAGACAATTACTTGCTCCTCTCGCGCGGTGAAGCTAAAGATAAAGCTTCAAAAGCTCGACAGAATATTCATGCCAACGCCATCGAGGCGATTATCGGTGCTCTCTTCTTAGACGCCGGAATTGATGCGGCTCAAAAATTCATCGAGCGTCATATCATCGCGAAACTTCCTAACATCCTGGCCACCCAGAGTTACATCGACCCCAAGAGCCGGTTCCAAGAAGTCGCCCAGGAAGTCATCGGGGTGACGCCCAATTACAAAGTTTTGAAAGAGTGGGGACCGGATCACGATAAGCATTTCTTAGTTGGGGTGTACCTGGGGGCAGAAGAAGTTGCCACCGGCGAAGGCGCTTCGAAACAAGAGGCCCAAGTAGCCGCCGCCTTCAATGGCTTGAAAGCCAAAAGCTGGAATTCCCAATGATCCCGTTAGAAATTCTTCAGCCGTTATGCCTTTTTTCTTGAGCACGATGACGAGACCAGAAAAACTGCTGGGTAAGACCAGCTCATCTGCGCAACCACGGGTTAATCTAGGCCATCATATGATGTTTCAACTCGGATTGTATGTGCAGGATAAATTTCTAACGGGATGAATATTGGCGGCCTAGCTTCACTCCTCAGTTTCATCCTGATTTTGGGCGGCATCGCCTCGATCGTCTTTCCGGTCGCGCCGTCAATTCCGACTATCTGGTTTGGTATCTTTCTGTACGCCATCAGCCATCATTTTGCAACGGTCAACCAAAATTTCATGGTGCTCGTGTCCATCATCGCGCTCGGCACGATCGGCTTGGATTTTGCCTTGAGTAAATCTGGGGTCAAGAAACTTCGAGCCGGACCGTGGGGAATTTTTGGGGCGGTCGTGGGCGGCCTGGTCGGATCCTTTTTCGGGGCCATCGGTACATATTTAGTTGGTCCGTTGGCCGGGGCGCTGGCGGCTGAAATGCTGCTCGGGCATGACCAAGTCTACTCCTATCAATCCGGTAACTACACCATCGTCGCCTTCATGGGCGGGACGATTATGAAACTTCTCGCATCAATCGGGATGGTCGGGTTGTTCATCCTGCGGTTACAGGGAAAACTCTAGCTGTTAGCTGGTAGCTTATAGCTTGTACTAGCATGACTCATAGTTTCTAAAATTTCTAAAAGCTAACAGCTACCAGCTCAAAGCTGTCCAGATGTATTTATCCAAGTTACAGATCCAAGGCTTCAAGTCGTTTGCCAGCGGTACGTCGCTCGATTTTGGGCGTGGGATTACCGCGATTGTTGGCCCGAACGGATCAGGCAAATCAAATGTGGCTGACGCGATTCGCTGGGTGCTCGGCGAGCAGTCACTTAAGTTACTGCGCGGGAAAAAGAGTGACGACGTGATTTTTGCCGGGTCGGATAAGAAGTCACGTTTAGGCGTGGCTGAAGTCTCGCTCTACCTCGACAACAGCGATCGCCGCGCGCCGATTGATTACGGCGAGCTGATTCTGACCCGCCGCGTCTACCGTGACGGCGAGGGTGAGTACATGATTAATAATCAACCGTCCCGCCTACAGGACATTCACCTGATGCTCGCTCAGGCAAATTTCGGCCAGCGCACCTATTCGGTGATTGGCCAGGGGATGATCGACTCGTTTTTACTGTCGAGTCCGCAGGAACGCAAACACTTGTTCGATGAAGCGGCGGGCGTACGACAGTATCAAATGAAGCGCGAACAAGCCGTCAGTAAACTCGCCCAGAGCAAGGAGAACCTAGCTCAAGGTGAAGCTATCATGCAAGAAATCGAACCGCGACTGCGGTCACTCACGCGCCAGGTTAAACGGTTAGAACGACGTGAAGAAATTGAACAGGAACTCAAACAAGAATACACACGTTTCTTTGGCTTGCGCTGGCAGGAGCTACAGCGGGAACTGAAAACAGTTACGGAAGAGCACGGTCAAGCCGATCAGCGCCGCGCCGAGATCCAAAAGGAAATTGAAGCCATCCAACAGGAACTCGAAAAGATCGAAAAAGAGCGGTCAGCCTCAGAACAGTTTTCCGGATTGCAAAAAGCCTACAATCACATTCTCGATCAGAAGAATAAATTGCTCGAACAACGCTCGGCCGCCAAAGGGAAGCTCGACGTCGCGGCCCGGCAGGCCGGTCAAGCCGAAACGGTCTTCCGGCAACAGCAGATGCAAGACGTCAAACGTTCGCTCGCCCAAATTCAAGAAGAGTTGGAGGCCCTTGAACCGCTATTGAAGAGCAGCCGCGAGAAATTGAAACAAGCCGAACACGAATCGGCGACGCTCGAAAAAAAGTTTGCGAGCGTTCAACAGCGACTAACGAGCTTCCGTCAACAACTCCAAAAAAGTTTAAGTTGGTCAAAAGCTAAGTCTGAAGTAGATGGCCTGACTCAGGTCTTGGATCAAGTCACCACTGAACTGAGCGCTGAAGCGCCGGCGTTACCCAAAGTCCGAACGGCGATTGAGAAAGTCCATCAACAGCTGACATCCCTGAGCCAGCGTTTCGGCGCGGCCAATGATGCGGTTGATCCGCTCACGCTCTTAACGGAGCAACAAGAATTGCTCGAGCTCGCGACGCAGCGTCAAGCCCTAGGTTTACGCCTCGCCACGGCTCAAACCGAGGTTCAGCGTCATCTCGACCAGCAGCAACGCTTGTCGGATCAGCAACAAAAACTCAAATCGGACTTTGAACACTGGCAGGCCGAATCAAGCGTGGAAGAACTCGCGAAAACGCATCCCGAGCAGGCGTACGCCATGTACGTTGACCAGGTCAAGAAACTCGACGGTCAAATTGAAGATGCTGATCAGCGCCTGAAAGTTGCCCGCGACGACATTCAGCAATTCAACCAGAATGAAACCACCAAGAAAGATCGACTCTTTAGTCTTCAGAAAGAATTCCGTGGAACCCAGCATCGCTTGAACATTTCCACCAATCAAGTCAACGAATTACAGGTCTCGTTGGCCCGCCTGGAGCAGCGGCAAGAGGATCTGCAGCGCGAAATCGAACAGGCCATGGGTCCCGCCGGAGTTGAAACAGTCACTGCCGCCGCCAAGAAAAAACTGGACGGCGACGTCGCCATGTTGGCCGAAGAAATTGGACATCTGAAGCATCAGTTGGAACTGATCGGCGGGATTGATGAGCAGGTCACCGCCGAGTACACCGACACCAACCAACGCTGGGAGTTCTTATCCAAGCAAGCCGAGGATTTGAAAGCCGGGATTACACAGTTGGAAGCGGCCATTGCTGAGCTTGATGAGATCATCAAAAAACAATTCGATGCCGCTTTCAAAAAGATCAACGCCGAGTTCAACACCTACTTCCGAGCGCTCTTCCGCGGCGGCCGGGCCGAACTGGTGTTGATCAAAGAAGCGATCCGCGAAGACGATGATATGACTGAAGCCGAAGTCGCGGCGGCTCAAGACACCGGCCCGGCCGCCGAACCAAAACCCGAACCCCAAGCTGAAAAAGTTGTCACGGGCATTGATATTAAGGCCACGCCTCCGGGCAAAAAACTTCAATCGATTGCCATGCTCTCCGGCGGTGAGCGAGCGTTATCATCAATTGCCCTGCTGTGCGCGATTATTGCCAACAATCCCTCGCCGTTCGTGGTGCTGGATGAAGTCGACGCCGCTTTGGATGAAGCCAACTCGCAACGCTTTGCCGCGATTCTCGATCAACTCGCCCACAAAACGCAGTTCATTACCATCACCCATAACCGCGCCACTATGGAGAAAGCCCAGATTTTGTACGGCGTGACCATGGGTGATGATGGAGTCTCACAACTCCTCTCAGTCAAAATGGACCAGGTTGAGGAGATGATCAAGAAGCACGGGAATCGATAAAGATTCTTTCAATGCCGAAACGTTCTGATGTGGGCTCCTCTCTGCAGCCGATGATTTCGTTTGCAGAGCAGGGTGAGGACGTGCTTTTGCGTCGAGCATTAAACAAAACCAAGGGATTCTATGTTGACGTTGGAGCGGCGTACCCAACCGTCAGCTCTGTCACAAAGTATTTTTATGATCTCGGTTGGCGCGGAATTAATATTGAACCACAGCCAAATATTTTCAAGGTATTACATACTGCCCGGCCACGTGATATCAATCTCCAGTGTGCGGTGGGCACTTCGCGACATGACACTCGACTAACCCAGTTTGCAGGCGGCTGGGGTTTAGCGACGTCGAACAAACGGGCAGCGGCTGAGCATGTTCGTTTCGGATTAACCCCAACCGTCATTCGTGTTCCTACACAAACCCTCAACCAGATATTGACGCAACACCGCGTCACAAGAATTGATTTTCTTAAAATTGACGTTGAGGGAAGTGAGCGGGATGTGCTGAAATCGATTGATTTGAACCGCTGGCGACCGACGGTGATCGTGATTGAATCGACGCTTCCGATGCACCCCACCCCATCGTTCAAATCCTGGGAACTATTGCTGATTCGATCTGGATACCGGCTGGCTTTATTTGATGGTTTAAACCGTTATTATGCCCGAGCTGGGGACCGACGAACGTTGCGTTTGCTATCGTTGCCACCTAATAGCTTTGATATGTATGTTCCGTATAGGTGGTGGCAAATAATTCCGTCGACTTTTCGCCGCCAATTCATTCGCCGACAGAAAGCTCGAGGGAGAGATATGGGGATTTTTCTCGATTTTGAAAAACACGCGCGGCAAACACGCAAAGAATATCATCAGGTGTACGGTTGAGAGTATCCATCTAATTCTGAATGGGTGTTCTGCCAGGAGAGGTATCGATGGATTTTTCCGTTTCGACGTGCTATACTGTTGCTGAAAGTAAGAATATGCACAAGCTTTTCCTCAACCGATGTGCCGCACTCGGCATTATTGTCTTTGCCGGCGCCGCATGCTTCTCACATTCGGCTTCAGCAGCCACGATTACGGTCACGACAACAGTCGACGACCTGACCACCAATGGCAACTGTACGTTGCGTGAGGCAATTCAAGCTGCCAATACGAACACGACCGTTGATGCCTGTACGGCTGGGGCGAGCTCGACGGCTGACACCATCACTCTTGGGGCAAACACCTACACTTTATCAATCACCGGAACCGGCGAAGACAATAACCAGACTGGAGACCTCGATGTCACCTCAGGTTCAGTCGTGATTAACGGGGCCGGACAAAATTCCACAACCATCACCGCTAATGGAGCTTCATTCGGTGACCGAATTATCGACATTATTTCCGGTTCAACCATTATCCAATCACTCACCATTCGCGGAGGATACGTGAGTGATAGTGGTGGTGGCATTCAAAGTACGGGCTCCCTGACATTATCGGGGGTGTTGGTCACGAGCAATACCGCCGCCGGTACCGGCGGGTTTGGCGGCGGAATCTATAGTGATGTTGGTACGCTCTACATGTCTGACACGACCGTCGCCAGTAATACGGCCGGTTTTCAAGCGGGCGGGATTGAGATTGATAGTGGGACGCTAACCATGACAAAGTCGACTGTTTCAGAAAATTCCGCAGCGGCGGGGGGAGGCGTGGGCGGACTAGTTAATTTTGCAACCGCCACCATCGACACGTCGACGATCGCAGCCAATACGTCATCGTCCGACAGTGGCGGTATCTACAACGCGGGTACGATGACGCTCACCAATGTCACGGTTGCCCGAAATACCGCCGTCAGTGGATTTGGGGGAATCTGGAATGACACCGGGACGTTGAATGTAAAAAATTCAATCATTGCGCTCAATGTTGATAGTTCCGGTGCTTCGCCTGACTGTGGAGGAAGCGCCTTCGCCTCACAAGGCTACAACCTAATTGAGTCAACCATCGGGTGCACCATCACTGGTACCACCACCGGGAATATTCTCGGTACTGACCCCCAACTTTCATCAACGTTAGCCATTAATAATTCTACCAGTCAGCTGGCTCTAACAAAGAATTATTTACCGCTCTCGAACAGTCCCGTGATTGACGCCGGTACGAATACGGGTTGTCCATCACTCGATCAAAGGTATTTTAGCCGACCCCAGGTAGGTATTTCTGGCAACAGCTCAGTGTGCGATATCGGTGCGGTTGAAGTTGATTACGTTTCCCCGACATTGACCTTGACGACCGCTCCAACGCTGTACGCGAAATTGAACAGCTCTGCCTCAACCATGGTGGTGACATCATCCGAGACCGGAACCGTTGTCGTTTCAAGAGACTGTACCAGCTCGGGAATTGTCAGCGCGTCAAAACAAGTCACGGCTGCCACGATCACAACCAGTGAGGGTGTCAAAACGTGCTCTTTTGTTTTCTCTGATCTGAGCGGAAACTCAACCGGCCTGAGTGTTGATTATACAATTGACGGCACGTATCCCGGCATAGTTGTCAACGGACCAAAAACCATCTTCCTTAAACGTGGGTCAACCTACTCAGAATCAGGAGCGACCGTTACCGATAACCTCGATCCGACCGTGACGTACCGCATTCGCAACAGTACTCCGGCGCTCAACACCGCCGTGGCTGGTCAGTATTGGGTTGGGTACGACGCCACCGACGCGGCTGGCAACAACACCAAGACCTACACTGGTTCTGGTCCCTATGGGACGGCCTACCGGTACATCAACGTTCTGCCCTCGATTTCCGACGTGAAGCTGACGGGCCGCTCGCTTCGTCTTGGGACAAAAACGATCACTCCGTTTCCTGGGTACGGCGGCAGTATTTTTGCTCGCAAAATAACCTACAGCGCTTCGGATGCACACTATGTCTTTGTCACTAGTGGGGCAACCTCGGCCGGACGTGTGCGGGTGTACAACGCCTCTGGCCAAGAACTCACGTACGCCAAACAGTCTAATGTCTTCGGGACCCAGCCACGGATCAGTCTCCCCACGTGGTTGACGGCGGGGGGAGTCAACATTGATATCGCTGCTAACGAGACCGCTGATGTGGTTTTGGCGCTCAGCCCCGCCCGGGGTCGGATTCAACCCATGGTCATCAATCTGTACCACGATACCATCTGGCCGGTTCCCCTGGGTGGCACTCCGTCGGGGGGTGCGGTGGGCAATGTTATTCCGAAATTCATTCGATTGGCCGATACCAAACCATTCCTTCTGGTGGCTGGGATCAAGAATCGACCGGAGACGTTCCGGCTCTATGCATCTCACGGCCTGCTCTATACCTATCAATCAAATGCCAACCTCAAACCCTACGGCTTTTCATCCGGGCAGATTACGAATAGCCAACCGATTATCAGGAATATTCGTTTCGGGCCGATTGTGGCTGGGAACATGACGTTTCAGTGGTCAACCAACCTGGCCACGAACGCCAAAATCACGATTGGATCAACGACGTATACGCAAGCTGCAGCCGGGACCAGCCATACGGTCAGCGTTCCGGCCTCTTCGGCTCAAGCCTTTGTCGCGAGTATTTCCTCCTGTCGACCCAGTCTGACCTCTTCACAGGGGTGTACAGATCTAGGTAAGCGGTCGTTTACAAGTTTCTAGCCGGCAGATCGCCGGTCAGCACAGGACTGGGTAACTATGAAATTCATTTCAGCCCTTCGGGGTCGCGGGGAAATTCTGGTTATCATTGCCATCGTGGTATTGGTCGGGGCCTTTGCCTGGTTCAATCCCGTCACCAGCCCACCCGATGAAACCGCGCACTTGGCATATCCGAGAACGATTCTGCTTGATCATCAACTCCCGGCGTATGACTACCCATGGTTGCCCTGGGAGAGTCACCAACCGCCGCTGTATTACCTGCTCAGCCTGCCGTTGGTTTGGGGTGCGCAACATTTTTCGTTTGTCACCCAGCTTGAGCTGAATCGGCTGACCTCAATCGTATTGATCATCGCCGCCGTTTGGATTTTCTACCGCTTAGGTCGACGGTTATTCCCATCGAGTCGGGCGGCGTGTATGACAGTCATGTCCATGTTGATGTTGCCAATGGTGTTGTATATGGGTACTAGTTTCAGCAATGACATTCTCGTGATCGTGATGTCTGGGTTGTTGTGGTTAGTGGCGGTGACATTCGACTCCAAACTTACGTCCGGGCAAGCCTGGTGGTTTGGCGGCTTGGTTGGTTTAGCATTGCTCACAAAGGTCAATCTTTTTCCAATGGTGGCAGTGGTATTTCTGTATCGTTTGTGGCGACAGCCGTGGCAGCGCTGGATTCAGGCCAGCATTGCTGCCCTTGCTATCAGCGGTTGGTGGTTCGTGCACAACATCATGCGAGTCGGCGATCTCTTGGGGCTGAAACACACACTGGTCTGGTGGCACAATCAACAAGAACCGATTACGACCTCAGGCCGGTTCATCAGCATGATCGGAAAATTGGCTGCCAGTTTGATTGGCGTGTTTGGAAAATTCGATGTTTCGATTCCGGTGACCTGGTACGGGCTCGGGTTGGCGTGGATTGCTGTCTTGGCGCTGCGGAGTTTGAAGCAGGCGAAACGTGATCGACTACTGATCTGGCTTTGGGTTGGGGTGGTGTTAACGGTCGCCTTTGTGATTTACCAAAACACCTATTTCTTCCAACCGCAGGGTCGTTATTTGTTTGCGCTGATCCCAGCCCTGGCTATCATCATGGGAAAAACCGTGGCTGACTGGACGTCACGGGTGCATCAATCAACCGCAGCGACGCTGACGTTGACACTGTTTATCACGCTCAACCTCATTAGTCTCAACACTCTTCATCGCTATTTCCAAATTCACGCTGTCCGAGCGCTGACCCACCCACGTTCAGCAAGTTTGATGGCTATACCGTGGCACGGTGATCGAAAACAGCTCCATCGGACGTCGACGAGCTTCACTGTCACACCGCCCGCGACGGTGTTCACGGCAGCAGATTTGCGACTTGATCCACGTTACCATCCCCGACTGAAGTTAGCAGCTCAGAATAATAAAAGTTTCCGGGTTCGCATTGATTGGATGGTGCTTGGTCAGACTCGATTTAGAGAGGGCCGGAGCGTCTCGGTCGATGTCTCCGGACAAGCCGATTTACCCTTGCCGGAAAAAACACAAAATTTGATACAGGAAATTCGCTTGTCGTTCGAACCAAATCAACCGCCGGTGACGTTGACCGCGATGACGGTTGAGAACGATTAAAACTTAGAACAAATTATACTTGTGGGTTCGCGGCACGACCACAATCCAGGTTTGACCGCGATTCAGTTCAGCTGCTTTTCCGTCGGTCGTGAAAAACTGGGTGCGGGTTCGCGTGCCCGGTTTTTTCCAAACAATCGGTACTGATTTTCCGTTTTTCAAGAGCACGCCTTTATCTTGGCCGACGGTGTGCAAATCAAGCCGGCCTTTGCGATCCAGGATTTTTTCCTTCGGAACAACAATGATAATTACGTTTTTTGGCGCCAGTTGTTGTTTAGTCAGCTTATCGATCTGGGGTCGGCCACCGGTTAAGCGTTTATAGGTATTGGTTTTGCGGTCGTAGTCAAACCGAATTTGGTACTGTTTGCCTGCGCCCAGGTCAATGATGGCACCATGTTTACCGGTTGCCCGGCCGGCTATCGCCGGTTCATCCACGAAGGTCCAGCTTGGGTACTTCGGCGTCGCCCGATCGTAGCGCAGCGCTTTCAGGGCCGTCCAAACTTTTGGGCCGGTCGTGAAGAGGGCGTGCACACCACCGCCCGGGCCGCGGTAGAAGAGTTTCGCAAATTTTCCTTTAATCCCTTCGATGCTCCCGAGCTTAAGGGAGCGGATGAGCGCTAAGGCATCCGGACTGCCGCCGGCGTGGACGATCGCCGCCGGGTATTCCGCGGCGTAACGCACAAAATACGGTCGAGTCGATCGAACCGGACCGAAGACTTTGACTGAATAATCAACGAAGAGCGCCATGAACCGCGGGATGCCGCCTTCGGCTAAAGACTCATAAATGACTGAGGCTTTACTCATCCCTGATTGTGGCCGGGCGGCCGGATGGTTATCAATCATGACCGCCGTCACCCACGGATTAGCGTTTTTTGGGTCAACCATCACTCCGTCAATCTTGCGAGGGACCTTGGTCGCGGCCTTGGCCGGCACAGCAAAAACCAGGGCGCTTAGCCCAAGGATGGCCAAAAATCCGACGAACAATTTTCGCATGGGTGTTTGTTTTCTGACGGGAGTATAGCACGTTTCTTACAAAAAATCAAGATAGAAAAAGCAGCTCGGGGGAGCTGCTGAAGAACTTCAGGTCCTGACCGTCTGAGCGTGCATGCTCTCGATCGGTGTGAACCAGTTGTCGTAGCCCAGAACTTGACCCTGAATCAAGGCCAGGTATTTCCGATCGATCCGGAGAGCCACTTGATCTGCTTCGTCACGACGGAGCATCCAGTGAACGCCCTTAGCAGGCCAGGCTAGCTCCCGAATCCGGATGCAACCGATAGCCGTGCCGCAGGCCATGATTTCATCCGCCTCCTCGAGGAGCCTCGGCCCGATTAGGGCTGGGTCGGTCTCAATCTGCTCGGTGTCTTTGAGCAGTCGCTCAGCCGTCCGACGGGTGATGCTGTCCAGCGCTCCACACCGCCGATCCGGTCGGAAAGCTCGTTGACCCTTGATCAGGATCAGGTTCGCGACCGACGCTTCGGATAGGTAGTCGCCGGTTGAATCGACGAGGGCGCCATCATCCATCCCGGCCTGGACGGCCTCATCCTTAGCATTGATGCTGCGCTGGTAATTGCTGGCTGACTTGGCCATGGTAACGGCATCGGGAAACCCGCGTCGCCAGTCGGTCACCAACACCCGGAGACCTTTGGTGGACACGTCCGGGCCAAGGTACGTGCGAGTGATCGGATCGATGTCCTCGGTACAGACATGGAAGTCAGGTTGGGGATCGTGTGCATAAACCCGGACCCCTCCGACGCTTCCAATGCTGCAACGGATGTAGGGTTGATCATTCATCCAGACCAGATCGCTGACGACGTTGGTCAGGAGTTCCCGCGAACAGGGAAGCCGTTTGACCATAGCGTCGGCCGCGACGCTCTGTTCGAACCGGTCGAGATGGTCCGACCACCGAAAGATTGCTCGCTGACCGGCTGGCTGCTGGATGGCGACCGAGCCGGTGAAACAACGTTCCCCATAATCTTCGCGGCCAATCGGGGGGCGTCGAGCCTCAATCGAATCACGTGTCAAATACTCGAAGTCCTTCCGATCGTGCCGCCAGACCGCAATCTTTTTCGGCATGACTTCCTCCACAGCTGCTGTCGAATGTGTAAGGTGCTCACCAAAAATCCCGCTCGGGCGGGACCGTGGTGGTTATCGGAACAGTCCGATCCCAAACTGAGACCGAGTTATGGTCGTCAGGACAATGATGGCCTGAATAGACTGCATGCCTTCACCCTAGCGTCAGCGTTGGAAGCTGTCAAACTCAAATCAGCCCATTCGTAGATTCGTTGGCTGCGGAGATTTGTAGACCTACTCAGTAATGTCTCCGACGGTCACGCGTAAGACTTCTTCGACGCTGGTTAGGCCCTGTTTAGCTTTTTGGAGTCCATCATCGCGCAAGGTACGCATGCCGAGCGCTCGAACGGCATAGGTTTTGATGTCCTGGTGGCTGGCGCCGTCGGTAATCATTGCCCGGACTTTCTTATCTGGCACCAACATCTCAAAAATTCCCGTTCGACCAATGTACCCGGTGTACCCACAGTTTTCGCAGCCCACCCCTTTCTTGAGCGTAATCTTCTCTTCGGTCGGCAAGGCTAACTGCTGTTTGAGTGAGGTTGAGGCTTCATAGGCTTCGGCGCAGGTCGTACACAGGAGTCGGACAAGACGTTGAGCCAGGATCCCGATCGTGGCCGACGCGATCAACACGCGTTCCACGTTCATATCCGTTAGGCGATTGATGGCGCCGATGGAATCATTGGTATGCAGCGTCGTTAACACCAAGTGGCCAGTCAGGGCCGCCCGGACTGCAATCGAAGCAGTTTCAGGGTCACGAACTTCACCCACAAGTAAGACGTCCGGGTCTTGCCGCAGCCGTGACCGCAAGCCGGCGGCAAACGTCATGCCCACATCAGGGTCAACTTGGGTTTGGCGAATCAGCGGCAATTGATACTCAACCGGGTCTTCCAGCGTCACAATATCTTTGTCCGGCGTATTGATCGTGTTGAGGGTTGAGTACAGCGTGGTGGTTTTCCCAGATCCATTTGGCCCGGTCACGAAAATAATGCCGTAGGGTTGGTGAATCATCCCGTTGAATTGCTCAAGAGTGTCGGGCTGAAAACCTAAACTCGGTAAACCGAGGAGAATGTTGGTTTTGTTCAAGATGCGCAGTTCAACATTCTCGCCAAAAATTGTCGGGAAGGTCGAGACCCGGATATCGAGTTGTTTGTTGTCAGCATTCAACTGGAACCGGCCATCCTGGGGCTTACGGCGTTCAGATAAATTCAGGTTAGACAGCACCTTGATGCGCGCCACCAATGGTTCGTGCAAGCTGATCGGATGGCTTTCAACTTCCCGGAGGACGCCGTCAATGCGAAAACGAATCCCAATTTTATCTTCACCGGGCTCAATGTGAATATCCGATGCGTTATTCAAGACCGCCAACCGAACGAGGTTGGTGACGAGTTTAACAATGACGCCCTCAGAAGATTCTTGATCGGATTGACGAGCCATGGCCGATTGAGTCTACCACTTTTTTGACGTTATGACAACTCGAATCTGTCGATTAATCGGTCGTTGACACCATTGAGGCCCTGTGGTATCGTGCCGTTGCTCAAATTTCAGTTATCCAACTTCCAAATTCTCACTTCCAACTTCTCCTCTTCATGGTCTCCATCCGCCTCTCCCGTCTCGGCAAAAAAAATCACGCGACCTACCGTTTAGTCGTGTCTGATAAACGCAAGGATACGCTGGGTACGTTTTTGGAACAACTCGGTACATACGATCCGCACCAATCGCCGGCGAAACTCGACGTGAATGCTGAGCGGGTGAAGCATTGGATCTCACAGGGCGCTCAGCCCAGCGACACGGTTCACAATCTGTTAGTCGACAAGGGTGTTATCACCGGCGCGAAGCGCGTCGTCGCCAAAGCCAAGAAAGTTGAAACGCCTCCAGCGGCTGCAACTCCGACGCCGACCCCTGAAACTCCCGCCGCTCCGGCTGAGCCAGCCAAAGCTGAAACGCCGGCGGCCTAGCTTTACTCGGATAATCAAACCTGGTAGGGTCGAGTTGGACCTGTTTTTCGGTCCGTTCACGGCGCGGTTGGTCCGACGATGATGAATCTAGGATCTCAATCGGCCACGCACTTTTCACCATCCTTCCAGAGCCGACGATGACGAATCTAGGCGCGCCGGAGGAACTATGGAACCGCAGTTGCACGACGCATTGCTGGAAACTGTCAAGTCCGGAATCGTAGTGCGGGCGTTTATGGACAAACGCCAAGTCAGACCGCGCGGAAAGATGTTCCAGTTTACCGTGCGTATCGATCTGCTCGTTCGCCGGGCAGAGGGAGGGATCCTGTGGTTGAAATGCAATTCAGTTTCACCCAGGCTCTCCCTGACCAACGAACCAGACGCAACGGTCACCAGACGGTTTCTGCTGGACGGAGATGGGCTGGGCTGGATGAAACTCAACCAGGAATGGCAAGATCAATCCGACTGTTGGACCAGTCCGAGGCAGTACAGTGGGGAAATGCTCACCCCTTATGGCAAGGAGATCTTGCGTCCGAATCACCCTCGCCTCCTGCAAGAACTGGTGGCCGTGCAGGTTCGACTTGAGACGGTGATCAAGCACGGCCCCCCACCGGATCGCGAACTGATTCGGGCGTATATTCAGCTTGGACACTTCATCGAAGACGAGAACTTCATCTGGGACAGGTCCCTCGGAACATAGCTACTCTCACCCTAGCCGCGGGTGAGTTTTTATAATAAAACAAGGCCGATTTGCGCTTCTAACTGGATTTGCTATCCTGGCTGTAGTGTTTCAGGGCCGCCTTGGTTGGTCCACCGAGCCACGCGCACTGATATTCCATCATTAACCGCACTCAGATATATGGAGCAAGACCAAGCCTTCGTTGAATACGTCGTCAAAGCGATGGTCGATCACCCCGAGGAGGTCAGCTGCGACCGTACCGTTGATGAAATGGGCGTCTTAATTACGCTCAAAGTCAACCAAGAAGACCTCGGTCAAATCATCGGCCGCCAAGGGCAAACCGCCAAGTCGCTGCGCACCCTCTTGCGCGTTGTCGGCGCGAAGAATCATGCCCGCGTCAACCTCAAGATTTACGAACCGGAAGGTTCACGCAAAATGCGCCACGAACGCCAAGACGCCCAGCAACCGATGGATCAAATGCCCAGTGCCGACTCCGGTATGGGAGATGATTTGAAGATTTAGAATCTCCACACCAATCACAAACTCCGCTGCGGCGGAGTTTGTGTAAAAAAGACTCAGGATCTTGCCCTGAGTCACTCGAGAGTTCGGGGTGTACCGTCTTCGAGATTGATAGTCCCATCGTCGGAAACTTCGGTCCTTGAGACAACCGCCGTTTCGAAGTAGGCGATGGACTTCTTTGGATCCAGGTGCCGAAAGCGAGAGTCCCGAGTTTCGATTGCCGGTTCCACTTCGCGACGCCAAGCCTCCCTAAAGGCTCCGGTCAATCGATCGGAATTGACTTCGCCGGCTAATCCTTCCAACAGTACGTGCAAACAGCGTTCCTCGACTTGAGCGTAGGTCACGCCGACCAACTTTGATCGGTCATTACCCGGAGGCGGTTCTGGATAGCCGGGGCACATAGTGTCCTCCTTTCCCAGCTGAACGTTCAGAACCTAGCTTATCCCGACTTATGCGTCAAGCCTGAGTACCGATGCATGAAAATGGGGAGTATGGTGATTTCAGAAACTTCACAAAAACGTTGCGCGCCCGAGAACGGGCGCGCCTTTCGTGATTTCTGAGTGATGATCATGGTCCTTACATGACTTCCACCGCTTCATCAACCTGAGTAACTTCAAATGTGTCGTCCCGGGAATTCCAGGTCATCGTGTACTTACGATTACGATACGTAAACTCGGCGGCTTGGCCGTTCCGCGCCTGGAAACAGAGTCGATCGAGAATGATGTGGCTGGTCATGTGCAGAAAATCTAACACGTCACCTTCACCGCGCACGTGGTGAACCACGATGTACTCATCCCGCTGGGTTTTTTTGATAATGGCCATACGAAGGTAAGAACTAGTGTAGCACCTTCGACCAAGAAGTCTAGACAAATGCTAATGTAAACTTCACCTGATGAAGGTGTTGATTATGTTCAGCTGATACAGTATCTATCAGTTGACCAGAGTCGATAATGATTATTTGGCAATCAAAATAGCGTTCGGTATGGCTCGGCCCGGCCCGACCAAGTACTGGCCATTCGCGTAGAGCGTGCTTGACCCGCCGCCGTCGAGATTGACAGCATTATCAAATTTCATCGCTGTGGCAACGGCCGCAGCATCCGGAACGGTCGCCCCGTAGACGACGAACATCCAGATCTCGTTTCCTCGGAATCCAATCCCGTTGCGGGTGGAGTGGGCGGTTTTCTGCTTGCTATCTAAGGTGTACTGACTGATCACGTTCGTGCGGTTGAGGACGAGAGTTGCATCGGAGTTGACGAGGGCTTGAAGTTTACCCGTCCCGCCATGACTGGTTGACCAACTACCAACCACTCTGGCTACACATTGGGCGGTTGTTTCCAACGGCGTCGAGTTGCCAATGCGCAAAGTGTCCTCACATTTTGTCGGCGGCACATCGAAGAATATTCGATTCGAGGTATCAACTGAGAATCCCGCTCGCTTTTTCCCACCCAACGGATTCCGGCCCCAGGTGAAGGAACTGATTGGTGCATACGAATTCATGACGATAAACAGGCTGGTGTCCCGGAGGTCGCCGCCGGCGTTAAAGAAATATGTTCCATTGATGCCAGCCGAGGCCCCGCGTGACTTGATAAAGGTGCCGAAGCTTTGACTTCGACAGAGTGGGCAGGAGGTTCGATAAAATTCTTGGCAGGCTGGCGAGGACTCTGGTCCGCAAGTGCAGCTTGTTGGGTGGCACTGTCCGAGGTTGGTATTATCGGTCATCAACCGGAAATCGGGATTAATCCGATTCACCCGCAGGTATTTGACGGTGAAGCTACCCGTGCGGGTTTGAACTTTGGTGGTTCCCGTGCGAATACCGGGATCAGTGGGCCACAACATGAGTGCGATTGAGACGTTTCCGTTGAGTAGCTGGGTTGGGACGGCGGAGTCAGTAGTTGCATATCGAGTTTTCGTGCCTGGATACACATACCAATAGAGACCGTCTCCGGTTGTCACCACTCGCCCTGAGTACCGCGCCCGAGTCGCGTCATCGCCAGGACTGGAGTCATTCAAGACTGGGATCAAGTTAAGCTGGTCCGTTGAGATGATGAGCGCCGTCCGCTGATAAAGTTTTTTCCAGCGGGCAGGACTCGTCACATCATAGCGGTAGCCGGTCGTTGGTTCGGCGTACCACGTCTTGTTAGTTCGGCTATCGCGAAAAAAATAACCAGTCAAAGAAGCTTTCGTAGCCGTTGCGCCGACGGCCAGTAGGCCAAGCCCGAGTAACCCTGTAGCCACAATAATAAAGGTTAAACCAACCTTCGTTTCGATTTTACGGGTAGTCTTGATTGGGGTGGTTATCGTCGTCCTCTCCATCATGTTATATACTACCATATATGCGTTTCGACCTACTGACCATTTTCCCAAAAATGTTTGATGCTTACCTGAACGAGAGCATCATTAAACGCGCTCAAAAAAAGAAACTGGTGTCGTTTCACTTCCACGATCTCCGCGATTTCACATCTGACAAACATCGTAGTGTCGACGACCGACCGTATGGCGGTGGGGTAGGCATGGTGATGAAAGTTGAACCGATTTTCAAAGCCCTCAAAGCCCTACCAAAGAAAGGAAGACGACGCATTTTGTTGATGTCGGCCAAAGGAAAAACATTTTCCCAGGCCGATGCAAAACGACTATCGAAATACAAGCAGATTGTCATTATTTGTCCCCGGTATGAGGGCGTGGACGAGCGTGTCGTGGATTATGTCGATGAAGAAATTTCCATCGGCAACTACGTCCTGACCGGCGGCGAATTACCGGCTATGGTCGTGATGGATGCGGTGACACGATTGTTGCCCGGTGTGTTGGGCAAAGACGAATCGTCAGTTGATGAGTCGCATAGCCAGCCGGGAGTGTTAGAATATCCACAATACACTCGACCAGAAGTGTTTAAGGGTAAACGCGTGCCGAAAGAATTGTTGAGCGGGCATCATAAAGGCATTGCGGAATGGCGAAAAAAGATGAAGAAAGTTCATGGTAAGACTTAAAGAAGAGTTTGTTCAAAAAGTTAACGCAGTAATCCCGCTTCAGGGGTTACATGTTCTTGAGGTTGGGTGCGGTCAGGGTGGACGTTCTGTAACTTTGGCAGAAAAAGTACGAAACCTGGTTGGCGTCGACCCAAACCCTGAGTCCATCGCGGAAGCACAGAAACTACATGCGAGACCAAATATTTCCTATCACATCGCCGCGGCTGAAAAGCTTCCTTTCGAAAAGCAACATTTTGACGCCGTTTTCTTCACGTTGTCACTCCACCATGTTCCGCCGGAATTCATGTCTCAAGCAGTTGACGAAGCCGTTCGCGTCACGAAGCCTGGCGGTTGGATAATTTTTCTCGAAGCCGGGAATCATGGCACCTTTTTACAGACTGAGGAAAAATTTGGGGCCGGTGATGGCGATGAGCGTCGGGTCAAGGCTCTCGCCTATGCGGCTATGCTCAACCAGGATAGAATGAATGAAGTGGCTGAAATTTGGGATGAAACAATTTTTCAATTCGATTCACTTGAAGATTTTTTGGAGTACATGGGACCGAAGGGGGATATCGACGGACTTAAAGTGTTTCTCGAGCAACACAAGTTCATCCTCTCGGCCGAGCGTCGAATAAATATTTTCCAAGTTACCTAAAGTCGACTCTCGCACTCCCATGATCAGCACTATTTCCAGCCGCCTCGCTATTAGCCTGGAACCCATCGGTCCAACCTTAGGATTTACCGACACTGATCTCAAGACGGCAACGTTGCATACACTGAGCACCGTGCTGGGATATTTGGCATTAACTGCGTTAGTGATGATTTTGTTCGGCGTGGCCTTCAATTACCTAGGATCCGGACAAAGCGACGTCGTGCGCGAACGAGTCAGAAATGTTTTACAAACAACAGTCATCGGCTTGGTGATTGTCCTCCTGGCCTGGGCGATCGTGGCGTATGTAGCCAGAACAACATCGAACGTAACGACGTAATACTCTATGGCCTACGCTAAGAACGAGAAGCTCCATATTGTGGCCGTTGTGGCGGTGATTCGAAATGGCGAAGGAAAATACCTAGTCCTGAAACGTCGTGATGATGAGGTTGCTTACCCGGGCATGTACACTTTTCCCGGGGGTAAGGTAGAAGGAAATGACACGGTGGAAGAAACCTTAGCTAAGGAAATTCTTGAAGAAACCGGCTTAACCATGAAACCTGGGAAGTTTTTGTTGAAAGACAAAACCTACCTTCGTCCCGACGGCCAGAATAGTAAATTCTTTTCGTATTTGTGTGAGGTTGAAAATGACGGACCGATTGTTCTGGAAAAGGACTTTACTGATTTCCGGTGGATCACGAAAGAGGAGTTGAATTCACTTCCCCACGTGGGGATCGAGGAAGAATTACGGAAGGCTGACGAACTCTATGCGCGCGGTTTTGATCTGGCAACACTAAAAACTATTTCTGTTCGAGGCTAGTCTATGAATAAACCCAGCGTCCTGCTGATTCACGGTTTCACCTCGCATCGCTCCTCGCTTGAGGTGTTGGTGCCGGCTTTGGACAAACAGGGGATTGAGTGGGCTTACCCAATCTTAGCAGGTCATGGGACCAACCCGAAAGATTTGGCGGATAAGCGTTGGCACCATTGGCAAGATGATGTTGATCAAGCCTATCGGTTATTGCGACAGGCCAACGACCAGGTCGTGATCGTGGCGCTTTCCATGGGAACCTTGTTAGCCATGGAACTAGCGGTCGCGCACCCAAAGCATGTGGCTGGTTTGGTTTTGCTGTCACCGTGCATCAAGTTTAAGAACAAAATGACGGCGCTCACACCGATTGTGTCGCGATTGGTGAAAGGTGCAACCCTCTCTGTTAAAGATCGGTACAGCTCCATGGACTACGCTAAGGAAGACAAGGGGTACTTTTGGTTTCCGATTGCGCCCTTTCGGTCGTACTGGGAGCGCACACGAACCGTTGGGAGCATCATCGAGCACGTCCGTTGTCCCGTTCGGATTATCCAATCGCGAATTGATAACGTGGCCGACCCCCGCGGCGCCCAGGAAATGTACAACCTTCTCAAATCTCAAAAAGAATTGCTCTGGCACGAAAAATCAGGTCATGAGATGCTCCTCGACTGTGAAACTGATCAAGTGCTGAAAGAGATTTTGGAATTTTGGCCGCTGCGGGCATGATATGGGAATACATAAAACCTGCGGATTAACCGCAGGGAATGCTTCTCGTAGGCGACGTGAGGTCGTAATAGATCTGGGCAGCGAGGTAGAAGATCACCCCGAGGCCGCCACCAACCAGTGCTACAACGAACGCTGGCAGTCCTCCGATTTTCGGCGCGAAGACAAACCACATCGCCGCCGACCCCGACAGTCCAAAGAAGACGTGTCTGGGATGGGTCACGCTGAACAGCGCGCCCAAGATCCAACCAGTCAACGCCACACTGAGCATGGTGATAACGGGGAAATGAAGTCCGATACCCGCCTCAAGTTGTCGACACTCCATAAACGATGCCCGACAGGAAACAAAACCAAGTATCGCAACCAGCAAGTCACCAGCCACACGCTGAACCCTTTGAAGGTGCATAGCCCCTCCCTATCGACAGCACTGATTCCGTGAAGCCGTTAAACGAAGGGTAGAGGACATGATGGGTGGAGTCAAATGTTCCCTAACCTTAGCCAAAAACCTCATCCAGTTCTCCACGGCTTTTCCGACTTGACAGGAATCAGCAATTTGGTACTATCCAGGCGCTTAGTAGTAGGTCCTATCAGCTAACGAAAGGAAACCACTATCGGCTACCAATGACGACGAATCAAGACGAATAGGCCGCTCTTTCAACGATAAGAACAGCGAGGCGCCACCTCATTAAAGAATGAACCGGCACCTCACTGTTTTTGTTTCGCTCTCATGTGAAATAGGCAGTGACGCATCTTTCATGAATTACGCGGCGAGCGATAGCGAGCCGCGTCGGACCAGATAAAGGTCGAGCGCGCAGCGCCGAAGCTAAACTTGATTTAGCTGAAGGCGCCAGCGTCGACACTACTGGCGGAATGAGAGGCGTGGGAAGAGAAAACGAAGAGTTTTCTCTCCCAGGTCCTTTGACAACCGAAACGTGGTAAGAAACAAGCCCAGTACTGACGCGTAGCGTCTAGTGCTGGGTCAGGTGTGATGTAGGGAACTGAGGGTTCTTGATCCAGTCTCTCGCCTTCGGGCGTGACCGTACTGCTTGATCAACCCTCAATCCCCTGCGTCACATCGCAAACGTCAATATTTTGACCTGGTGCCGTCACCGCCAGGATAAACAATGGTGACACAGCAATAATAGAGCTACCCCCACACCAGTCGCTTACTGTTATTGGTCACTAGGGGCTAACCTCAATTGCGCTTTCACATCGGTCTCACGATTGGTGTGCGAGAACTTTATTGAGAGTTTGATCCTGGCTCAGGATGAACGCTGGCGGCGTGTCTTAGGCATGCAAGTCGAACGAGCCGTGCTTCGCACTGGCAAATTCCAATGTCCAAGCACCAATGACCAAACAAAACCCAATCACCGAAATTCGAATGTTGGAAACAATCTGACATTCAGAACTTTGAGAATTGGAATTTGAAATTTGTTTGGAATTTGGGATTTGTAATTTGGATTTTCCAGTGCGGAGCACTGGCGAGTGGCAAACGGGTGCGTAACACATTGGTAACCTGCCCCAAAGTTCAGAACAACTCCTCGAAAGGGGAGCTAATACTGGATGTCGTGGCCGATCGCAAGATTGGTCAAAAACGGCGCAAGCCGCTTTGGGAGGGGCCTATGGTCCATCAGCTAGTTGGTAGGGTAACGGCCTACCAAGGCTCCGACGGATAGCGGGTGTGAGAGCACGACCCGCCTCACTGGGACTGAGACACTGCCCAGACTTCTACGGAAGGCTGCAGTCGAGAATCTTCCCCAATGGCCGAAAGGCTGAGGGAGCGACGCCGCGTGCAGGAAGACGCCCTTCGGGGTGTAAACTGCTTTTCTTCGGGAACAACTCTGAGTGTACCGAAGGAATAAGGGGCTGCTAACTTCGTGCCAGCAGCAGCGGTAATACGAAGGCCCCGAGCGTTATCCGGATTTATTGGGCGTAAAGCGTTAATAGGCGGCTTGGTAAGTATCTCGTCAAATCCTGGGGCTCAACCCCAGGGCCGCGGGGTAAACTGCCTGGCTTGAGGCTGGAAGAGGCGAGCGGAACTAGCGGTGTAGTGGTAAAATGCGTTCATATCGCTAGGAACACCGAAGGCGAAGGCAGCTCGCTGGGACAGATCTGACGCTGAATAACGAAAGCGTGGGGAGCGAATGGGATTAGATACCCCAGTAGTCCACGCCCTAAACGATGAATACTAGGGATTGGGAGTTTCGACCCTCTCAGTCTCGTTCAAGCTAACGCGTTAAGTATTCCGCCTGGGAAGTACGGCCGCAAGGCTAAAACTCAAAGGAATTGACGGGAGCCCGCACAAGCGGTGGAGCATGTGGTTCAATTCGACGACAAACGAGAAACCTTACCAGGTCTAGACATTCAGCTGCACGCCCTAAGAAACTAGGGAAGCCTTCGAGGGTGCTGAACAGGTGCTGCATGGCTGTCGTCAGCTCGTGTCGTGAGATGTTGGGTTAAGTCCTCTAACGAGCGCAACCCCTGTCGAGTGTTAAAGTATTCGCTCGAGACTGCCGGCGATAAGCCGGAGGAAGGAAGGGATGACGTCAAGTCAGCATGGTCCTCTGACGACCTGGGCTACACACGTGCTACAATGGAGTGCAACAATGGGTTGCCAAAGCGTAAGCTGGAGCCAATCCCACCAAACCACTCCTCAGTTCGGATCGAGGGCTGCAACTCGCCCTCGTGAAGCTGGAATCGCTAGTAAATGCGCATCAGCTATGGCGCATTGAATACGTTCTCGGGCTTTGTACACACCGCCCGTCAAGCCAAGAGAGTCGGAAACACCCGAAAGCCCCTCACGGGGAATACGGTGGGTTCGATGATAGGGGCTAAGTCGTAACAAGGCATGCGTAGCGGAAGCTGTGCATGGATCACCTCCTTTCTAGGGAGAACCATTCGTCTGCGTAAAGCAGATGTGGTCGCATCAATATAGCCGGTGTACGGATGAGATGCACAAGACCTAGATGGTCGCGTTCAAACCTTCATTCACGTTCCTCCGGATTTATCCGGAGTGCATCATGAATCAGGATTGATCTAAGGCAACGTGAAACGTTGCAAAATGATAGTTACGAAGTATTGATTGATTCTTACCACGTTTTGGATGTCAATACAAAAACCGCCCGAAGGCGGTTTTTGTATTGACATTTTTCAATGAAGGTGATAGGGAGTTTTAGTCAACTGCTGAATCAGTTTAGGGAGGATGGTTATGGCCTACGAAGCCCAGTTCATTGTTGCGGCGAGCAGCTGCCGGGCGGGTGAAACGCTTGTCACCCCGATCCAGGCAAGTTCAGATGAAGAGGCGTTACAACAGTTTGCTCGCGCGAAGACACAGTACCCGTCAGAAGGTTTTGGATCAGGCGCTATGCGCGCCAAGTTGCTTCGGAAGGAGTCGGGTCAACCCCCTGTCATCATCGGGCTGTAGACGGCACCATGTGTCGTCTTTTTCTTTACCGCCGGTCAGGCGGTTTTTTGTTTGATAGTCGGCACCTGGTCGTGAGGAACCACACAGGTTGGATCAAGACCAAGCGGGGATGGCGGGTTTACCCGGCACCATAAGTGCTATCCGAAGCAGTTTTTCTATGCCGCCGAAATTAGTTCCCCCAGCAATTCGTTTGTCCGGATGGTGAAGTTTTCATTGGAATCGGATCATTGACTGCCTTTTCGCAGTTTTGATTCGATCCGCAATTTGAGACGGCTGGGTTGCACGTTGGTATTCTCGACAAACACCCACTTCCCTCCCACCCAGCTGGATCACCACCGGGTTCATAGTCAAGACCGCCCAGACCCCCACACGCGGTGTTGGTGTACCAACTCAGATCAGTGGCTGGAATTTTTGTATACATTGCGCGGGTCGGTGTCTTGTAGATGTTGCCGAGACAGAAGGTGTTATACGTACCGGCCAGAGTGGCCTCGCTAGCACCGCGCAGGTTCGAGTAGTGTGTTACGGCATACGTCTTCCATGTTCCGCAATTGATATACCCGTAAGCATATGGTTTGTAATCGTAGTCATTACAGTACCAGATACTCGTGGCGTTTTCATTTAAATCGGGAACGTCGGAAATAAAAATGAAGGCGTCCGATGTCGGCGTACTCGTTGTTTGAACGGCGAGTTGTTGGTAGACGGTACCCACCAAACTTTGTTTGGTGCTTAATATTTGAGTGGCACCAATAGATTCAAGCGGGGCTTCGATGATATAGTGCTGGGATTTGTCGGACGGCCCGCTGACAATCACCCGCCAAGCGTATTGTTCGTGATTGGGCTGAGTCACGAGCGGGTCATTTGGCAAGGCGGCGATGTATTTTTTACCACTGCTCGGCGACAAGAAGCTCGCCAACCCATTCCAACCGTGATTGACTGATTGGCCGTTCAAGGAATTGCAGTTGTCTGGATAAGGGTAATGTCCGTGATCGGTATAGTACTTCTCCATAGCCGCCTGAATTTCGGCCACGTCCGCCGTGCGCTGCAAGTTTCTTCCGCGGGCTCGCTGACTTTGCAAGGCTACTAGTCCGATGCCTGACAATATGCCAATCACAGCAATCACGACCATCATTTCAATCAGCGTGAAGGCTCGGCGTTGCCCTGGCCAAAATTTGATATTCCGTTTTTGGAGAAACCTCATGGGTGTTGTCTATAGTATATGGGGAACCCGCGCCCAGGGCAAGCATTCGCTGTAATGCCCTCGGCCTTCAGCTGGACTTGCCCATTTTCATCGGCCGGAGTAGAGTGGAAAAGTAAAGAAAAACCTCGATGCAAAGGCAAATCTCTACTCACCCGACCAACGTCGGGTTGTCTTCGCTGCGTGACTATCTTCATTTGGTCCTCATTCGTAGCTATTCGTAGCCAGTAAAGCTTTTGCGAGGACACCCCCGTGTTACCGGGGGCGTTTTCGTATTGGGCTTGTCATTTTTCCGAATCTATGGCGTCATATACGTATCCATTCATCGACTAACTTCACCTGTATGAGAAAGATGGCAATCGTCATTAGTGCGGTCGGTGTCCTCCTACTCGGGGCAGCCTGCGCGAAGCAAGCGGCCGTGAACACGTCGACTGAGTCAACGACGAACGCTTCGGTGGAAAATGAGAATGCCAATGTCTCCAGCAATGAAAATGTGAATGCGACGGTCAATGGTAATACGAATTCGAATCCTTCGACGACCAACGGTCCGGCTTCGAATGGCTCATTGCGCGTTGACACACCTCAATCCGACATGCAGGTTGTCTCGCCATTCGAAGTTACCGGGCAGTCAGATACGGACAAGATTTATGTCCGGATCAAGAATACTGCCGGCAGCGAGCTCTTCACTGAACCGGTGACCGTCCGCGGCGGCACCTTCACGGTGCATATCACGTTGACGCTCACCAACTCCAAGGCGGTCACGATTGAGGTCTTCCAAAAAGACAGCGCCGGGGCCGAGGTGAATCTCATCAGCTTACCGGTCAACGTCAAGGTGGCCGGATCAACCAGTGTCAACACGAACACCTCGACGGACTCAAACGAAAATTCAAACACCAGCGTCAACGACAACGCTAACACGAACTCCTCGTACTAATTGGGCTTGCAACCAAACAGCCGGCGCAAGCCGGCTGTTGTTGTGCGGGCTTGCGAAAGTTCCGCGCATCTGATAACGTACTCACGCATTTTAGATTTTCGGGCGATTAGCTCAGGTGGTTAGAGCGCGTCACTGATAATGACGAGGTCCCAGGTTCGAGTCCTGGATCGCCCACCAATTATATCGAAGTGATAAACACTCCGATGCTTTAGTCTATGTAAGAATTACCCATTAGTACGAGAAGGGTAGAAGCGACCGCCGAAAGCGGGAGCGATCGGCGAGTTGCCAGTGGCAAGTCGTCGCTACCCCGGATCGAGTCCTGGATCGCCCACCAAAAGTTTTTGTTGTGATTGCAAGCGAAAAATGGTAAAATTTTTTTAGCCATCAATTGTGGATAACCTCAAATTCTTTTTCAGGTAACGAGCGCGCGAAAAAAATTTGCGCGATCACTCAGAAGGGAGGTGTCGAACATGGCAAAACGACGTAAGAAAGCCAAAAAGGCAAAGAAGGTAGTGCGCCGCCGCAAAACTGCTAAGAAGCGCCGCCGCTAGTTCGGCCCTTCTCTCGAACAGACACCCGCGTTCTACGCGGGTTGTTTGTAATAAAGAAAATCCCCGAGTGAATCGGGGAAAGTGTGGCTGAAGTCGTTGGGAATCATGATACGAGCTCTGCCTGATCGGTGAGACGGAATTTCTTGTTTGCGCGCTTCGTCACCAGCTCCTGCCCACAACAAGGGCAGTAATAATGTAAGGTGTGTGGCACAGTTCGGGGTGTGTACTTCTTTCTGCAACCGCATATTGCAGTAGTTGTTGCACACTTCTTGCATCGTATCGTACTGAGGCTTGTTACCATTGTTACATCCTCCGGTCTTCCTTGGTGGCCGTCAGTGGTAGATCTGCGGGATCAAAACAAAGAGTATGTCAGGGATCGCACCCTACATTAGGTTTCATTATCACAACCTCGCTCATCTGTCAACCGAGTTGGGAGTCGCAAGCCACGGCAAAACAATCAACAGTGCCCACTCAATCGCCAAATCATTTTTGAAATAGGGGGTGTCAAAAATTCCATGGACAAGAATTGCAATCACCGCCGCCAAACACGCCAGTCCGATTGCTCGATCTTCAGCGCTGGCGAGTTTAATACGTTGCCACGTCGCACGCATCCACCAGATCAAGAATCCGATCAGCGTGACTAACCCGAGTAACCCGGTTTCCAACCACAACGCTAAGTACAGATTATGGGGCTGGGCCACTAACCATTCCAAGGGCGGAAAATAGTGTTTTGGAATTTCAGCGCGGTAGTTCGCCTCAAATGTGTTCGGGCCGATACCAACGATTGGGTGCTGTTTGATCAGTGCCCAGGACGTCACCCAAATTTGAGAACGGACTAGAGCAGACGAGCGGTTGGTTGAATTAAAGTGTTCACGGAAATATGGCGTGGACGGAATGATGGCAGCCCCGACTATCGCCAACGCGACCGTCGCCCATCCTAATCGTCGTTTCCATGGCCCGGACGGCGACCATAGCCAAATCATAATTGCTCCGGCCGCTACAGCCAGGTAAGCGGCGAAGGAGACAGTCAACACTAGTCCAACCGCAATGACGAGCACTGCCGCCCACCACAGCCAGCCGCGAAAAACTTTCCAAAGGACTACGCCCAAGCCAAGGACGAAAATCGGACCAAGATACATAGACGCGTAATTCGCGACGGGATGGAAAAATGAACTCAGCCGGCCGTCCTGCAGTGTTGAGCGAAAGGCAATCAGTTGGACAAATCCTCCCACGGCCACGATCACACCGCTGATGATTGCGGCTTTCAATATCAGTAGCCGCGACTGAGCGGTGCGAACAGTATAGAACGTCAAGGCAACGAACAGATGCACATCAAACCACCATGCTTTGAAGGCGCCGAGTGCGGCTTGGCGGTCAGTTGCAAACAGCGTGGCCATTACCCAAGCCACCGTCCAGAGTCCAAAGAAGATCCACCAGGTTTTTGGTAAGCGCAACCAACTGAAATCCGGGCGACGTCGAAAAAAATCAATCATCGCCGCCAAAGCTACAGCATAAATGGACAATTCTAAGGCCGTCGTTGGAATTCCGGCAATAGTGGTTCGCAACAGATAGCTCGGTAAGACGAGAATAATTGCGGCCACGCTATACTTGAGTCGCCAAAGAGAAATGATGCCGACTGCAATCGCAACACCAAGAGCCCACATCATGCTGGTTCTGGTTGACGGACCATGATCGCCATCGCCACAAAAATCCACATGACTTCCATAATATGTGGATACTGCAAGCCATTAACAAACTGGCTGTGGGCGAAGAGTCCGAGCAGCCCCGAGAAGAGCCCTAATCCGAACGCTTGCCATAGCGCTGGGAGATGTCGGTTGCGCCAGGTTTGCCACGCTTCACGTAACATCGCGATCAATAACCACAGGTAGGCGATGAGTCCGATGACACCGGTCGTCACCCAGATCGTTAGCAAGCTCGAGTCTGAGCCACTAGCCGAGTGTTCTTGGGTGTCTTTCAAGAATCCGTACCGAACCTGAACGTATTTATAGAGGTTGTAGCCAACGCCGAACCAGGGATGGTCGGCGATGACCGTCGCGGCGTTGTTATAGGACACCAGCCGTAGTTTAGCCGTTTCATCAATGGTGCGAATACCGATGACGCGTTCTTGGACTCGCGGCACAAAGAGAATGGTCGCGATAAACGCTATCCCGCCCAGGTAGAGCAAGGCTCGCGACCGAATCAGGGCCACCAACCCAATCGCCACCACAAAGCCCACGTATCCGCTGCGCGAAAATGTCAGAACCGTCGCAACGCTCATGATTCCCGTCGCCACCCACCACCAGCGGGCTTGCCGCCAGGGCTGTGATAAGGCTACCGCCAAACTGATTGAGGTCAAGAGTGTAAAGTATCCAGCCAAAAAGTTTGGATCAAACCAGGTTGAAAGCAGTCGGCCAATGTGTGGATCCCAACCTTTCGGCACCATGAACGAAAAATCGGGAAAGAGTTTGAGCTGCACGAAACCGAGTAGCGCTAATCCCGCGCCGGTCCAGATGAGAAGTTTCAAGTAGAATTGCGCGCGTTGGTGCGTCCGTAAGAAGTCAAACGACAGCCAGAACAAAGCCAGATACTCCAACCAGCGCAGAAAATACAAGCTACCGGAAATCAGTTCATGTTGGCTGTAGTCGGAGCGATTCATCAACAACGACAGGCCCATGCTCAACACCACGAAGATGATCGGCAACGTCAGACTATGACGAGGCAAGCGCCAGGTTCCAGAACTGAGACGTCGCCACGTCCAGGCAATAATCAGCACCGGCAAGATCACATCATTCGGAATGATGCTGGCTTCACCGCCGCCAACCGGAATCCGCACGAGTTGGCCAAGCACTATGCTCAAGATGCTCACGACGAAAGCGCTTTCCGGTTTGACGATCACGACCAGTCCAACCAGCAACGCCGCAAATGCCGCAGCCGCCAAGAGCGTGTGTGTGCCGAGCAGCCAGCCCATGACCACTGATAACAGCACACCAATAACGATCAACGTCGGTGAGGCGGTTTTTGGTTGAGACCAGGCGGCGAGCATAGAGATAGTTTAACTTGACTGATGCACAAGCCGCCAGGCCTGGCCAAAAGCGCGCCACGGCGCAGCAATGGCGCGTGGTCGCAAACGGCCATAAATAGTTGCACAGGCGATTATCGCTCGTAACTTTCGCGCCCACAGAATCGGTAAGTACAGCCGCGGAAAATGTTTTAAGAAAAAGTAGCTTTCATTAAAGAAAAAATCTTCGTACCAGCCGATTCGGTCACGACTACGTGAGCCGCCGGTTAAGGCTAGGTGCTCAGCTGGCGCGTCCGGATCGTAGACAATCCGCCAACCGGCCTTGACCACGCGCAGCGAAAAGTCTGTTTCTTCGCGCATGGCGTTGCCTCGGAAGCGCTCATCAAAGCCGCCGACGTCAAGAATAACTTGGCGGCGGTAGGACATGTTGGCGCCGCGTGGAGCATTGATATATTGGCGCTCGTCGCTATTGGCGTTGCCGAAGATTCGACCGGTGTTTGTTACCCAGCACACCCGTCCGGTTTGTTCGCGGTTTAGTTGAGTGTTGCGATCAAGTGTCCGGCCACCTACGCCGCCGACCGTTGGGTCGGAATAATTCTTAACATGCGCCTCAATAAAGTTCTTGTTCGGCAAGCGGCAGTCATCGTCGCTAAAGATAATAATCTCTCCGCTCGCCGATTGAACGCCGAGGTTACGGGCATGACAGGTACCCTGCACCTCGGTCCTGATCACATGAAATCGTGAATCGCGCTTGGCAATATCTGCCAGTTCAAGATTGAGTGTTGGTGTTTGATCAACCACAATTACCTCGAAACTGTCCGCGTCTTGATTAAGGAAGTCGCGCACAATATCAACAATCGCTTGCGGACGATTGAGTGTTGGAATGACGGCGGAAACCTTCATTTCTCTACACCGTTGGATCTTCGGTTGACAGTCCGGCCGGCGCCGCGGCCCGCGATGATAAGACTTCACGAACCGTCGCCCAGCTCAACGCCCGCGTCAGGAATAACCCAACCACATACGCGGCGGCGCCGGCCGCCAGCTGCAACCACCACGTCGTCGAGTGTAACAACCAAATCGTCCCTGCCAGCAACGCAGCTGAGCCGAGCAGTCGCGGGAGAATAGATAAACTTAGTTGAAACTTCATCACGCGCAAAATCAAGATGTAGCCGACCGTGGCGGTCGCAACTTCAGTCACAATCGTGCCAATGGCCGCGCCGTACAACGAGTACTTGGGAATCAGCCCCAGGTAGATCACCAAGCCAACGATCGCTACGGATAAGTACGACCAGACCATTTGGCGTTGGCGGTTGATGATCGTGATCGTATGTCCGGATAAGCTGCCCAGGTATAAGGCGCTAACCGCAATCAACAGGAGCCGGAACACCGGCGCGGCCGGTGCAAAATCGGGGCCACCGGCAAACACCATCAATGGTCGGGCCAACATCCAGCCACCCACCAGCAACGGCACGGCCGCCATCAGGACAAACTCAAAACCGCGACGGAAAATACGCTGGAAGGTGACGTCATCGCGGTTGGAAAAGGCTGCTCCGAGCACTGGGAGTAGCAAGCCAACAAACATAATTGGGAACGTATTCAAGATTTCTAGGATTTTGTACGCCGCGCCATACAAACCGACATCATAGGTGCTCTTGAATGCCCGCAAGATAATGGTGTCGGCCCGGAAGTAGATCAGATTCAGCACAATCGAGGCGGCCACCGGCAACGTGTCGCGTAACGTGGAGCGCCAGTAGTCCCAGTCAAACCGAAGACGTAGGTTCATGAAGCGTCGGGCCGATATCCAGACGATGGCAAAGTTACTCAAGCTACCAGCCACTACCGCCCACATCACTCCCTGGACCCCGCTACCATGGTGAACTGCCCACCAGGTCAGGCTGAGAAGAATCACGCGCCCGATCAATTCGCCGGTGGTGACGTAGATCATCGCCAGATTCGTCAAAAAGACACCAACCAAAAGCTGCGTAGCAGCCACGCAGATGAATGACCCCGTGCCGATCAAGACCGCCATTTTTTCAACTGGACTGAGTGGTAACGCAAAGACCAGGATGGCCCCGGCCGAGAGAATCAGCAGCGCCGACACCCAACGTAATGCTAGGAGGTTGCCCAAGATTTTCGGTCGATCAGCATTGGGTCGATTAAAATCCCGGATCAAAATCAAGTAGAGACCGAGGTCAGCCACCACCGAAAAAAATCCGAGGTAGGCCATGGCGGTCGTGTACGACCCGTTCCCGTTCGGATGGAGATGGTGCAAAATGAAATAACTGGTCGCAAAGCCCAAGGCGACGCCAATAACTTTGCCGGTGAATTGGATCAACGTGTTCCGACCAACCGCGCGCGCAAGTGACATAGATATTATGGCGATGATCCCGTTAGACGGACCTAGTCCAAAGGCTCATGCCAAACTTTCCTCAACCCTAGTGTAGAGGACCGTCTAACGGGATGACTGTACCATCAAAACGACTTCTGGTCAACCATCACCACCTTCTTTTTCTTGTACGCAATGTGTGTGGTCACAGTGGATTGACAAAGAGCGATTTTTATGCTAATCTACATTAGTTAACGGTGGCCAGCGCAACGCTTCACCGAAGTTATTGCGCCCACACACATCATCATGAGTTTCTCTTTCGCCACAACTATTACTGTTCCGCACGCCCTGCCGGATCCAAACACGGCATTGTTGGAACAATTATTGCAAGACGGATTCTTTCGTCAGGATTTGCGTTTGCCGGCCATGTCTGAGCACGACTTCTCGCAGATTGTCGGCGATGCAAAAAACTTCGTGCGGGAAATAGAAGTCGCGCCCTTGGCGTGGCCTGTCCGTGGAGAGCGCTGGCTCAATCGCTTGAGCGCGTCGTTAACCGGAAAAATTTTCACCGAGCTAACATCCCCTCAGCGCTTCGCGATTGCGCACGCCGCGGTGACTTTGGGTGAACGGCCGGATTTACTGAATTAGCTACTATTGAAATAAAAAACCAGGTCGGGACTTCGACCTGGGAATTGTGATTCACGAAGTTCGGCTACTTGACGCTCTCGAGTGCATTGACGGGCTTCATCGGCCCGAAGAAGCTCTCGAGTTGCTTGGTCAGGGCCTGAAAGAACCCGGTCGGCATGAAGATGGCGGCTTGCTGACCAAGCTGTACAGCGCTCGCCACGACCACGCCGGGCTGGAGCACCTGACCAGCCACACCTACCACCGGTCGGTGCTCGGCCGGAAGCTGGCACGAAGCATCGAGGTGATCGATCAACTGGGGATGGGTGAGTGGCTCCATCAGTGCCCGATCGTTGAGGGCGAATTCGTCCAGCGCCCGGCGGAGGTGGGTACCGGCGAGATCTTCCCGCCGACAACGTTCGAGAATCCGGGTGATCGTCTCTCGCGCTACGGTCGGGCTTGGTAACAGTACCCGCAGTGTCCCACTCGGGCCCTGCAGGAACACGATCGCGCTGTCGTCCATCAGGTTGGGTACGTTGCGGCCCTGCATTCGGCCGTCGACCTCTCCCCGCCACCAACCGTACATCTGGACCGAAGCCGACAACTCGCCGCGGATCGACTGGCTGAGGTGGTGTTCGACCCGGAACGGACGCCATTCGCCCGGAACGAAGTCCTCCTTGACCGAGTGAAGTGCGTACTGACGCATCAACTCCCCCAGGCCCCCGGCCAGCGCCAGACTATTGTGGTAATCCTTGGCATTCTCAGCCAGGATGTCCTCCCGCCGCTCAAGGTAGCGACGTCGACGCAGCAGTCGCATGATCAGCGTGAACGTGATCGCGATGCCGAGAGTGATGAGCATGACAACATCGGTAACACGACTCTGATCCGGATCGCTGGGGACCCCAATGATCAGACCGACGAACACTACGATCCCGGTGATGACCCAGATTGCGACCGTGGACCCCCAATGACTGCTCCACAGTTCGAAGTCCTTGGTTGTAGCCGCCGCGGACAGCGGAATCTGGTCGGTTGGCATGGCTGCCTCCTGGTTGTCGATGAGCAGCTGAGTTTCAAGCGCTCTGGTTCTAACAAAAAAATTGCCTGGTGTCAAGACTGAGGAACTGAACTAATGCTTTTTCGGCGGCTGACTGGCTGGCGGCGTGATTTGAGTTTCTTTGGGGCGCTCCACTTGATCGTCAATTTTATCGGTCATTTCGAGCAGTCGTTTGACGACGAGTTCCGGATGCGGGACCAGTTCGAATACAAACCGCTCTTTTTCGGCCGCCGTTTGGATGTAGACATTGCCGAAGTGTAAGATCGTCGCCCAGAAGCCTTTGACCTCACTCGTCACGTCTTGGATCCGGTAGAGCCGAAGCTCAGCGATCGAGCGGTTGAACAGTCCGGACTGTTCGATATCAACCACTCGCCGATCGGTGACTAAGAAGTAATCCAGGTAGTAATCGAGCCAGAAGCCAAACAACATCATCCAAATGAACAAGTAGTACAGCGAGGCGCCGGCCACGATCAGCCCGAAGCCAACTGATGTCGTGGACAGCTCCCAGCCGGCAAAATTTCTGGCCACGATCCAAACAATGGCCGGCCCCAGCGCCAGCCCCAACCACGTCATGAGTTTTGCTAGGAACACAAACCAGTGCCGGTGCAGCGACATAATGATTTTCTCATTCGGCTCCTGACCGGGGAAAAGAATCGGCGCGGTGTCGAGAATTGGATTAGAAGTGGAGCTCATTGATGTTTGGTAAATTCGGGCTGACGTTGGGTAATGAGGCGTTAATTCCTGACGACCAGTTGACGTGGCTGAGTAATGATAACGAGATGATGACGATCGCGATCACGCCCGCAATAAAGATACCGGTCGTCGTAATCATGAGTGGGTCACGGTGACCGAAGCGGATGGCGTGGTAGAGATGCGAGGTTGAGAAAAAAACTAAGATGCCGGCAAAGACTAGGTAGAGGATGTAGATCAGGTGGCCGCCGATACTAATCATGATTACACTCCTAGTGTTTGATTGAGATTCTTTGGGACCGGGTGGCCGAGGTGCTCGTAGGCGGCCGCCGTGGCCGTTCGGCCGCGTGGCGTTCGAGCTAAAAAACCGAGTTGCAGTAAGAACGGCTCATAGATATCTTCGATGGTATCGGTTTCTTCGGCCACGGCGGCGGCAATGGTCGTCAACCCAACTGGCCCGCCTTGAAATTTCTCGATGATGTACTGCAAGATTTTTCGGTCGACCTGATCGAGGCCGAGCCGATCAATGTCGAGTTTTGATAGGGCTTCTTCGGCAACAGTTTTCGTGATTGTGCCATTACTTTTGACTTCGGCAAAATCACGGACGCGTTTCAACAAGCGATTGGCCACCCGCGGTGTCCGGCGTGACCGCGAAGCAATTTCTTGAGCCGCGTCAGCTTCGAGTTTAGCTTTCAAGATCTTGGCCGAGCGTTTTAAGATCTCAACTAATTCTTTATCCTCATAAAAATCTAATCGATATGTCGCGCCGAAACGATCACGCAAAGGGGAGGAGATCAAACTTAGGCGCGTCGTCGCTCCAACCAAAGTGAAATGAGGAAGATCAAGACGAACCGTCCGCGCCGATGGTCCTTTTCCAATGACAATGTCGAGTTGATAATCTTCCATGGCCGGGTACAGCACTTCTTCAATTGTGCGGTGGAGGCGGTGGATCTCATCGATAAACAAAATGCTGCCGGCTTCGAGATTCGACAGAATCGCAGCTAAATCGCCGGGCCGTTCAATCGCCGGGCCGGACGTCACGCGAATCCCGACGCCCATTTCTTTTGCGATGATATGGGCTAACGTGGTTTTTCCTAATCCGGGCGCGCCGTGAAGCAGAACATGTTCGAGGGGCTGTTTGCGTTTCTTGGCCGCGCCGAGAAAGACATCAAGATTGTCCTTAATTTGTGCCTGACCAACGTAGTCGATGAGCTTTTGGGGACGTAAACTCTGGTCGAGGTCGGCGTCCTCGCCTTGGCTATGACTGGTTAAAATTCGGGCTTCATCGGGTGCATCCATATCGGCAGGCTAGCAGTTTTTGGCTAATTCATCAACCTTTTTCGGCCTAGGTCTTGACAGGATCGGAATTTTATGATAACGTGCTCGGTCACGCTCATTGAACTAAGAACTAGCTTGTTAGCTTTTTAGCTCGTTGGTCTTCTCATTTGCTATTGAGCTAATCCGCTAAAGAGCTAACTTTCCGCTGAGATACCTGTGGGCACGACAAGCATGGGGAGTACGTTATGGTTGGGCCGGGTTTCGACCTGGGCCATACCGCTGCGCACTCTTCTTGCCCACAGCTACCTCGTCGGAAACACCGATGCAGGGGGACCAGGGAAGATCCCTGGCAACTTGGTGTACCTTGAAAGGAGCGTCCGATGAAGTACGTGCTCATCGCCGTCTTCGTCTTGATGGTCTTGTCGGGCTGCAGTACCGAAAGGTACACCTACGCCTCGAACGACTCGTGGGCGAAGGGTGTGCCGGCTTATGAGGAGCGGTACGACACAATACTACTGTACCTGGACGATACGTGGGTGTTTCCCTTCGATACATTCGGGAAGATCGAAATTCACAAGGTCGTTGGAGGTTTCAGCGGCCCCATCTACACCATCAAGATGTATGACCGTTCGAACCAGGTGATCTTCCGACGCGAGTCGAATCATTACGACGGATTCCAGCTACTTCGACGGTCGCGGTAGTCAGCGCGGGGGTGAGCATGCCCAGTCCAATGTTGAAACTGGTCGAGCGGGAGTCGCCGGCGCCGCGCCCATTCCGAAAAACGCGGCTGGCGATCTTCATTCTGATGCTCTCGGGAGCGACGAACTTCTACATCAATCAGTCCCGTGCCTGGTCAGGTCACGTCCAGCACTTGCTGCTCTGGTGTCTGGTTCTGGCAGTCGGTGCGCTCCTGGCCTTCCACGCTTCACGCCAAGGACTGACGCTCAGACAATTCCTGGTCGAGATCTTCACCGCCGCCGGCAAACACAGCTGGTGACGAAGGGGCTCCGTTTCACGCGACGGAGCCTGTTTTATACTCCTCCTCTGTACTCAGGGGTGGGGAGGAAGTGGACACGAGTAGTAACGAGGTGTCCGCGACGGAGAGGGGCCTATTCAGTTGGTGTCGTATCCGTATTGGTGTTGGTGGCTGTGGGAGGCGGTGTCGTCGTTTTCTTTTTCCCAACCCGACAAACAACGCCCAGCGCCCGATAGTGACTTTGGAAGGTTTGCGTGACGCTTGTGCCGTCGGCTTTTGTGACGGTGTACGTCGCCGTCGCGTCAGCGCCGGGGTGACCAGGTGTTTGGCATTCTTTTTCACCCGGCTTCAGGTCATCAACTTCGATTGTCTTGGTGGCGGGAATTGGCGTGCGATTATAGACTTTCGGTTCTGGAATATCGACTGATCGACCGTCTTTTGTGCCATAGAAACGGAAGGTCAGATCATTGCCGTTGACTTCGGTTTGGAGCAAGAGGTAATGGTCGTAGTCATTCGTGAAACGTAAATCGGGTTTTGGTTCATAGATCGTCGCATCCAATCCGACTGGCGGCTCGTAGTACCGGATGCGCAAACTATGATTGTGGCGTTCAACGATTGGCAACCCGGCATTCAGGGCGACCCGAAACGTGGTTGTCCCAACTTGGCATAAACCTCCGCCGAACTCTGGGGTAATAGCCGAGCCTTTGATCACCAGTTCCGGTTTCCAACCGTGGGCAGCATCAATTGGACCCAAAGCTTTCACTAGCGAGAATTCATCGCCGGGAGCGATCAGTAAGCCATTCAGTAATTTGGCCCCCAGTGTCAGGTTGTACCGTCGATTCGTTGGGCTACCGTGGAAATTGGTGGTGGCTTCGGCGACCAACTCCGTGATTCCAAGGTTATTGGCCGCTACGGTGTCGGAGACTGGCTTGGCTTCATTCACCACCAATTGCGCCGAAGATTGCGTATGTTGAATCACCGAAGTTTCAAGATTTGTCAGTGATGCCTCGATATCCAGTGTTTTGCCGACCACGCTGGTTTGAAATTCCTTGACCTGTCCATCCACGATGGTGAACTTGGCGTTCTGTGGTGCAATTTCAATATCTTTTGCAATTTTCTTGAGGTAGTCGCTGGTTTTCGTTGTGTCAAATCCGACGTGAATTTGACCATCAGCATTTTTCGCGAAGCCGAGAAGTTTTGCGAGCTGGGTCTGTGTCACGGTCCAGTGCTTATCGTCGCTCGTTAGCGTCAGGGGGGCTCGGTTGATGACCTCCGGAACTTCGCGCTCCGCAATGGCTTGAAGTTCGGGTGAACTCACAATCTCGGGCTTGACCACCACGGTGCTGACGATGACTGGCGTGGTGTTGAGGTGACGCGCGCGGTCAACCGCTTGGCGGATGGCCCCGGCATAATCAATGGTGTGGCCGTCGGCGCTCGGAGTGATGTCGCTCACCTGCCCATCGGTAATCGTGATCGAGGCGCTGATCGGTACAACCTCTTGATTATTCAACTTCGCTTTAAGCAGGTCACTCAAGCTAGTCGTATCAACAGTAATTCGGCCATAGTCGTGGTGCCGGCCGAGTAGTCCACTCAACCGATGCCAAGCCTGCATCCACCATGGGCCGGTGTGGCCGTAATCATACGCCTGATTTATGGCCGCCTGAATATCGAGACTCGCCAAGTCCAACACAACTTCAGTCTCACTCGCGGTCGGTGCGGCCGAGGTGATCACGATGTCATGGTCGCCTTGTCGGAAATGGAAGGCGGTATGTGTGAATGTTTGCCACTGCTTCTGAATCAGATTCAGACTATCCAAGGAGGTCATCCCGCCGAGAGATTGTCCTGCTACCCGTACGCCGCGGACCATGGTTCGCGCTTGGCTGGCGTACGCGTATCCGCCAACACCAACGATAATCACAACGAGAGCACCGATGGTTACGGCACTCCAAGCCAACCAGGGTCGTGACGGCCTGGGCCCGCCTGCCGGACGGGCAGGCTCAGTCGTGGGCGAGGTAGCGGTTGAGCTGTTCGCGCTGTTCTTCTTCGGTCGGGTGGTGCTCAAGGGAAATACTCCAGTGTTGCCCAAGTTTGGGCTGACTGCTAAAGACGCTGATTGGTAACTCAAACTGTCGGTCGTCGCCCCTCACCATGACTGTACTGGGATGAACGGCGACGATCTCAATTTCCATCTTCGTCGACCACGGTGATCGGCGGAGCCTTGGGTCGTTCGATTTTTGGCAGGCTGACGTGCAGAATGCCGTTTTTCATTTTGGCTGCGACGCGCTGGGCGTCAACTTCAGTCGGGAGGATGATCGTCCGCGAAAAACCACCCCAGTAACACTCCTGGTACAAGTAGTCTTGAGCCGGGACGTCGTCTTCGAGCTGCCGAACGCCCTTGATCGTGACCATGTCGTTGTTGACGGTAATATCAATATCTTCAGCGCGGACCCCGGCGATCGCGGCGCGAATCACGATCAACCTGTCGGTTTGGTAAACGTCGACGGCGAGTTGGCCCGAGTAGTCGGCTTCACTCCAGGCGGCCACTTCGGTTTGTTCGGCGGCCGCGGCTAACCGATCAAAGTAATCGTCTTTGACAGCCGGGCTTTTGGCTTTGTCGGATTTTTCTTTGGGCATGAATTGAAGGTAACACAAATTCGCCTTTCTTTCAACCCTTATCCAATTCTTGTTTGGTAGCCCCACGGGGAATCGAACCCCGATTACCGGCTTGAAAAGCCGATGTCCTAACCGTTAGACGATGAGGCCTCGTTTCTAGTTATATCCCATCGTCCTGAGCTTGTCGAAGGGCGATGAGACCGAGAAGCGGGGAGAGTGTAGTCGAGTTTTTTAGAAAAGTCAACACACGGTTGTCGAGGCAGAAATATTCTTATTGTCTCGACAACTACTTGCTCTGATCCAACCGGCGATCAGGGGTGAACCAAATGATCACCGTGCTGAAGACCAGCGCAAGCGAGATTAATGGTTGGATAAACGCTACCCCAATCGCAGCGATATAGATGTAGAGCGACATCGGCCCCTTTTGGTCTTGCCGGAGTCGCCGCGCTATTTCCGTGTCTGGATTTTTTCGAATGGAAGCTTGGGCCAGCAAAAAATAGGCGAAGCCGGAAAGCATACCTAGGCTAGCGTAGAACAGCACTGGGCCGCGATCGAGATAATGGTGATTTTCACTCAACCAAACCGTTGCAAAGGGGATGAGCGAAATCCAAAATAGAAAATGCATATTGGCCCACATCACGCCCGGCGAGATCGACTTGGTCGCTTTGAGAAGGTGGTGATGGTTGTTCCAGTAGGTCGCGATGATCAAGAAACTGAGCGCGTATGTCGCTAAGTGTGGAAGATCTTCGCGGAGACTCACAAAGGAACTGCCTAGCGGCGGATGTAACTGAAACACCATGATCGTAATCACGATGGCCATCACGCCATCGCTAAAGGCTTCCAGGCGGTCAGTGTCCATAGACGTTCAGTATACTACGAATGGGCGAGGGCGTCGTACAAAACGACCGCCTATTTGGCGGCCGCTGTAAAAAATCCGTGGGTTAATATCTAACCGTGTTTGTGTTGGTGGCGATACCCGACGTAATTAGCCAGGCGTAGAAAATCATTAGTCCAACCACCAGGAGCCCTCCGGCAATGAATGCGATCACTCCCCACCGGTCCCAAGTTTTTTGGGAGGCATAAAATTGGTCGACACTCGACCAGCGATGATGCTGCCAGGCCCAGGCGCGACCCTTAATCCCTAACACGATCCACCAAATGTAGGCGAGCGGACCGGCGAACGTCAGGAAGGCCAGCCAGACTCGGAATCGAATGCCCCAAATCCACGTTAAGCCGGCCGCACCCCAGCTCCAACCTTTGATCTCGGGCGGCAACGGCGAGTCATCACCCTGACCCGAACGGGGATCGTGAGGAAGGGGGACCGGCATCATGACTTGAGCGTTGGGTTTGAGCGCGCTGGTCACGTCATCCATTGACCAACCTTGAGCCGTTAAGGCTTGCTTAATTTTGTCTGCGCTAACACCCGCTTTCTTTTGAGCGGCGACGTAATTAACGAGTTCGGTGGTAATCATTTTTTCTTTTCCGTTGATTAATTTTTCTGTCATGAGCATTGTAACATTATTTTTGCATTTTGTCCAGATGCAACCTTGAGCAACGCTGAGGTCTTGACAAAACGCTCGCTTTGTGCTATCTTTTCACGTTTTCTATTCGAGCTCTCGCCCGTGTTTTGTGCGGCCGTTTCGGCTCGATAGAGAACCTGGTTCATTGCCAACTTCATATTCAGATTCAAACTATAATCGCTCTCACTGAGAGCTGATGGTATATCAGCCCACCATACGCGATTACTGTCTTAGGCGAACTACTTCAGCTCGCCTGCGGAGGAAGCGTGAACGGAATCAGAGCTACCCTGCCCATCACTGACTACCAGAAGCAAATCTTGGAGTCGGTGACCGCTCATCCGGTGACCATCATCACCGCTGAGACGGGGGCCGGGAAGTCGACGCAGGTCCCGCAGTACTTCATGACCGATCCGCGTTTCAACGACTACCGCATCATCCACACGCAGCCGCGTCGATTAGCGGCGCGGACGGTTTCAGCCCGCGTGGCCGAAGAGATGGACGTGATGTTCGGTACCCAGGTCGGGTACCGGACCGCGCATGAACACCGGGATTCGCCCGACACCCGCTGCTTGTTCGTCACCGACGGACTGGCGCTGGTGCGGGAGATCTTGCACGGCGACCATCGACCCAAGATCCTGATTCTGGACGAAGTCCACGAGTGGAACCTCAACATGGAAGTCCTGATCGCCTGGGTCAAGGTCCAGCTCGCTCAGGGCGCTGACTACAAGGTCGTGATCATGTCAGCCACCATGGAATCAGACAAGTTGGCGACGTTCTTCAACGGCGCCAACGTTATCCAGGTACCGGGTCGTCAGTTCGCGGTCGAAGATCGGCCGCCGAGCTTCGACCTGATCACTGACGTGACCGACCTGTTGAACGAAGGTCATAACGTGCTGGTCTTCCAGCCCGGCAAGGCCGAGATCAGTCGGACGATTCAGGATCTCGAAGATCGTCATCTGCGTGCCGTGGTCCTGCCGCTTCACGGCGAACTCCCGCCCCACGAACAGGCTCGCTGATTCCGACAGACCCCCATGCCGAAGATTGTGGTCGCCCC
>CAYLHT010000001.1:0-18568 GCA_964383765.1 uncultured Gammaproteobacteria bacterium | reverse complement strand
GGGGGGGGCATCTCGGTCGGTTATCCCACCCGGGACGAGCGGGGACGGTTGGGAGTCTGAGGGTCTTCGAGGATCTTATGTGCGTGGCCGGGGTCCGGCCGCGGCACGCCAAACTCACGCCCGACGAGCAGGCTCGCTGTTTCAGACAGAGCCACTTGCCGAAGTGTGTGGTCGCCACCAACGTCGCCCAGACGAGCATCACCATTCCGGACATCGACGCGGTCGTCGATTCGGGGATGGAGCGCCGGGTCGAGTTGGTCAGCGGCGTCGAGGGTCTGTACCTCAAGCCGATCAGCTACGCCGATGCCAAGCAGCGCAAGGGTCGAGCCGGACGCACCAAGCCCGGCATCTACATCGACCACTGCGATGCGCGTGAGCGCCTGGAGTTTCCGAAGCCGGAGATCCAGCGCGTGCGTCTTGACCAGACCGTTCTGCGTCTGGCCGAAGCCGGGTTCAACGCCGAAGAGCTCGAGTTCTTCCACCAACCCGATCGCAAGGAAATTCATGAAGCCCGCCAGGCCTTGATCGGTCTGGGGCTGATGGATCCGCGCGGTCAGGTGACGGACAAGGGTCGGCGGGTCGCTAAGATGCCGGTTGGCGTCAAGACGGCCTGCATGATCCTGGAAGCCGAGCGACTCGGCGTGGTCGACACGATTCTCAAGGCGGCGGCCATCATCGAGACCGGCGAGATCACCTTCAAGGAAGGCTTCGGTACCTGGCGGGAACACTGCTTGGCCGAACGCGACTCGGATGCCCTGGCGCAAGTCATGGTCTTCGACGCCGCAGCTAAGATGTCGCCTCAGCAGATGAAAGAGGATGACATTATGGTCAAGGCCTACCGCCGAGCCAAGGAGATGTACGATCACCTGCGTTCGTCGCTGCGAGACAAGATCCACGACCTGGATTCAACCGGGTCGCGCGAGAATGCCTTACGGGCGATTGCGGCCGGGATGGTCGATCACCTGTACCGGGTCAGCGGGATCTCCTGCATCAACGGCGACGGTGAAAACCGTCAGATGAACAACCGTTCGGTCGTCGCAGTTGCGACCTGGATCGTCGGGTTGCCGTTTGACCTGGAGGTCCGGAATCGCTACGGCGGCACGAACACGCTCAAGTTGGTCCGGATGATCACCAAGGTCAACCCAGCCTGGCTGGTCGAGATAGCGCCGCACCTGGTGCGCCGCGAGACCGGCCTCAACCCGGTCTATGATCCGGCCACCGATTCGATGACCTCAACCACCCGCGTGTTCTTCAAGGACCAAGTCGTGAGTGAAGTGCAGGTCGCCGATCCCAACGATCCGACAGCCTCGGAGGCGCTGACTCGGTGGATCGTCGATCAGCTCAACCTCGAGACCGTTCCGCAGTGGAGACCGGTTGGACCTGCCGCCTTCATTCAGGTGATGCAGGCGAACCGGAACGCGCTGGGGGAGGTCGAACGGCTGGTGCGGGGGACTGCTCCGGCTATGACCGACGTACAGGCGCACGTGATGGCGGCTCTGGCTGGCGCCCGCCGGCTCGGAGAGATCAAGGATTTCGCCGCCCTGGCGATTCCGGGTCTGGCCACCAAGGTCGAGGCGATGCTCAAAGATCGCACGCCGAACGTGACCATCGCCGGGAGAAACTTCCCGGTCCGCCACTCGCGCGACGGCGCCTTCGCGCCGGACATCAGCGTCGAGGGCGGCATGAAGATCGACGGCCAGGAGTTCTGGACGTTGCTGCCGAGGGAGGGCGTTCTGCTGCCGTCGGGGCGGCCGGTCGTTCTGTCGGTCAGTTACAAGGGAATGACCTACCGTGGACAGCACGTGCCTTCGATTCAAGACCAGATCCGTTGTGCCCTTCGTCCGGAACAGTGGAACGAGTTCCTGAACCAGGCTCGGTATTCCTTCAGTTCGAACGTGCCGAGACTGCCGTTCTACTTCTTCGGGAGCGACCCGTTCCCCGACCTAGTCACCTATCAGTACGGTCAGGACGAAAATGGTCAGCCGTTGCGGGCCTACGGCACCCTGGTCTACACCGGGGCGTCGGCCTATCTCCACGATCCGACGTTCGAGAGTCGGTGGTTCAACAACTGGGAGGAAGCCATCCGAGTCCACCGCGCTGCTCGGCACGAGTACAATCAAGCGCATGCGAAGCGTGAACAGCAACGCAAGCTGCGGGGCTACTAGCCTCACCGAATCTGAATATGCATACGCCGGCAGGGGATGCGATCCTCTGCCGGTTTTTCTTATGTATGAGGTGCTGATCTTGACACGTAGTTTAGCTATGATATCCTAATGATATCACTACGATATTTATCCACATCTTATCAACCATATGATTCAAGAACGTCAAGCTCGCGTGTTTCCTGGGTTCCTCACCATGGGCCTGTTTATCCTCGTGCTGATTGCCTGTGTTGGATTGTTAGTGTCGTCTCCATTTGTGGCTGGCGTCACCTCCGGTGCGCTTGGTGTCACCTTAGCCATCCTGGCCATTTTGGTCGGGGCATTAACGCTATTTGGGCTTGGTGGTTTCTTCGTGGTTAGTCCAAATGAAGCGGCTGCGGCCGTCGTGTTTGGCACCTATGCCGGCTCGATCAAAGATCCTGGGTTTTGGTGGATGAATCCGTTTGCTCTCAAGCGGCGAGTCTCGTTGAAGATCCGAAATTTTGAAAGTGGGCATTTGAAGGTTAACGACAAAGAGGGGAATCCGATTGAAATCGCTGCAATCATTGTCTGGAAAGTCGTGGAAACCGCCGAGGCGTTGTTCAATGTTGATAGTTATGAGAACTTCCTCCAGGTGCAAAGCGAGGCCGCCTTACGGAACCTGGCCTCGAGTTACTCGTACGATAGTCACGATGAAAACATTGTCTCGCTCCGTGGTAATACCGCTGAAGTAGCCGACAAGCTCAAGGCCGAAGTTCATGAACGCTTGGTTAAGGCTGGAATTGAAATTGTCGAAGCGCGGATTTCGCACTTAGCCTACGCGCCGGAAATTGCCGGCGCCATGTTGCGACGCCAGCAAGCCAACGCCATTATTGCCGCCCGACAGCGGATCGTTGAAGGCGCGGTCAGCATGGTCCAGATGGCCTTGGACAAATTGGAAAAGGATAACGTCGTGACGCTCGACGAGGAGCGCAAAGCTTCGATGGTCAGCAACTTGCTGGTCGTGCTGACGAGCGATCGCGACGCCCAGCCCGTCGTCAATACCGGTAGTATCTACCAGTAACCCAGGCGGGGGACCATGGCTCAGAACGAGCACAAATCGTTCCTGCTCCGGATTGATCACAAGACGTTTGAGGCCTTGCAACATTGGGCTGACGACGAGTTGCGGAGTTTGAACGGACAAATTGAGTGGCTACTGCGTGACGCGCTCCGCAAGCATGGGCGCGGCCAGAGTGGAGAGAAGAAGCGATGACCGTCGAGATTCGCCAGGTGCTGGTGATTTCTGGCTACATCCTCGGCGCGGGATTCGGGGGGCTCTACCTCGTGTTTCAGCGTCAATATAACCAGCGACTAAAAGATAATTACCCGGACCTCTATAAACAACAAAACAAAATTGGGGGCGCTGGGTGGGAATCGGTGCTAGCCGGATGGTGGATCTGGTCGATCTGGTTTCGGTCGACGAAGATCAAGCTACCGCAGGATGAGTTATTGTTAAGCCCACGCAAGATGGCGCGCTGGACTGGTTTTCTGTCGGCGATGTTCTTACTGATGGCCTCGCAGTTGTCGGGGCATCATTGGATTGTATAATCGTGGGTTGGAACATAAGTTTAAGTAGTTCTTCGAAAATGTAGTAAGAAAAAGGCACCGCTGTCTAACGGTGCCACAATCACTAAGGTTCCACGGGGCCGATATCGAATGCTGTCTGGAGCAGTCTTCCTCCCAAACCAGTCAAGGCGTCCCAGTGGGGTCCCACGAGATCTGAAAAATACTCTGTCATCACCTTCTGTCGCCCCATCCAAGGTACGGCGCGCGCGAGTGATCGACGAAGTGACTCGGTGACCAGGGCTGAGAGGCAACCGGTGGCCAGCGCGATCAGCCACAGTCCGGTGCCGTGCAAGGCCCGATGGAACAGCCAGGCTGACAGGCCGGTGACTACCATCGTCGTGCTCAGACACAATGCGTACTGGGGTATGAGTGCGACCTTCTTGGCCATCCGCAGACCGATGGCGGCCAGGCCGATCGGCACGACCACGGTGAGAACGAAGCCGAGGCCGAAGATGATGGTTATCGCTAGCGCGCATGTGCCGATCGCGGTCAGGGCCAATGCATTCCTGATCTGCAGGTACATGCAATACCCGAAGAATTTGGTCTTACCCAGTCTCACAAACCGTCGAAGTTGCTTGACCTTGTAACGTCGGCTTCTGAAGCTAGCGTACGTGGTCCCAAAACAGAACGGTGAGAGCACGGACGCCAAAAGGTAGAGCACCAGCACCACCGCCGAGACCCATATGAATGCGTTGAACTTCTCATATGGCTTGGAGATGGTGAACACGGTGGCGAGTGTCACGATCTGGAAGGCGACAAAGGCACCGATCGACCACCGTTGCAGTAGCCCAACTGGGTGGTAGCGATGAGCGTGATACCAGCGGTCGAATTCTTCCCTGGTTCGCTGAACGTCATCGTTCAGACCAGCCAAGGGGTTGAGGTCGGACCAACGGGCCGTCGCCAACCTGGCCGCTGCTCGTTTCAGGACCCGACCGGTGGTCTGAAGCTGGGTATCGTAGAAGAAGCCCAGCGTTGCTCCGGTCAAACAGCCGATCGGGAGCAACCAGGGGGTAAACAGGCCACACGCCAAAATACCCAGAACTCCTCCCCAGAAAGCTCCCCAGATGTTGCGACTGATGACAGGGCGCATATCAGCACTCCTCCTCTCCGTAGGGTGAATGTGAAAAGGGCGTAGTGGATCTCTTACCAATAATTAATATTTATGTCAAGGATTATGATAAAGTCTCCACAATGAGAATTCTCGGCATCGAAACCTCCTGCGACGATACCGCCATTGGAATCGTTAGCTACACTCGCGGTCGATTTCGGATTGAGGCTCAAACTGCGGCTTCACAAGTTTTGATTCACCGAAAATACGGTGGGGTGGTGCCGGAGGTGGCGGCGCGGGAACACGCAGTGACGATTATTCCCACACTCACTGCGGCGTTGAAAAAAGCGCGTGTGAGCTGGGACGATATTGACGCGATTGCGGTCACGGCCGGGCCGGGCCTGAACACTGCTTTGTTGGTCGGCGTTGAAACCGCCCGCACGATTAGTTACACCCTAAAAAAACCATTGGTGCGAGTGAACCACATTGAGGGTCACATTGCGAGCAACTGGGCGTCGACTGAAGCGAAACACATTCGCTTTCCGGCTGTGGCTCTGATTGTTTCCGGCGGGCACACTGAATTGATTTGGGTCAAGAAGCTTGGTGACTACACGCTCTTAGGTCGGACACTCGACGATGCAGTGGGTGAAGCGTTTGATAAAGTTGCGAAATTATTCCACTTACCGTATCCGGGCGGACCGGAAATTTCTCAACGCGCTGTGCTCGGCGATTCCGCTCGATTTGCTTTTCCGCGGGCGCTCATGAAAACGAAAGATTTGGATTTTAGCTACGCGGGCTTAAAAACTTCAGTACTGTATATGTTGCGGAAGGTTTCCGAGACGCCAAAGGTGATTGATGACATGGCCGCGAGTTTTCAGACGGCGGCAATTGAACCGCTGATCAAGAAAACGTTGTGGGCGGCTGAACATGTGCATGCCAAAACCGTGTTGCTTGGTGGCGGCGTGGCGGCTAACGCGCTGCTCAGGAAAAATTTAAGTGCGGCAATTGCTAAGACGTTGCCAAGCGTGCGGTACATTCAACCCGCGCTAAACTTGTGCATGGACAACGGTGTGATGATCGCGATGGCCGGGGCGTTCCGCGCGGCCAAAAAAGATTTTACGCCCTGGCGAAAGATCAAAGCCGATCCGAATTGGGAATTGGTGTAAAGAAAACGCCCCGAGGTGCTGCCTCAGGGGCGAGAATGGCGTCTGGACTTCATCATCTTCACGAAGGCGTTGACCATCTTCGGGTCGAAATGCGTTCCGGCTTCGGCGGTCAGGCGTTCGAGCGCCATACTGACCGGCATCGGATCAGCATAGGTACGCTTGGTCGTCATGGCGTCGTAAGCGTCGATCACGCTGATGGCACGGGCAATCGGGCTGATCTCCCGCCCCCGTAAGCCGAGCGGGTACCCGCGATGCCGGCCCGTGACTTGACCGTCCCAGCGTTCATGGTGCTGCAGGATGCCGAGTCCGACTTCGGTCGGGAACAGCCCGGCCACCATCTGAGCGCCGGTGTAGGGATGATCAGCCAACTCCTCCTGTTCATCCGGGGTAAGCGTGTGGGAGTGGTTGTTGAGCGTGGACAATTCGACGATGATCTTGCCGATGTCATGCAGGAGGGCCGCGACTGAAGCACACTGTGTCTGGAATGCATTCCAGTGGAGCGGCTTGGCCAAGCGCAACATCAATGCTTGGACTCGCTGCGAATGGCCCTTGGTGTAGGGGTGTTTCTGCTCGAGTACTCGGATGAAGACGTCGACCATCTGCCGCCAATGGGGAGCAACAAATCGTCGCTCAGAGCGGGCGCTGCGTCTGTGCCGTTTTTTCAAGGTCCGTTCCTCCGGTGGTTGTCCGCCTGTTGCGCGCGACCTTAACAGATGGTGGGTCGTCTGTCAATCATCCGGTAGACAGAAAACCCCAGGCTCAGAATCGAGACTGGGTGAAATGGCGCGGCGGTCAACCTGGGTCTTGGAAGGCGCTGATCAGGGCGGCCGCGTCGGTTGATTGGGTCAGCACTTTGCCGGCGGGCAAGAGCCTGCCCAACTTCTCTTCCGCCTCGGCGGTGATGGCCCAGACCTTCTCGCCAAGGGGCGTCAGGTTGGTGAGCTGTTGAACCGTGATGCCGAGTTGCCGAGCGATGATCTCACGAATGAGCATATCTTGGGCACGTTGACGTGCTTCGGCTTGCGTCGCCATTGTTCCTCCACGGATCGAGCGCAGATTGGGAACGGAATTCTCATCGACCCTACGCTTTAAACGTGGGCCTGTCAATGCTCTTCCATCCTCACCTGTCCTCTCCTTTCCAAGGAGAGGAACTTGATGAAAAGGTTATGCCCTCCTCGGAGAGGAGGGGTGGGAGGAGTCGATGTATTGTTTGAGTTGCTGTAAAACTAATTCAGGGTCAGACAGAATTTCATTGTCTGTGAACCTGATCACGCGGACGCCATGATCTTCAAGCCAGTGTTGTCGTATTTGGTCGTGACGGATACGTTCGGGCTCGAGATGCGTCACACCATCCACCTCAATTGCTAACAGTAATTCGGTGCAAAAGAAGTCGACGATGTAGCGACCAATACTGTGCTGACGACGAAACTTATACCCATGAAATCTTCGGCTCTGCAGAAAGTTCCATAAAGCTACCTCGGCTTGAGTCGATTGTCGGCGGAGTTTTCGGCGAACTGGGGTGTATTGGGTTAACGTAAAAAGGCGTGGCATGCCTGAGATGGTGCCAAGCCACGTGGGTGAGACTAGATCAGATTGTTGTTCTTGTCAATGTCTTTCCATCCTCACCTGTCCTCTCCCTTCCAGGGAGAGGAACGTTCTATGCCGCTGCGTGTTATACTAAGGTCTTACCGCTATGCCCGAGTTATCGAAAACTTACAACCCAGCCGAAGTCGAGTCCGACATTTATCGCCGCTGGGAAGCGTCCGGCTATTTCAATCCGGACAAACTTCCGGGCAAACGCTCCAAGCCGTTCGTGATCTCGATGCCGCCGCCGAATATTACCGGTGAGCTGCATTTCGGACACGCGCTCGGCATGACCATTCAAGACATTCTGATTCGCTACCACCGGATGGCTGGATATCGAACGTTGTGGTTGCCGGGGACTGATCACGCCGCCATTTCCACCCAGGTTGTGGTTGAGCGTGAGCTGCGGAAAGAGGGTGTCGACCGGCAAAAACTGGGGCGCGAAAAATTTTTGAAACGAGTGTGGGAATGGAAGGAAAAATACGGTCGGCGCATTGTCGAACAAATTAAGGCCATGGGCGCCTCGGCCGACTGGTCGCGTGAGCGGTTCACCATGGATGAGCAACTCACCACGGCGGTCCAAGCCGCGTTCGTGAAGTTACATAAAGACGGCTACATCTACCGCGGCGAACGAATTATCAACTGGTGTTCCGATTGCCAAACCGCCATTTCAGACTTGGAGGTTGATCATCAAGACGTGCCGGGAAAATTGTGGTACATCAACTACCCCTTGATCGACGGCTCCGGTCACATCACGGTCGCGACCACACGCCCGGAAACCATGCTCGGCGATACCGCGGTGGCGGTCAACCCAAAAGACTCGCGATACTCCAAGCTCATCGGTCAAAAGGTTCGTTTGCCAATCGTCAATCGTGAAATCCCGATCATTGCGGACGCACGAATCGACAAAGATTTCGGCACCGGCGCGGTCAAGGTCACGCCCAACCATGATCCATTGGATTTTGATTTAGGTAAAGATCACCAACTCGAACAGATTCAGGTGATCGGATTTGATGGCAAGATGACTGATGCAGCTGGTTCGGAGTTTACTGGTCTCAGCACGGAACAGGCGCGCAATAAGGTTGTGGAACAGTTGCGGAATGCAGGTCAGCTCGAAAAAGAGGAAGATTACATCCACGCTATCGGATTCTGCCAACGTACCAAAACACCAATTGAGCCGCTGGTGTCACTGCAATGGTTCATGCGTATGAAAGAACTTGCCAAACCCGCAATTGACGCGGTGCGTAAGGGTAAAATCAAAATTCTGCCGGAACGTTATGCCAAGGTCTATTTTCACTGGATGGAAAATATTCGGGATTGGAATATTTCGCGACAAATTTGGTGGGGCCATCGTTTGCCGGTGTGGTATGAAAAGTCGGATAAGCAACATCAGCATCCAAAAGTTTCAGTGACGAAGCCTGGTCCGAGCTGGGTTCAAGATGATGATACCCTTGATACCTGGTTCTCGTCTGGGTTGTGGACCTTCTCGACATTGGGCTGGCCCGGAGCGACAAAGGATCTCAAAACTTTCCACCCGACCACGGTCATGGAAACCGGTTGGGACATTCTGTTTTTCTGGGTGGCTCGGATGATCATGTTTTCGCTGTACTTCCGTAAAGAAGTTCCCTTCAAAACGGTGTATTTGCATGGACTCATTCTCGACGAAGATGGCAAGAAGATGTCCAAGTCAAAGGGTACGGGAATTGATCCATTACCGATCGCTGAGAAATATGGAATGGATGCGGTGCGGATGAGTTTAATTGTTGGTAATTCACCGGGTCAGGATTTTAGAATTTACGATAAGAAAATTGAGTCGTTCCGAAATTTTGCGAACAAGCTCTGGAACGTTTCACGCTACATTTTGTCCCGGCCGAGACCAAAAGCAAAAGTCATACTGCAAACTGCTGCCGATCGTTGGATTGATTATCAACGCAACGTGCTCGTTTCGAAAGTGACCAAACACATTCGCGAGTTTGATTTTTCCGCCGCTGGACAAGAACTCTACGATTTCCTCTGGCACGACTGTGCAGACTGGTACATTGAGGCCAGCAAAGTTCAACCAAATCCAGCGCTGCTCTACGATGTTCTCGAAACGGTGCTAAAACTGTTACACCCGTTCATGCCGTTTATCACTGAGCATATTTGGTCGATGGTACACCCGGACGCAATGCTGATGGTTGAACCCTGGCCGCGTAGTAAGACGACGAAAATTTCTCCGTCCGTGAAGAGTTTCTTATCACTTCAAAAAACAGTGGTGGCCCTTCGGAACTTTAAAGCACACAGTGATTTACCTGCTGGAGCGCCCATGCGGTACGTCGGCGCAGACGACATTGACCCGGCACTATTGAAGTCGTTGTCTGGCGTGGCGGCAGAGTCAACAGATCGGTTGACGGTGACGAGTGGGTACAGCGACATTTCACTTGGTGATATTCGCTTCCAGGCCCAGTCCGAGTTTATTCGACGCTACGAATCCTGGCGCGTGAAAGAAAAACAGTCTTTGGAAAAATACATTGCCGCAATTGAACAGAAACTCAATAATCAGCAATTCGTTGATCATGCGCCGGTGGCGGTAGTCGAGGGTGAACGACAAAAACTGGCCGAGGCGAGACGGCGATTGGTGGAATTATAAGCCAACCCCGGTTCACTTGACGTTTCGAGCGGGATGAATTAGGGTTGTTCGGCCCTTTTCGCGATTCAGTGTAGTCCCACCCCTACCACGGAGGGTTTCAGTATGGGAACATGTTCGGAATGCGAAGGTAACTTCCCGCTGGTCTCGCAAGACGAGCAGGTTGTCGTGGCGAGTCACTTCGACCGCGATGGTGTGCGCCACTGTCAGGGCAGCCTGCAGCCACCGATCACCGTGGCTGAGCACGTGCCGGACTAGGGTCCGGCGTTCAACTCAGCCCTGTGTGTCATCACCAGGGCTGTTTTTCTTGTCTTGAGATTACTGCGCTACCCGGAAGACTTCTTCAACGGTTGTGATGCCGTCCAAGGCTTTCAACAAGCCGTCCTGGACCATGGTGATCATGCCCTGATGTTCGGCGATATCACGCATTTGGTATTCACTGACTGTGCCGCCCAGAATGGCTTTTTCGACTTCTTGATTGACTTGCAACACTTCAAAAATTCCAATCCGGCCGAGGTAGCCGAGTCCGTGGCAGGTCTCGCAACCGCCACCCTTTTTAAATTGCATACTCTTCTGGATTTCGACGCGGTGACCAGAGGTGACGGGGATGGATGACAATAATCGCACCACGTGTTCGAGGGTGGCCGTGTCGAGTGAATCATCGACCACGCAGTCCGGGCAGATTTGTCTGACCAAGCGTTGGGCTACGATCGCATTCAGCGCCGGCGCTAAGAGAAATGGTTTTGATCCCATCGATAAGAAGCGGGGAACCGCGCCGGCGGCGTCATTGGTGTGAACCGTTGATAGGACGAGGTGCCCAGTTAGCGCAGCTTGAATGGCAGTGTCGGCGGTTTCGAGATCGCGAATTTCGCCGACCATGATAATATCTGGGTCTTGGCGCAAAATCGACCGCAAACCTTTGGCAAAGGTATACTCCTTTGCCCAATCGACCTGACTCTGGTTGATGCCGGAAATTTTGTATTCAATCGGGTCTTCGAGCGTGATGATCTTGTTGTCCGAATGGTTGAGCTGATTCAAGATTGCATACAGGGTGGTCGTTTTACCAGAACCGGTCGGCCCAGTGATAATCACCATGCCGTTCGGCTTCTCCATTTCTTCTTTCAAGACTTCAAAGGCGCGGCCACGCAGCCCAAGTTGTTTGAAATCAATGGCCGAGGTGGAGGCGCGCAGCAGCCGCATCACCACGCTTTCCCCAAAAGCGGTTGGCAGGGTGGACACACGAATGTCCAGTTTGTCGTCCGGCAGGCTCACACTAATGCGGCCATCTTGGGGCGTGGAAGTAATGTTGAGTTTTAATCCGGCCAGCAACTTTATCCGTGCGATCACCCGCGGCCAGCGCGCGGCAGGAATTGAAGCGACTGGGATGAGCACGCCGTCGATGCGGTAACGAACTCGAACTTCGGTCGCCTCGGCTTCAATGTGAATGTCGGACGCGCGTGAGGTAATCGCGCCGGCCAGTAAAATCGTGAAGACGTCCGACATGGACGCATTCGCCATGTGGTCGTTGAGTTGCCGAATGTCCTGAACTTCTTGTCGATAGCGTTGGAGGTCGGCCTCGGCCAGTGACACGTCGCTGGTGGTCACGATCATTTTCGGTAAACGATCGTACAGCCGCAGGGCGGTTTGAAAACTATGCTCGGAAATAACGTAGAGTTCGACGTTGGCGTGGTACTTGCGGTTCAGTTGATCGACCTCGGCTTGAACGTCGGTGGTGGTTGGGTCAACCGCGCCTAAGCGGATCTGGTTACTGGTCCGTAGAAAACAGACGGCCTGGAGTTGTTGGGCTTGCTCTTTCGTTAAGACTGAAATGGTCTCCGGTCCGATCGGAAATCCGATCAGATCAATGTAGGCCAGACCAAGCGCGTCGGCCCGAACCTGGGTCTGACGTTCTTTCTCTTTGAGCGCAATTTGCGCCATTTTTTCTCGCAGCGCCTCTTCAACTTCCGGCGTGGCGACGTGAGGAGGATTGGCAACCATACTGACAGTATAGCAAACTGGCGGCCGGGTTGCAGTTGTGTTTAGTTTAGGGATGCGCGCAAGCTACCGATGATCTGCTGTTCAACTGCGTTCAGGGCACCGCTCATTTGTCCGGTGAACTGGTGCGGTCCGCTGGGAGTCAGGTTGTCAGGCAAAATTGGTTGGGGTGCGTCGGGTCGTTGAATCACGGTCACGGCAATACTGGGCGGGGTTTCAAGGAAGACGCACGCGAAGGAGGCGGCCGGGGCGCTCGATAACAACTCGTGTGCAAGTCCGCTGACGTGCTGGGGCTGGACCCCCGCCTGCTTCAGGTCCTGATCCCGGATGCTGACCCATATCAGCTGATCGCGGTCAGCCGACTGCAGATTCGCTAAGGCCCGCCCCCATAGTCGTAACTGCGGAACGGTTTTCGTTTGATAGAGCCGTCGGACAATCTCTTCGCGTTTGGCGCCGGCGGTCATCAGCCGCGAGGCGGCCATCAGGGTGCGTGGGTTAACCTGGTCGCCCTGAAAACCGTTGGTCACCGAAATAATTCCGGTCAGGAGCGTCTCGGCGACTGTACTTTCGATTTTGCCGGCTTGGAGGGCGTGGAGTAGCTCGGCCACAATTTCAGATACACCCGAAGTCGTCAAATCAACCAGATTGACATGACCAAACCGTTTGTTGCTGGGCCGACAATCTAGATTGAGTGTCGGGGTGTGGTAAAAAAAGTCGCGTTGCTGCTCAACCTCCGGGCCAAGATCGCTGAGTTGGTTGACATTGATCGTCACCAGATGGTCGAAGAAAAACTGCGAGGTGGGCGTGGCCACGTCGGTCGACTGGAAGGTACCGGCCTTGGGCATGAGGTGAATCTCCAGCCTGCCCGGTTGGACATCATAACTGAGGCTATCGACCTGAACGCGGCGCGTGTCGACGCTAATCACGAAGTCGCGAGCGGGCGGGACACGATCAACCGCGTTCACTAAACTCGGCACGGCTTCGGCATTGGCGGGTGGCGTACTGGGCAAGACCACTAGAGTCGTGCCGGGGTGATCCGCGGTCAAAGCCCGAGCCAGGGCCTGCCCGGCCGCCAAGACATCCAGGGTGGCGGCGTGATGAACCAATACTAATGGGCGCCGAGCTTCTTTCAAAAACTCGACGGCTTGTTCAATCGGTGATACAACGGAGTTCATGACTAAAGGAAGACATCAAGCTGACCAACGACTCTACCGAACCTCAATACGTCTGTCAACCGTGGCGGCGGTCTCCCGGCTAGCGGAACGGCTCATCAATCAAGCTGATGTGCCGCATGTATGGTTATTGCGCGGGCCGCTGGGGGCGGGAAAAACCACGCTGACGCGGGCGGCCGCTCGGCGGTTGGGTGTGCGGGCGCGCGTGAACAGCCCCACCTTTACTTTGGTGCAACACTATCCACTGAAACGAAAAAACTGGAGGCGGCTGGTGCACATTGATGCGTACCGCGTTCGACACGACCGCGAGCGTGCGGCCCTGGAAATTCACGAGTTGGTGGCTGACCCGTCAGCCCTGCTGTTGATTGAGTGGCCGGAACGTTTGGGACGGGTGGCGTGGGGTCGGCACCTCAATATCCGACTCACGCACCGCGGTCGGGGACGATTGGCACAGATTCGTTTAGGTGCTCGCTAGCGGCGCCGTTTGGCTTGCTGGGCGGCGTTCAACATTGTCGTCAACGACCATTTCGGTGTCGGTAATCTCAAGCACCTGACTACGATCAATCAGGAGTGGTGTCGCCATCACATCCGGTACCAGCCGGTTGGGTTTGACGTGATAGGTCAAGACGCTGTGGGTGTCGGCGTCAATCGTGATGTCGACAACGGCGCCCAGCTTCTGGCCGCTAGCCGTTCGAACTGGTAGGTGAAGTGGGTTACGGGGTTGCGGCATGGGGTGGCTCGGCTGGTTTCGGGCTCAGCGGATGCCGCCGCAGGAAAATATACTGTTGGACAATGGTAAACAGGGTCGAGACGAGCCAGTAGAGTGCCAGCCCGGCTGCAAATTTGTAGGAAATGTATAGGGTCAGTAATGGGAAGAGGTACATCGCTTGCTTATTAATTGCGCTGGTCATGGCTTCATCTCGCGCTTCCTTGGTTTTCGGTTCCTTCGGGTGCGCTAACATGCGCGTTTGCCAGAATTGACTGGCCGCGGCAAGGACCGCGAGCACGATGTTATGGGCTCTGCCGAGGTCGAGGCCGCCAATGGTGGTCGTGTGCAGCGGCGTCGTTTCAAAATAGCTACGCAACGCCGGGTAGACGTGCTTGAGTTGGCTGGCGACTAAGAACCCGTGACTGTCGGCATGGAGACCATTGAAAAAGACTCGGTACAGTGCGTACAGGAAGGGGAGCTGAACGATCAGCGGCAGACACGATGATAGCGGGTTGACCTTGCTGTCTTTGTACAGCTTCATTTGCTCGCGGGCTAGAGCCTCGCGATCGTCCTTGTATTTCTCTTGGAGATCTTTGAGTTTCGGTTGTAGGCCTTGCATTTGACGCGAGGAGCGGATGGCGGAGAGTGAGGGGATGTAGAAAATGCCTTTGATCGCTAAGGTTAGGATCACGATCGCGAGGCCCATGTCGTGTCCGGGCAGGGCGCGTTGCAAATATAACAGCGCGTTCAGAATTGGGTTGTAGATGACCACATCAAACCAGCTCATACGTGGGCGGGGACATGATCAACGCCGCCGCGGCTCCAGGGGTGACAGCGGATGATGCGCTTCAGGCCCAGCCAGGTGCCGCGGACTACACCAAAGCCTACAATGGCTTGCTTTGTGTATTCCGAACAGCTCGGGTAGAACCGACAGGCTCCAGGCAGGCCGGCCCGATGACGCCATCCGTGGTCGGGTGACAGCGTCTGCTGATAGAGATTAATGAGGGTAACGACGAGACGTCGCATGGCTTGAGAAAAGTGTCTGGACTTCGTGTTGAAGCTCTTGAAAGGTGGCGGTCAGGCTGGCGGGTTGGGCAGTGATAACGATGTCTTGGGCCGCCGGGGCGGATTTGGGAAGCTGGGCGGTGATGGCTCGGAGGCGGCGCTTGATCAGATTGCGGTCGACGGCGCGCTTGGCGGTTTTGGTGCTAATGATGAAGCCGAAACGATCTTGTGACTTCTGATTTGGCCGGCGGCGCATGATCAGGAATCGGCCACGGACCTGCTGTCCGCGTTTGAACAGGGTTTGAAAATCACCGCGGGTGCGTAGCCGTGATGATGTCTTGGCCACGCCTAGACGCTCAGTCGGTAGCGACCCTTTTGTCGGCGGCGACGCAAGACACGGCGACCAGTCGGGCGACGCTGACGTTTTCGAAACCCGTGGACGCGGCTGTGGCGGCGTTTCTTTGGTTGATAGGTTCGCTTTGGCATAGGAAAATCGGCCTAAGCGTACCAGTGTTCGCCTCTCCGGTCAATTCTCGGAATGTTTTTTGTGGGGTGTGGAAAAATCCACATTTATTCCACAAGATTTACACTTTTTGGCTAAGGTTGGCCATTTTTTATGCTTGTGGATTATGCTATTATTGGTTTCCGTGAAAATATTTTCCAAACAATGACTAACGATCAACTCTGGCAGGCTGCACTCGGTGAGCTAGAGTTATTGATTAGTAAGGCGAATTTCACGACCTGGTTTAAAAACACGTTTGTGGCGGCGGCTGACGAGCAGCGCGTCGTAGTTGGCGTTCCGAACGGTTTCACGAAGGCCTGGTTAGAAACCAAGTACCATTCCGCAATTCTTCAAGCGCTCCGCAACGCTTCGGCTACGAAAATCGCCCAGGTTGAGTACCGCGTCGAAACCCATAAAGCCCCCGCCGGAGTCGTGGCCGAGGCGCCCGCCCCCGCGGCGGCCGCTCCCGCTGCCCGGCCTTCAGCGCCCTCGACCAGCGGGCTTGACCCACGCTACACCTTTGATGATTTCGTGGTCGGCAAGGGCAACGAGTTGGCCCGAGCCGCGGCCCGAGCGGTCGCCGACAAACCCGGCTCGGTCTACAACCCTTTGTTTATTTACGGGGGCGTTGGTCTCGGCAAAACTCACCTGATGCAGGCGATTGGGAATGAAATTCTGGCGCGCGACAAGAGTAAGAAGGTTATGTACGTGTCGTCAGAGCGTTTTACCAATGAGTTTGTCCAGGCGGTTTCACGGGGCGGCATAGAAAAATTCAAAAATTTCTACCGGGGCGTTGATGCCCTGCTGATTGATGATATTCAGTTCTTGTCGGGTAAGGAGGGAACCCAAGAAGAGTTTTTCCATACCTTCAACGCGCTGCACCAGGCCAACAAACAGATCGTCGTGACCTCAGATCGGCCCCCAAAATCAATTCCGGCGCTTGAGGCGCGACTGGTGTCCCGTTTTGAGTGGGGCATGATCGCCGACATTGCTCAGCCGGATCTCGAAACGCGGATTGCTATTCTCGAGGCCAAGTGCCGGGAGCGCGGATACCAGCTGCCGCGCGAAATCTTGCAGTTCGTGGCCGGGGCGGTCCAAAGCAATGTGCGCGAACTTGAGGGGGCCCTCAACAGAATTGTGGCTTTCCACAACCTCAACCACACCCAGCCCTCGCTTGAAAGCGTGCGGTCGTTATTGGGTAGCCTAGCCCAGGGCCAGCGCCGGGGCGGGTTAACGCCCAAACAGGTGGTCGCGACCGTGGCCCAGTTTTTTGATGTGACGATTGATGATTTGTCTGGTGCCAGTCGCAAAAAAGAGCTGGTTGAGCCGCGCCAAGTCGCCATGTTTATCCTGCGCGAAGAGCTCCACGCCTCCTTTCCGGCCATTGGGCATGAATTGGGGGGACGAGACCACACCACCGCCATGCACGCCGTGACCAAAATCACCTCGTCGTTGTCGGTGAATGATAAATTGAAGCAAGACATTGAGTTGATTAAACAAAAGCTGTACGGCGCGTAGTGTATAACTGTGTGTGATGCGTGTGGGTGGCGCGGGAATAGGGTTCGGGAAAATTTTGGAAAGAGTGTGGGCAGGGCGGGTGTTCGGTGGTCGTCGTCTGGGTTCATGCACACACCGCGCACGTTATCCAAAGAGATGTGTGGGCGGCGGCGAAGAAAAAATTGTGAGACTCGTCGAGATTTCTTAAGGGTTTCTCAAAAAACTTTTCGAGATGTCACTTATCCCGACAATCCACCGCGCTACTACTACTGTTAGTTTATAAAGTCATTATGAAATTTACCTGTACACAAGAGAATTTTGCCCAGGCCCTCGCCGTCGTCAGTCGGGTGGCAAGTAAAAACGTGGCCCTGCCAATTCTTCACAATGTTTTGTTGATCGCTGACAAGGGCGGCGTGCAACTTCAAACCACCAACCTCGAGGTGGCCGTCACTGTTTCCATGCGAGCCAAAGTCGAAAACGAAGGACGGTACACGGTGCCGAGTCGCGTGTTGAGTGACTTTATTACGCTCCTGGGCCACGAGAAAGTCACCCTAACCACGACCGACCAGGGGCTAGAGATTTCCTCCGGCCACTCAACCACCACCCTCAAAGGCGTCCCGGCCGACGACTTCCCGGTTTTGCCGCAACCCACTGAAGTGGTTGAAGTAAAACTTCCCTCGAGCGCCCTGTACGCGGCCATAAGCGAAACCGTGTTTGCGGCCGCGAACGACGAGTCCCGACCGGAAATTTCCGGAGTGTTTTGTCAGGTGAATAACGACACACTCACTATCGCGGCGACCGACAGCTACCGACTATCGGAACGCCACACCAAACTCACCAGCGCCGCCCAGGGCACCACCAAAGCCATTATTCCCAGCCGGACCATTCACGAGCTTTTACGGCTATTGCCCCGCGATGAAACCGAGGTGGCGCTGGCGCTGGGGGACAATCATGCCCGGTGTCGCTGGCCCGAAGTCGAGATGGTTTCACGCGTGATTGATGGCCAGTATCCCGACTATCAACAAATCGTTCCTTCCGAATCCCTCACCACAGCCACCCTGCCGCGCGAAGAATTTTTGGCCAACATCCGGGCAGCCAGCCTGTTCTGCAAACCCGGAATTAACGACATCACCCTCTCAATTCACCCAAGCGACAAAAAAGTTACGATCGCGGCCGCCAATGCCCAGCTGGGTGAACACCAAGCCGACGTGAACGGCACCATCACCGGCCAAGAGGTTGAAATAATTTTTAATCACCGGTATCTGATTGATGGACTCTCAAGTTTTAGTGGCGACGAGGTTGAGCTCCATCTCACCAACAACCAAGCCCCAGCCGTGATTCGTCGACCAAAGCACCAGGACGGCTTGTACTTAATCATGCCCATTCGGCAATAAAATGCGTCGGCTGGGCGACCTGCTCAAATTGCCTTTCCGGGCTGGCCTCGATGGGGACGGAATGTTCGCCGCGGCCGGGGTTATCGGCGACAAACCACACCCTACACAGAACCCGTGCGAAGCC